>NZ_CP009251.1:2496681-2808767 GCF_001941345.1 Corynebacterium stationis
CGCATGCGCTGGGCCACGGCGGTATCAGTAGCCAGCGCGGTGAAATCTGCGGCGGAAAAAGCTTCAAGCAAGTCATTGGAAGATTCTTGCGTCAAGGCATTGTCGCGGCGGAAATCAATGACCTCTTCTGAAGCCGCGCCAGTGCGCATGGCCATGACGTTAATTCCGCCAAGATCCATCAGCAGCATTTCGTGGCCAAAGACATTGCCGACGACAATATCGCGCGGGGCAGCACCACTGGCAGCAGCTCCGCGTGTCCACTCATCTGCGAGGTAGTCATCGGATTTTAGGAACTCGAAGTTCTTCGCCTCTGCCCAGTGCCGGCGTTCGCGCTTTAGCGCCCCTGGCAGCATCAGGCGAGCGTGATGCTCGGGCTGCGGCTCAGGTTCGGGTTCGGGCGCTGGTTCGGAATCTGGCTCAGCTTCTGTCTCCGCCATGGGTTCTGGCAAAGGTTCCGGTAAGGGTGCTGGTTCCACTTCCGACGAGAGCTTAGGTTCAGGCTCAGGCTGGGCCTCAGCCTCAATTTCTGGCTGCGCAGCTGGTGCGGGCGCGGGCAGTTCCTGTTTGTTGGCAGCGCGCCACAGCGCAATAGCCGCTACGGCTGCGCCCAAGGAGAGAAGGAGAAGTACAATAGCCATCGCTTCCCTACTTTACTGCCTGCAGGGGGTTTAAATGCTTATTGCCGTGCGATCTCCGCGTTCTACGGGGTTAGCGGGATTTGCCGACCACTGCGACCAGCCACCGACATAGTGCCGTGCGCCGGTCAGACCAACAAGTTCCATGGCCGCAAGTGCCAGCGCTGAGTGATTGCCGGAGCCGGAATAGACAATGGCGTCTTTGACATTGTCTTTGGTGATGCCGGCTTGGTCGAAAATCTCGGAGATTTCTTCCTTGGACTTCCAGGTGCGGTCTGGGTGGTGGAAGTTGCGCTCCGGAATGTTGACGGCACCTGGGATGTGGCCGGCTTTTAGATCCAGGTTTTCACGGCGCCCGGCAAAACGGTTGGCCTCGCGAGCATCGAGCAGCAGCCCGGTATGTGCCTTCACGTCTTCGATCGTGGCGACCATCTGTGGCTGCGGCTCCACGATCTGATCAGTTTCCACGGAGATATTGCCCGGGCCGGTAAGTGTTGGCAGTTTGTGCCGGCGCCAGTTCGCAAAGCCACCGTCGAGGATTTGCACGTTCTTTACACC
Source organism: Corynebacterium stationis (assembly GCF_001941345.1). NCBI lineage: Bacteria > Bacillati > Actinomycetota > Actinomycetes > Mycobacteriales > Corynebacteriaceae > Corynebacterium > Corynebacterium stationis. Next base: position 2,497,875 of record NZ_CP009251.1, read on the forward strand.
TGCCCAGCGCAGGATCCACCAGGCGCGGCCAGCGAATAGTCCACGGCCTTCGTCGTAGACAATCACGGGGCGGTCTTGGCGCAGGCCCCAGGTTTCAAAGTGCTTTTGCAACAGCTTCGGATCAGGCATCGGGTTGCGGCCATCACGCGAGCCAGGCAGTCCAGCCAGCGCGCCGGCGGTGTCACAATACTGGGCAGTAGGAATGTGCAAAGACTGGAACTGTTGTGCGCCGTCATATTCGCTAGTTCCCCACAGCGAGGCTAACAAGGTGTAGCGCTGACCTTGATGAATTAGATCATTGAGGGCTTGCGGAGATACCAAAATACTCATGCTGCTCATTCTATAAGCTCAGCACTGAGTCGGCAGCGCAAATGCGCTAGCGCGCAGAATCGCAATGAATGGACTCTGCGCGCTAGAGAAGGGTGGATTAGTTGGTGGACAGAGTCAGTGATTCACCGTCTTCAGCAGTGGTGACATGCACCGTATCTCCGTCGCGGACTTGGCCAGCGAGCAACCCGCGGGCGAGCTGGTCACCAATCGACTGCTGAATCAGACGACGCAGCGGACGAGCACCATAATCTGGGTCGTAGCCGCGCTCAGCGAGCCAGTGCTTGGCAGAGAGATCCACATCGAGTTCTAGACGGCGCTGCTCCAGACGCGACGCCAGGCTTTGCAGCTGGATATCGACGATGCCCTCAAGCAATTCAGTAGACAATGGCTCAAAGACAACCACGTCATCAAGACGATTAATAAACTCCGGCTTGAATGCCTTCTTCACTGCTGCCATGACCTGCTCACGGTCGCCACCGGCGCCAAGATTCGAGGTCAAAATGATAACCGTATTGCGGAAATCGACGGTGCGGCCTTGGCCATCGGTCAGGCGGCCATCGTCAAGCACCTGCAGCAAGATATCGAAGACATCCGAGTGGGCTTTCTCAACTTCATCGAAAAGCACCAGCGTGTACGGACGACGACGCACTGCCTCGGTGAGCTGACCGCCAGCCTCGTGGCCGACATATCCCGGAGGCGCACCGATAAGACGTGCAACCGAGTGCTTCTCGCCGTACTCCGACATATCGATGCGAACCATCGCGGATTCATCATCGAACAAGAACTCCGATAGTGCCTTGGCAAGCTCCGTCTTACCGACACCAGTTGGGCCAAGGAAGAGGAAGGAACCAGTTGGGCGGTTCGGATCGGCAATGCCTGCACGCGAACGGCGCACGGCATCGGAGACAGCAGTAACTGCCTCAGACTGCCCGACCACGCGACGGCCCAGAACCTTTTCCATGTGCAGAAGCTTTTCGGTTTCACCCTCGAGCATCTTGCCGGCAGGAATACCGGTCCAAGCGGAGACGACCTCGGCGATGACATCTGGAGAAACTTCTTCTACCAGCATGGTGTTGTGCTGCTGGTTCGCGCGCTCTTCAGCTTCCTCGACCTGGGTTTCCAGCTTCGGAATCCGACCGTAGCGCAGCTCAGAAGCTAGCTCATAGTCACCGTCGCGCTCGGCGATTTCTGCCTCGCGGCGCAGGTTCTCCAGTTCCTCTTTGGCCTGCTGGACATCGTCGATGGACTTCTTCTCATTATTCCACCGGGCTTGCAGCTCACCGAGTTTTTCGCGTTCATCGGCAAGCTCTTGCTGCAACTTGGACAAACGATCCTGGCTGGCGGCATCTGATTCTTTCTTCAGCGCCAACTCTTCGATTTCCATACGGCGAACGATGCGCTCCAGCTCATCGATTTCCTGCGGGGAGGAGTCAATCTCCATACGCAGGCGGGATCCTGCCTCATCGACCAAGTCAATAGCCTTATCCGGCAAGAAACGGTTGGTGATGTAGCGATTCGACAGCTCCGCTGCCGCAACGAGCGCGGAGTCCATAATGCGGACACCGTGGTGGACCTCGTAACGCTCTTTCAGGCCACGCAGAATACCGATGGTGTCTTCCACAGAAGGCTCAGCAGCATAGACCTGCTGGAAACGGCGTTCCAGTGCGGCGTCCTTTTCGATGTATTTGCGATACTCATCCAAGGTGGTTGCACCTACTAGGCGCAGCTCACCACGCGCCAGCATCGGCTTAATCATGTTGCCGGCGTCCATCGAACCTTCACCGGTAGCGCCCGCGCCGACGAGCGTGTGAAGCTCATCGATGAAGGTAATAATCTGGCCTTCAGATGCCTTGATTTCGTCCAAGACGGCCTTCAGGCGTTCTTCAAATTCACCACGGTATTTCGCACCCGCAATCATGGAACCGAGGTCCAAAGACAGCAGCGTCTTTCCCTTAAGTGACTCTGGGACGTCACCGGCAACAATTCGGCGGGCAAGGCCTTCCACGATGGAGGTCTTACCTACACCAGGCTCACCGATAAGAACTGGGTTATTCTTCGTGCGCCGGGACAGAACCTGCACGACGCGGCGGATTTCTTGGTCACGGCCGATAACCGGGTCAATCTTGCCCTCGCGAGCACGCGCGGTGAGGTCCGTGGAGTATTTCTCTAATGCCTGGAACTGCTCTTCCGGGTTCTCACTGGTTACTTTCGCAGCGCCGCGAACGGAAGGAAATGCGCCTTTAATAGCTTCTGCGGTAGCGCCGCGGGAAACAAGCAGCTCTGCGGCATCCGACTTCGATGCAGCAATAGCAGCGAGCAACACTTCCGTGGAGACGTATTCATCCCCCAGCTCCCCGGCGAGTTCCTGCGCGTTGGTAAGTACGTTGAGACCATCGCGGTTGAAATTAGGGTTGGCCATATTCTGACCCTCAGCCTTGGGGTAGCTATCTACTAATGCGCGTGCTTCAGCCAGCACGGTGTCAGGATCGACACCGGTTGCTTTCAATACGGGGACAGCGATGCCATCTTTTTGTTCCAAGATAGCGGCCAGCAAGTGCGCTGGGCGGATATCCGGGTTGCCATTAGCGGAAGCCTTGGCAAGCGCTTGCTGCAAGGCTTCTTGAGTTTTGGTGGTGGGGTTAAATGAGTTCATTAGTTCTCCTTTTAGCTATTTCTTCAGCCTCCATCATAGGTGCTTCACTTGTTCCAACGCAGCCCAAGTTGAGTCTATTCCACTCATGTTTAAATATTTTGGAAAAAGTTGAGCCCATTTGGATCAAGAAAAGCGCCCAGGAGAAATCCTAGGCGCTTTTAGTCGGCTTCGATCCCGTAGTTTCTTGCCTTAGGAAGAAACTAATCGTTGCGGGCTCTGCGTGCCCACCACGTACCAAAGGCTTGGATGAGCTGGACGACCACAATGAGGATGATCACGGTGATGATGATAGCTACGGTGTCGAACTGCTGGTAACCATAGGAAATGGCAAGGTCACCCACGCCACCGCCGCCGATGGTACCTGCCATGGCAGTGGCAGAAATCAACGTGATGGTCGATGTCGTGAGCGCCAAGATAATGCCAGCTTTGGCCTCGGGAAGCAGGAAGTAACGAATGGTTTGCCAGGTCGTTGCGCCCATGGATTCGGCGGCTTCCAAGATTCCAGAATCAACGTCTAGGACTGACTGCTCAATCAGACGAGCCATAAAGGGCGCGATGAAGATGGTCAGTGGAACTAGCGCTGCAGTAGTACCAATCGAAGAGCCGACGATCACGCGGGTAAAGGGCAAAATCGCGACCATCAAGATAATGAAAGGCAGCGAACGTACGGTGTTGACCACAAAGTTTACGACTTCGTACAACCACCGAATAGGACGCAATCCACCAGGTCGGTTAAGCACCAAGATAACGCCAAGTGCTGCACCTAAAAGCGTACCGACGAGCAAAGAAATGCCCACCATGAACAGGGTTTCAACAGCGGCCTCGCCGTACTTTTCCAACCCGACGCGAGTATCGAAAATATCGGTTAAATCCATTAGTTCACTTCCTCCACATCCAGGCCGGGTCGGTTTGATAGGGAAGCCAGGGAGGCATCGATAAGCGAGGCGTTTTGTGCCGAGAGTCCTAAGACCACCGTGCCGACGGACTGCCTGCGCAATGCGGCATCAGAGGCGTGCAATAACGATGCGTGAACACCCTGCGCGCCGAAATCCGAGATGAGGTCGCGTGCCGCCCCACCGGTGTGCACGGCGCGGATAACGCGGTTGAACTTGCCGCTGTGCACCTCTTGCTCAATAGCGAGTGGAAGCTTTTGCGGTACCACGGTTTCAACAAATTGCCGGGTTAATTCCTGCTGCGGATGGGCAAAGACTTGCGCGACATCACCTTGTTCGATCACACGGCCACGTTCCATCACTGCAACCTGGTCCGCGATGCGCGAGACCACGGACATCTGGTGGGTAATAATTAACACCGTAATCCCCAGCTCGCTGTTGACTTTCATCAACAGGTCCAAGATTTGGTTGGTGGTAATCGGATCCAGTGCCGAGGTCGGCTCATCGCAGATCAAGATTTTCGGGTTCGTCACCAGCGCGCGAGCGATGCCGACGCGCTGACGCTGACCACCCGAGAGCTGTTTCGGAGTATTTTCCGCACGGCTTTCAAGACCCACCATCGCTAGCACTTCAGCGACCCGCTTTTTAACTTGCGCGCGGGGCGTGCCAGCCAAAATCAGCGGCAAACCGACGTTGTGCGCTACCGACTGGCTATAAAGCAGGTTGTAGTGCTGAAAGACCATGGATACGTCACGGCGCAAGGCACGAAGATCTGCCCCGCCCAGGGCGGTGACTTCTTTGCCAAGCACCTGCACGGTGCCCGAGCTTGGGCTTTCCAGACCATTGACGGTGCGCAACAAAGTGGACTTACCAGCACCAGAGGTGCCGACTACTCCGAAGATGGAGCCGGCGGGGACTTCAGCGTTGACATCGTCAAGCGCTGTGATTGCGCCGGCCTTGCTCTCGAAGACTTTAGATACGTTGCGGAATGAAACAGCTACCATAATTTAGCTCTACTTCTGCAGGGACTCAGGGATGAACCAGTAGTTATCCTCGTTTTGCTCAGCTACAAAATCAAGGAATTCCTCAGAACGATAGGCCTCAGCAACTGCCTTTGCCCAGTCAGAATCAACCTGGCCTTCAGTGGTAACTGCCTGCAAGATGAGGTCATCGGTCAGGTCTTCTTCTTCGAGTGCTAACGCTGGGTCAACCTGGGAAGAATATGCGATGGAACCTGGGATAACGCCCCAGTCCAAGTCACCTAAAGCGCGTGGGATGGTAGCGGAATCCATCGGCTGGATATCCAGGTTATGAGGATTGTCCTTGATATCGGATGGGGTCAGCAGGTTCTGATCGGCGTCTTCGTTGACCGTGATCCAGCCAAGCTTAATCAGCAAACGGAATGCGCGGGTTTGGTTGGAGCCATCATCCGGGATGCCAATGGTCTGCCCGTCTGCGACATCATCCAAAGACTTCAAGTCATTGGAGTAAATCTTGGTCGCAACGGTTGGGATATCAGTGATATTGGCCAGATCCGAGCCGGTTTCATCATTAAAGACGTTCATGTACGCGGTGTGCTGGTCGACGTTGAGGTCAACATCATTTTCGCTCAAGGCGACGTCAGCTTGGCGCAGGTCGGTAAATTCCGTGTAATCAATCTCGTAGCCCTGCTCGGTCAAGATTGGATCGATACCCTCGCGGAAGAGTTCAGAGTAAGGGCCTGGAGAGGTGCCGACGCGAATCTGGGTGGTCTCACCATCAGCGGCAGATCCACTATCGGAACCGCATGCAGCGAGAGTGAACGCCACGGAACCAGCTGCGAGCACAGCGGCAAGCTTCTTATAAGGGGTAAAAGTCATGGTAGAAAACCTCAAGTCTCGAGAAATAGGTAGGGAAAACCGTCTTACCTTTGGATTCAACACCAAAAAAGACTGTTTATTCCATTTAATATAGACCACTCGGTACATTTGTGCTGGATTTTACCCCCGCACGGGAACAGAAAAGCACCCAGGCTGATGTGCCTGAGTGCTTGAGTTGAAAGTGCTAGAAGCTAGCTTTTGGGGGCTTTCTCCCCGACGTGCCCAATGCCTTGGGCGAAGACTGTGCCGCGTGGCGGCATCCATCCGCTGAACTTGGCAAGCAGGTAAATGCCAATGGCAAGGACCACGGAGACCCAGCCGAGGCCGGCGGTGAATCCGTAGACCACAGCGATTGGGGCGATGACGGTCATACCGATTTCGAATGGGCCGAAGCCAACGTAGGCCATGCCGTATTCGGACAGCGTGCCGGACTTGAGCTTTGGATCAACAATCTTGAGCAGCGCGATACCGGTTGCAACAGCGGCGGTTGCCCAGCCCCAGCCGAAGAGGCCGCGTTCGATCCAGTTCTCGCCGAAGAACTCTGCTGGGAACCACAGGAGGAAGAAGACACAGAAGATGGTGCCCAGAACGAACATGATGGACAGTGGTACCCAGTACGCAGCAATCGCGGAAGGTGCAATCGCGGCGATGCCGAAGGCAATCAGGTAGTCGGTCGCAGCACCGGAGACAGAAGAGGTGGTCTCACGGTCGAGGTAGTCCTTGGCGCCAATGGTGTTCATGATGGCGCGAATAATCAGACCGACAACGATGGACATAGCGAACAGCGGGATGGAAACCTGCTCCCAGGTGTTGGAGACCAGGTTGATGATGCCGTAGGCGATAACAACGGTGAGCACGATGAAGCCCAGGTGCAGGGTGATTGGCTCGATGGAGGAAGGGTTGGTGGTCGCCTTGCCTACCGATGGTCGGTCTTCAACCTTGGAGATGTAGCCCTTGCGCAAGTCATCTGGCAGGCCTTCCGATGGAACCTCAGCCACCTTGCCGCGGCGGATTGCCCAGTTCGCGGCGATGATGCCACCGACGATGGCGGCAAGCGTGCCGACAGTCGCGGAGGTAAAGCCCAGCGAGGAAGCTTCCGATGCACCGATGTCTTCCAGTGCGCCACCCACAGCAGCAGCGGTGCCGAAGCCGCCGGTGAAGCCGACTGGCAACATCATGCCGAACCAGATTGGGGTGTCAAAGACTGGCTGGAAGAAGTACAGGCCCAACAGGATAAACAGACCCCACTGGCCGAGGAACATGACGGTGGAATATGCCCACATATTGCGGGCACCCTTGCGCATGCTGCCGCCGACATCCATGGAATATGCCATGGATGCAAACACGATTGCGATGAGGATGGTGGTGTAATCCCCCATCGAATCTGAGAAGTTCAAAATGCCCAGTGCGTTTGGGCCGAGCAGAAGTCCGAGCAGACCCGCAGTCACAGGTGCTGGGAGCAGCAAATCCTGGAAAACAAACTTAATGCGGTGGCGCAGGACGTTGCCGATAACCAGAAGGATTGAAATTAATCCGACGTCTACCATCAGATCAAAGGGGGAGAATTCCACGTGTCCTATTCCTTTCGTTGAAAGACGTTATAAGTCTTTGTAAGCACCCTCTTGTGATGTGTTAGAGAATTTCATGTACGGATTGAGCGTTTTCTACTGGGATTACCAGCAAAAACTGCATATTTCTCCCTAGATAGTAGGAGAGTCATTAGGTACTGTATCGCAAACCACGATTGTTAACCGAATGTCCTAAGGCGCACAGATCAATCGTTACGGTTCTGCTACGAGACTGTGAGATAGGTGCGTATCGCTTTGACCTTGGCTGTTTTAGTGGTGGAGGAAAATGCGAACACGTGACTGAAGCGCACCCGCGGCTGTTCGCGGTCCGCAAATTCGAGATAACCATCACAAGATGCCGCGCGCCCGTGATTGATTGCGCCGAGAACAACCACTTCCGAAATCGCGGTTTCCGGTAAGGCGGGGCCGAAAGTGGACCAGGAGGGATCATCGGCAAGCCACTGCTCTAGCGTGTCCTTATCATCGGCTGCCCATGCGACGGCGAGGTCTGCGACCAGCGCCATGCGGGGTGAATTTCCACAGTCAGAAGGAAGCGCAATCTTCATAATCGCATTGTTGCACAGCTAACACTTGTCGGCTTTGTAGAATCTGTAGGCATGGATGCAATTGACCGGGAGATTTTGACTCTTCTGCAGCAAGACGGACGCGCAACGATGACTGAGATCGCGCAGAAGGTAAATCTCAGCCTGTCTGCCTGTCACCGTCGCTTCCGGGACCTTCAAGCAACCGGCGTCATTCGTGGTTTTAGTGCCGACCTCAATCATGACTTGATGGGTTTTCCGTTCGAGGCGCTAGTTTTTGTCACCCTGCGCGAGAGCAACGGCAAAGCCGTGCTGGAGTTTGAAGAAGCCCTGGCCAAAATCCCTAATGTGGTGCAAGCCCACCGCCTATTCGGCGAGCCTGATTATCAACTGCTGGTGGCGGCGAAATCGAAGCTGCACTACCAGGAACTTTATGACCGCAAGCTATCCGTGCTGCCCGGCGCGGGGCGGCTGACCTCCACCATGGTAATGAAGACGGTGGTGGCGCACCATCCCCCTATTTAATAGGCCTTAAATTTTAATAACCCGTAAGTCCACTGGACTTACGCCAGCATTCCGCCGGAATGCGCAATCTCCAGGGCTTTCTCCCCCAGCATGACCACACCTAGTAGCAGCATGGCGACCCCAGCCACGCGGGTGGTGATATCTGCGAAGCGTGGCCGGGTGCCAATTACGCGGCCAAACGCAGAGCCGAGCAAGGCATAAAAAATTCCACCAATCACAATCCACACCACGCCCAGCACAGCGAGCTGCACGGAGAGCGGCCAGGTACTAGATGTGCGCACAAACTGCGGCAAAATGGACAAAAAGAACAGCACGCCTTTGGGATTCAGCCCGCTGACCGCAGCACCACGAAGGATATAGCCCCAGGAACCGCCGGTTGGCACGACTGCCACAGTCCCGGTTTCTACTTGTGCCGTGCTGCGCAAGGTTTTAACCCCGAGATAAATCAGGTAGCCCGCGCCACCAATAGTTAGAGCAACAAGCAGGAGGGGTGCGTTAGCCGCAATCGGCCCAAGCCCAAGCACGACAACAACCGTAATCACGACATATCCAAGCATCAGTCCGCCAACAGCCGGACCTACCACGCGGCCACGCACGCCCGCGGCAATGATGTACGCCCAGTCCGGGCCTGGAACGGCAATCAACGCCAACGACAGCGCCGCGAATGCCATGATTACGCTTGTTTCCACAATATCTCTCCTTTGAGTTCCAGCTTGCTTAACTGGGAAAACTCTACGGCGAAAGCCGCGCAATGTGCTCCCTACTTTCAGGCGCAGACAAAGCACTTACGGAAGATTTATCGCGCTAATGCCCGCGGGGCGCAAGATTCTTCCGGCGCCAATAAAGAGGGCGCGCATAAGCTGTGCCACACAGGACAAATCGGCGAGAGAAATCACTTCAACATTTAAGTGACAAATCAACAATCTGAGGTAGACTGCACGCTATGAAATCATTTGGCTTTTTAAGTTTCGGTCACTACGCACTAGGCAACAACAAACCTAACGCCGCTGACATGGCGAAGATCCACCTTGAGTTGGCAAAGAACGCTGATGAGATTGGCGTAAACAACGCATCTTTCCGCGTGCACCACTTTGTGCCACAGGCAGCCGCACCCATGCCTCTGTTGGGTGCGATTGCTGGCTCCACCAAGCACATTGAGGTGGGCACCGGCGTTATTGATATGCGTTATGAAAATCCTCTGTACCTCGCGGAAGAGATTGCGTCTTTAGACCAGATCGCGGAAGGCCGAATTGCTTTGGGTCTATCCCGTGGCGCGCCGGAGGCCGCTGACCGCGGTTGGGAGGCTTTCGGTTATAAGGCTGAAGCGCCCAACGGTGCGGATTTAGCGCGCGCGAACTTCCTGCGCTTAATGGATGCGCTGGATGGCCACGGCATGACCACGGCAGCGCCTTTGGAGCGCCAATACCCAAACATGTACCAGCCGGGCATTCCGCTGCCCGTGTTCCCACACTCCCCTGGCGTACGCCAGCGCATTTTCTATGGCTCCGGCACCCACGCCTCTGCGGAGCAGGCAGCGCAAGACGGCGTGAACCTGATGTCTTCGACGCTGGTCTCTGAAACCTCCGGTGAAACCCTGGGCGATGTGCAGGTGGAACAGATTCGCCGCTACCGCGCCGCATGGAAGGAAGCCGGCCATGAGTGGACCCCACGCGTGAGCGTTTCACGTTCTATCTTCCCGATTGTGGATGACGCCGACCGCCGTATGTTTGGCCTGCACAAAACCAGCACTGACCAGGTGGGCATGCTACCCGAGGCCGGCGCTGCCATCTTTGGCCGCACCTACGCCGATGAACCGGACGTGCTCATTGAGCAGCTCAAAGCCGATCCAGCGGTAATGGAAGCAGACAGCCTGCTCATTGCCATCCCAACCGGCATGGGCGTGGATGTGAACACGAAGATTCTGCAGAACTTCGCCGAGCATGTTGCTCCAGCCCTGGGCTGGATTCCAAACACGCAAGGCCGTCCTTCCGGTTACCCGATTGACTAATTCTCTGTACGATCGATCGGCGTGACAGGCACATCTTCTTTGACCACGTTGCGGGAGCTCGCCGACGCTTTGCGTGAGGCTGATGAGCGCTACCGCGACGTTGTCCATGAGCAGCTGTTTAGCCAAATTTTTGAAGCCCGGCAGGTCTTCGCTCCGGCGCGCGCATCGCGGCATGTGGACTTAACCGTGGCTATCGCCTGGGCGTTGGAGAACCCCGCACCCAAGGTGGATGCGCTGGTGGCCCAGCTGGGCCGTGACCATCGCCGTCTGGGTTTTCCACCGGAGGTCTATGACACTTTTGCGCAATGTTTGATTGATGGCTTGGGTTTGTTTGAGCTTTCGCCCGAGCTTGCCGGTACTGCCGCGGCCCGCCTGCGCAGCATCTGCACCATCATGAAAGATGAGGCCTCCAAAGCTGATTGGGAAGGCATTCCGCCGGCCCACACGGCGACGGTGGCAGCGGTAGAACGCCCCAACCGCAAGACCGCCGTGGTGCGTCTGGAATCTGCATTCCCCATGGACTTTGAGCCCGGGCAATCCATCCCCGTGACCACCGCGCACCTGCCGGGCACATGGCGACTGTTGACTCCGGCGAATATTTCCGATGACACCGCGCAGCTGTTTTTCCACATCACCGACGCCGGTGGCGCCTCCACCATGCTGACTCTCGCGCGTCCCGGTGACATGTGGACCTTGGGCACTGCGCGCGGGAAGTTCCCGGAGGATATTGATGTCAGTTTCTTGGGGGCATCGGCAAGTAGCCCGGACCTGTACATTTGCTATGGCACGGGCTGGGCGGCGGTGCGCTCCTTCTTGTTGGGTAAAATTGCTGCCGATGACTCCACCCCAGTAGCCGTGCTCGCGCACGCCGATAGCCCCGGCGCACACTATGACCTGCTTTTTCAACACAACCTGCAGGAATTAGCACCGGAAATTTCCATCCAACACACCGTCGGCGATGCGAAAGACCCGCTACTCTTTGGCACCACGCAGGCCTTCCCCGACCACACGCCCGTGCCGGAAATGGCCGTGGTGGACAACCCGGCGCGCGTGGCCTTGGAAGCGCTGGTGTCCAACCCGCAGGCCTTTCGCCGCTGCGTCCTGGTTGGGCCTGCCGATGAAGTCACCGAAGGTGCCGGCATTTTAAACCTCGGCCTCGCACGCGCGGGCATCGTGGATGGGCTCATTGAAACCCATTCGTGGGGCGAGGGACGTCTAACTCAAAGCCTCAAGTACGGGCAAAGTTTTCCGGGTCTTAGCGACTAGCTCTGGGTCCAACTCCGCGTAGATGATTTCTTCTTCGTAGCCCGCTTCGGCCAGGCGCTCGGCAGTAGGGCTGACGATGACAGAGTGCCCAATGCCGGTTGGCCCCGAAGGTTCTCCGGCCTTGGCCAGCCCGCCGGGGCGCGCTTGACCGGCACAGATGACAAAAGAGGTGGAATCGAGCGCCCGCGTGGCCGAGAGCAAACGCCACTGCTCCAGTTTTTCTGGACCGTCTGCCCAGCTGGTGGGCACCACGATGATTTCCGCACCCTGTCGAGCCAGCGCCTTGAATTGCTCGGGGAAACGCACGTCGTAGCACACCGCTACCCCGACGGTTATGCCATCTAATTCAAAAGTAACCAGTTCATTGCCGGGTTTCACGGTGTCAGATTCGCGGTAGTTGAAAGCATCGTAGGTGTGGATTTTGTTGTAGCCCAGGTGCACGCCAGGACCGGTAATCAACGCGGTGTTATACACGCGGTTAATAGTCTTGCCGTCTTTATCCACGTTATCGGCAGTCCGGAACATGCCCGCTACCACCGTGACGCCTAAAGATTCAGCGTGCGCTTTTAATTGGCTCGCAAAATCACCATCGAGTTCTTGCGCTTGAGAATCTAAGCGCCCCGAGGCAAAAGATTGCGCGGTGGCCTCCGGCAACACAATGAGCTTCGCGCCTTTGCCGGCGGCGGTAGAAATCAGCTCTTTCGCGCGCGAAAGATTGGCGTCAATCTCTCCGCCGGATACAAATTGCACAGCTGCTACCTTCATGTTTGCCTTTCTTCGCAGATCTCGAGGAAGTTATCCACAAGCTAATAGTGCCCACCCTAGACTGCACCCGTGGGCGTCGCAATGATTATGGCATGAACATTTTCTTTAATAATGCCAGTGAAAACCTCGTCCATGACTATTTAGATCTCACCACGAATTCGCTGCTCCCGCAGGAGATTGGGCAGGTCGCTGACCACCTTCGCCCCGAATCTTTAACCGCACATGCCTTATCTAATGCCACCACTTCTTGGTCTAGAGCCGTTGCACAATCAACGCACGCCTGTGCGGACCAATTACATTCTGTCGCGGCAATGCTAACGCGAATGCGCAGTGATGATAATTCGCTGGCAGCGCAGTTAAGGCGGATTCTATGAAACTACATAGTGCTGAAATGTTTAGGGCTGCGGCAATGCTGCGCCAGCACTCCGTTTCGCTCGCGCAGTTCCGTGAGGAATCCGAGGGCTATCAACGCGAGATTACGCATGCTGGTTTTAGCGGTAATGCTTTGGAAATCGCGTTGGGAAACGTGCAGGAGGCATCGACAAGCTTAAATGCTCCCGCGCACAAAATGGCCGCTGCCTCTACTGTCTTGGAAGTATTTGCCACCTTGCAACAGCGTGCTGAAAAGCTGATGCTAAGCACCCTGGGCGAAGATTTAATGACTAACCTCAATTCACTCGGCGATGCCTTAGATTGGGCATGTGCGCGCAGCATCGATGCTTTGTGCACGCCAGTTGCTACCCCGCCGCCGAAGAGACTGGATGAGTTTGGCGAGCTTTCCCTCGATGCTATCCATGAGCTCAATATGGCCCAAGCTCCGCCAGAGATTCAAGCTTTAGCCGAGGCCAACCCGGATGTGTACTTACTCGAAGTCGGTGAAGACACCATGGTGGCGATCATAGACCCGAACGAGGTAAAAACCTCACCAAGCTCAGTGACGACTTTTGTCGAAGGCGTTGGCTCTTCTGATAAATCTCGGTGGCCAACCACAATCGAGCGTTCGCGTTCTATTGCACATGCCACCGGCGGCGTCACAGCGTTATGGTTGGGATACGGGGCACCAGCGAATCTTTCCCGTGCCGTCCATGCCGCGCCCGCCGAAGCTGCCGGCGGTGAGCTAGCGCGCTTTCAACGCAGCTTAAGCCAGCGCTTTCCCGCTGCCAAAAAGGTGGTTACCGGATACTCTTACGGGTCAGTGGTTTCTGGATACGCTGCACGCGAAGGCTTGGAGGCGGATGAATTAGTGCTCGTGGGCAGCCCCGGAGTCGGTGTTTCGCATTCGTCCCAACTGGGCTTTGACGGTTCAGTGGTAGCGGTAACCAATGATGGAGATCCTATATCTTTTACGGGTGGCAACTATGGTGGCGCCCATGGAGTAGACCCCACCGCACCAACATTTGGTGCGCAGCCCTTCCCCACCAAGCCGAAGGGAACTCATACGTCCTACTGGACTGACCCAGTGTTTTTAGAAGGGCTGCGCACCATAGCTACGCGCTAGAACAAGCCAGCTGGCTTTTCAGAGTAAGAGACCAGCATGTTCTTGGTTTCTTGGTAGTGAGACATCATCATCAGGTGGTTCTCACGGCCAAGGCCGGATTCCTTGTAGCCGCCGAAAGCGGAGTGCGCTGGGTAGACGTGGTAGTGGTTAACCCACACGCGACCTGCCTGGATGTCACGGCCGGCACGGTATGCGGTGTTTTGGCCACGGGTCCAGACACCGCCACCGAGACCGAAGTTGGTGTCGTTAGCGATCTTGATGGCTTCGTCATAGTCCTTGAACGTTGCCACTGCCAGGACTGGGCCGAAAATCTCATCGCGGAAGATCTGCATGTCATTGCTACCACGGAAGACGGTTGGCTCAATGTAGTAGCCGTTTTCCAAGCCATCAATCTTGTTGATGCCACCACCGATAAGCGTTTCTGCACCTTCTGCTGGGCCAATCTCCAGGTAGGACTTAATCTTTTCCATCTGCTCCACGGAAGCCTGCGCACCCATCATGGTTTCAGTATCCAGTGGGTTACCAATCTTGATAGCCTTCACGCGCTCAATGGCAAGCTTGAGAAAGTCCTCTGCGATGTCTTCGTGAATCAACGCACGCGATGGACAGGTACAGACCTCGCCCTGGTTCAGAGCGAACATCGTAAAGCCCTCAACACACTTCTCCAGGAAGTCATCATCTTCATCCATGATGTCTTTGAAGAAGATAGATGGGGACTTACCGCCCAGCTCCAAGGTCACTGGAATGATGCGCTCGGCGGTGCTCTTGTTAATCATCTTGCCGACTGGGGTGGAACCGGTAAACGCAATCTTCTTGATACGCTCATTCGCGGTCAGCGCCGCACCGGCTTCCTCACCCAGGCCGTTGACGATGTTGAGAACACCCGCTGGCACAACATCCTTAATCTTTTCAATCAAGTACAAGATTGACGCTGGGGTCTGCTCAGCTGGCTTCATGACGATGCAGTTACCCGTTGCCAGTGCTGGCGCAATCTTCCAGGTTGCCATGAGGATTGGGAAGTTCCATGGAATGATCTGACCCACCACGCCGAGTGGCTCGTAAAAGTGGTACGCCACGGTGTCTTCATCAATCTGGGACAGGCGACCTTCCTGGGCACGCAGAACACCTGCGAAGTATCGGAAGTGGTCTACTGCCAGTGGGATATCCGCTGCGAGACACTCACGCACGGCCTTACCATTTTCCCAGGTCTCAGCGACAGCGATTTCTTCCAGATTCTCTTCGATGATGTCCGCGATGCGCAGCAGCACCAAAGAGCGCTCTGCGGCTGAGGTTTTACCCCAGGTTTCAAAAGCCTTCTCCGCGGCATCTACTGCCTTGTCGATATCCGCTGCCTTACTGCGCGCGACCTGGCAGAAGACTTCACCGGTGACAGGGCTGATATTGTCCATGTATTCACCGTCAGCCGGTGCGACCCATTCACCGCCGATGAAGTTGTCGTAGCGTTCACGGTAGTTGACGATTGAGCCTTCAGTTCCAGGTTGTGCATAAACAGTCATGATTAGCCTCTCTTCGAATGCGCACACCACAACCGCAGCAGTAATGCGCGCCCCAATATGGATGGAACATGAACCAAGTCACGTTTGCCACCATGCTAATACATGTTGAATGTTTAAGCCACGAAATTAACAAGAAACCCCCGCTGCGGCTAGATCCCTTAAATGACCTCTGATTTCTCCGGGAATGTCAGCCACACCCACAGATAGACCGCAACCATGGGACCCCGAACACCATAGGAAGCACAACCCAAAACCGGATAACATTCGGGTCAGAACCGCGCAGGTCAGCAATGCCGGAGCACACCCCACCCAGCATCTTTCCATCGGAGAGAGGATAGTATTTCTGGTTCGCACCCCCAACCTATGGCAGCGCGAATTTTTTAAAGGACAAGATTCGCATTGCTGCCTTCGCCTTTGCGGGATACCACCAACGATAGCGAAAGACCCCGTACTCAATTACATGAATTCGGGGCCCTAATCGACTGAAATTTTTCTACGACTCGCTGCTGCGACGACGGCGTGGCTTCCACATAACCACGGACGTCGACCGCGGCACGTGAACCAACTCGCCTCCGCGCTGGCTGCGGAATTGTTCCTGCGCCGAGCGCACAGCATGCAACTCTTGCGCTAGCGCATCGCGTTCGTCACGCAGTCGGTCGCGTTCTTCGGTCAACTCAATAATCGCTTTAATTCCAGCTAGGTTTACGCCGTCTTCTTGAGATAGCTCTTGAATTCGGCGCAACAGCTTAATATCGCGATCGGAATAGCGCCGGCCACCGCCTGAGGTGCGCTCCGGGGTCACCAGACCAAGACGGTCATAGGTACGCAGCGTCTGCGCGTGCATCCCGGCACGTTCGGCGGCTACAGAAATGACGTAGAGAGTTTTCTCGCTCATTTTCACACCTCCTACGCATTCCCCGCCCACCCAGCACGGGGATTGAAACCGGATTCCTTTTCTGCCTGGGCGTAAGTACGCAATGCTGACGATGCCGCTGCATCCAAGTTCGAAGGAACCTTTACTTGGACTGTGACCATCAGATCGCCGGCAGTACCGCCTCGCTTTGGAACTCCACGTCCGCGTACACGCAGGGTACGACCATCGGGAGTGCCTGCAGGTACCTTCACGCGCACTGGCGCATCCAATGTTGGCACGTTGATGGTGTCGCCTAAGGTCAGTTCCGCAAAGCTTACCGGCACGGTTACGTGCAGGTCATCGCCTTCACGGGTAAAGACCTTATCCGGCTTGACCTTAACTTTGACGAAGAGGTCTCCGGACGGAGTGCCGTTAGGCCCTGCCTCGCCTTGGCCGGCCAAACGCACCTTTTGCCCGTCGATGACCCCCGCTGGGATACGAACGGTAATGGACCGGGTACGGTGCACGGTGCCTTGACCCTTGCAATCATCACATGGGTCGGTAACCGCGCGGCCGGAGCCACCACACACAGTGCATGGGCTAGAGAATGCGAAAGCGCCGCGGTTTTCACTAGCAAAACCAGTACCGCCACAGTTAGAACACGTAGTGGTCTTGCCGGATTTCGAACCGGAACCATGACAGGTTGTGCACGGTGCCTCACCGGAAAGCTGCAAAGGAATGGTGGTTCCCTTGGCTGCTTCGCGAAATTCGAGGGTTACTTCCGTCTCGACGTCCGCCCCCCGCGACGGCCGAGCTGCGCGGCCGCCACCGCCACCGCGGTTGAAAACGCCACCGAAGATATCCCCAAAGCCACCGCTATCGCCTTGTCCAGACGCCCGTCCGCCAAAGATGTCGGAGAGGTCGAAGTCTTCTTGCGTCGACCGAAACCCGCCGGGAAAGCCGGCGCCTCCTGACCTTCCGAATCCGCCGGAGCGGACCATCTTGCGGAAGTTGTCATATTCCTTGCGCTCATCAGGGTCAGATAGGGTGTCGTAGGCTTCAGCTGCCCGCTTGAAACGTTCTAGCGCCTCAGGGTTATCGGGATTTGTGTCCGGGTGGTTCTCGCGAGCAAGCTTGCGATAAGTACGCTTGATTTCATCTGCAGACGCGGACGAGGAGACCCCCAGATCCGCATAGTAATCTTTGTCTGCCCATTCAGGTTTTGCGCTCACTGGGCATCTCCTCCTTTCATTGAAGAGTAGAAAATGTCATAAGTAATTATTGTTTTATCTAAGCTAATTATTTAGTTCTTAATTTCTTAATACTGCCACTAATGCAAGTAAGGGCGTCAGAGTCTGTTCAAACACACCCCTGACGCCCTTTCTCATTGGCTAGCTTTCTTGCTCCGCTGATGGTTCAGGATCAGCGATGATGACCATGGCATTGCGAACCAGCTTATCGCCGACGCGGTAGCCGCGGCGAAGAACGGTACCAACTACCTGTTCTCCACCGGAGGAGAGATCTTGAACTGCTTCATGGATCTCTGGGTCAAATGCGTCGCCCTCTTCGCCGAAGCCTTCAAGCTTTTGGCTTGCAAGGGTGCTCGAGAGCTTGTCAGCAATCGCCTTGAGCGGCCCCTCATTGAGGTCACCGTGCTGGCGAGCCAAATCCAAGTCGTCCAGGATAGGCAGGAATGCTGCAATAACCTGGCTCTTGGCATTTTCAATTACTGCCTGGCGGTCACGCTCAGTGCGGCGGCGGTAATTGGTGTACTCAGCATTGAGGCGTTGTAGATCTTCGGTACGCTCCGCAAGCTGTGCTTCAACATCGGAAGCCTCGGCATCAGCATCGACGCCTTCTAGGCTTTCTTCAATTTCAGCTTCCATCTCTGGGCTTACCTGCACGTCGCCTTCAGCAGCTGCTTCGAAGGATTCATCCTTGATCGCGTCTGCCTGGGCTTCCAAAGCTTCCTCCGCTGCGGCCTCAGCACGGTCTGCAGAGGTTGCCTCAGGGTCAGTCTGCTCTGGGTCGCCGGGGTTCTCTGGCATTCCGTTCGGCTGAGTCATTACTTATCGCCGTCCTTGTTCTCTGACTCTGCGTCAGCATCTTCTTCGTCTACAACCTCAGCGTCAACGACGTTAGGGTCGGAGTTTTCAGAAGCAGCGCCAGCCTCTGCGCCTTCAGCAGCCTGTGCCTCGTAGATCTGCTTGCCCATTTCCTGAGATTCGGTGGACAGCTTCTCTACAGCGGACTTGATTGCTTCGATGTCATCGCCCTTGAGTGCTTCGTCGACAGCATCGGCAGCCTCGGTGACCTTGGTCTTGATTGCTTCATCGACCTTGTCGGAGTTCTCTTCCAAGAACTTACGGGTCTGGTAAGCAGTGTTCTCCGCGTTGTTGCGGGTTTCCTGCTCTTCACGACGCTTCTTGTCTTCCTCAGCGTGTGCTTCAGCATCCTTGACCATGCGGTCGATCTCTTCCTGGGAGAGACCGGAACCATCCTGGATCTTGATGGTGTTTTCCTTGCCAGTACCCTTGTCCTTTGCGGAAACGGAAACAATGCCGTTTGCGTCAATATCGAAGGTGACCTCAATCTGAGGCATACCGCGAGGAGCTGGAGCAATGCCGCCGAGCTCGAAGGAGCCGAGCAGCTTGTTAGCGGAAGCCATCTCGCGCTCACCCTGGAAGACCTGAATCTGTACGGAAGGCTGGTTGTCTTCCGCGGTGGTGAAGGTTTCAGACTTCTTGGTTGGAATGGTGGTGTTGCGCTCAATCAGCTTGGTCATCACGCCACCCTTGGTTTCAATACCAAGAGACAGTGGGGTGACGTCCAGCAGCAGAACGTCCTTAACTTCACCACGCAGGACACCAGCCTGAAGTGCTGCACCTACTGCAACAACCTCGTCTGGGTTAACGCCCTTGTTTGGCTCGCGGCCGGTCAGTTCCTTAACCAAGTCGGAGACAGCTGGCATACGGGTGGAGCCACCGACCAGAACAACGTGGTCAACATCGCCGACGGACATTTCCGCGTCCTTGATGACCTGGTTGAATGGGCTCTTGGTGCGGTCCAGCAGGTCCTGGGTGATGCGCTGGAACTCGGTGCGGGACAGGGTCTCGTCCAAGAACAGTGGGTTCTTGTCACCATCAACGGTGATGTATGGCAGGTTGATGTTTGCCTGCTGGGAGGAAGACAGTTCGATCTTTGCCTTCTCCGCTGCCTCACGCAGACGCTGCAGGGCCATCTTGTCCTTGGTCAGGTCAATACCGTTGGAGGACTTGAACTTCTCTACCAACCAGTCAACGATGCGCTGGTCCCAGTCATCGCCACCGAGGGCATTGTCACCAGCGGTTGCCATAACTTCTACGACGCCGTCGCCGATTTCCAGCAAGGAAACGTCGAAGGTACCGCCACCAAGGTCGAAGACCAGAATAGTCTGTTCCTTGTCGCCCTTTTCTAGGCCATAAGCAAGTGCTGCCGCGGTTGGCTCGTTAACAATACGCAGAACGTTAAGGCCTGCAATCTGGCCGGCTTCCTTGGTTGCCTGGCGCTGTGCGTCCTCGAAGTATGCAGGAACGGTAATAACTGCATCAGTAACGTCTTCGCCCAAGTAGGACTCTGCGTCGCGCTTGAGCTTCATCAAGGTACGAGCGGAGATTTCCTGGGAGGTGTACTTCTTATCATCAATATCTACCGTCCAGTCAGTACCGATGTGGCGCTTAACGGAGCGGATGGTGCGATCCACGTTGGTGACAGCCTGGTTCTTAGCAGACTGACCGACGAGGATTTCGCCGTTCTTTGCAAAAGCGACAACAGATGGGGTGGTGCGTGCACCCTCTGAGTTAGCAATAACGGTTGCCTCGCCACCTTCCAGTACAGATACGACTGAGTTGGTGGTACCGAGGTCAATGCCTACTGCGCGTCCCATAGTTTTGTTCTCCTTCTAGCTTTGGGTTTCATTTAAGTTGATTGTCTGTGACTCAACCCTTAATGAGCTACTCGCCCACAATAACAGATGATTGCAATTTCTCGCATCATTCCTGAGCGTTGGCCACTCAACTACTATAACGGCACACATCTCAAAGTTGTTCCCGCCCAACTCAACTTTATTTAAAGATTTTTAAAAACCCCAGGTAGTAGCTTTAAAAAAGTTTGCAGAATGTTCAGATTGCAAGTGCACAACAGCTTGCCGATGCTCCCCCCACACCCCTCAAAACCTTCCAAAAGCGACCCGTCACACACTGGAATTAAGTGGGGGCGACTCAATTTCATTACAGAATCGCTAGCACTAGAAATCCACATTCTACGTCGCCACAGCTTGTAAATACATGCCTAAGGGTCAGATTTAAAATAGTTAGAATTGAATCGGCCTGAATTTTTGAGAGTGGCGTGTTACACGGCGTGAAGGCCTGTGTAGTTTTCTCGTTGGTAGTTGGTGTAGTGCTGGATCGGCGGGATATGCCCGAGCGAGGAATGCAACCGCTCGTGGTTATACCAGTGGACCCATCCAGCTGTGGCGCGTTCCACCTCACCCCAGTTTGTCCACGTCCCTGCCTCGGAATCAATGAGCTCAGATTTGTACAGCCCGATCGTTTTCTCCATCAGGCCGTTATCGTAGGCGTCGCCGACAGTGCCGATAGACCCATCCATCTAATAGACAGCCAGCAGCCGGCGCAGTTCTGTGGAGGTGTACTGTCAGCCCGAATCTTAAGTGATGGATCACCCCGGCCGATTCAAAGTACGGGTCCTGGCGCCAGTGCCTGTCGCAGCGCACGGATGACCAAAGATTTCGTAGCTCGGGTGTCCACGACATACGCCAGGATCTCACGAGTGAACACGTCGGTGACAAAAGCCACGTAGCTGCAACCGCAGCTGGTGTGCACATACGTGAAATCCGCGACCCACCACTGATCGGGGCGCTGAGCCTTCAACCAAGCACGTTGAATACGATCCGGGAAACGCTGCGCGGTGGGATCAGCAACGATGGTGCGTGTGGTCTTGCATCGGAGTACACCCGCGATTCCAAGGATATTCATCAGGCGTTGCACCTGGCCACGGCCAATGATCCAGCCTGCCCGGTGTGCCGTTTCGGGGTAGTTGGTACGGGTATTCCGCGTAGTTGGTACCCGTGTTCCGTATAAGTGGTACTGCTTGGGGGTTTGGGTCATTGTTTTAGGTGGCGGTGCCACGTCTTGTGTCATCGCGTCACCTTTCATGAGTCAAAAAAGGGGCCTGTAATGGCTAACTTCAAAGAAATCATGGCGATGTGTTTAGACGGGGTGAGCTATTCTGCAATAGCTTCTGCCCTGGGATG
Source organism: Corynebacterium stationis (assembly GCF_001941345.1). Lineage (NCBI taxonomy): Bacteria > Bacillati > Actinomycetota > Actinomycetes > Mycobacteriales > Corynebacteriaceae > Corynebacterium > Corynebacterium stationis. Next base: position 2,519,463 of record NZ_CP009251.1, read on the forward strand.
CTCACGTCGTGATATCGCAAAGACCAAGGCTGTGATTGCATCAGAGTCGGTCACCAAAGAATCGTTTCCCCAGCTTGCGCCCGAGTTTTTCGAGCATCACTTCGGCGATAACCGTACTGTGCGTAAGAAGCATTATCACCAGCCAGACTTCCAAGCCTTGGCGAAGCGTTTGGCAGCAAATAAGCATCTGACCCGGCATAAGCTATGGATGGATTATCTTGCCATTGATGCCGGTCCGGACGAAGCAAAGTATCAGTACTCGCAGTTCTGCGGGCATCTGCGCGACTATGTGCAAGCCTCGGGGCTTGACAGCGTGATTGAACATGAGCCGGGCCAGGAACTCTATGTTGATTGGGCCGGCGATAAGATCCCGGTCATCGACCAGGCCACCGGACTGGTTGGGATGAAGGCCTCGTTGTTTGTCGCAGTGTGTCCATATTCTGGGTTATTGTTTGCCCTGGCTGCCGCAAATGAGAAAATGCCAGCCTGGATTGACTGTCACGTCCAAGCGTTGAACTATCTCGGGAAAGTACCAGGGATCATCGTCCCTGATAATGCATCTACCGCAACGTATCGGCCGTTCAAAGCACAACCAGCTCGTCGTATCCATGACCGTTACGCTGATTTCGCTACGTTCTACGACCTGCTTATCGTGCCAGCACGACCAAGCAAACCGAAGGATAAAGCCGCAGTAGAACGCGCCGTGCAAACAGCCTATAGCCGTATCCTGGGCTATTTTGATGGTCAAATCTTCTACAGCCTGGATGAGCTCAACGAAGCCATCATCATCCGCGTTGACGATATCAACGACAACCTCGTACGCACTGATGGGATGAGCCGACGCGAGCTATTTGACGCGGATGAAGCACCCTTGATGCGGGATCTACCCGCGGTAGCTTTTACCGAAGTGTCCTGGCGTGATGTCAAAGTCGATCGCAACTGGCACATCACCTGCGACCACCAATACTATTCGGTACCGTTTCGTCTCATCGGGAAACGACTTCGAGCCCGTTTGACCAAAGACCTCGTCAGCATCTTCGACGGGGACACACTGGTAGCAGAACACAGCAGGCTACAGGGATTTCGCTACCGATACAGCACCGACCCGGCGCATAATCCTGATGGTGATACCCACGGAGTCGAAGTTCTCACCCGTGATGAACTGCTCAAACGCGCATCCTCGTTCGGGCCGGCAACTACCAAGGTCATCACACTAATCCTCAAGCGCAATGAAAAAGCCATTCCCCGCGGGCTACACACCGCACGCAACATACTGGTCAAACTTGGCAACAAGCACAACAAGACCAGCTTGGAGCCTGCCTGCCAGAAAATACTTGAGCATAATCTAGCACCGAATATGCAGGTCATTGCCCGTATCCAAACCGATATCGCACGCAATCATCAACAACAGTGCGCACCACCGACAGTCGTTTCAGGTGATAGGGCACGCAAACCTGTTGATATCGACAAAGTCGCAGGCGCTGTCTTCATTCGCCCGGCAAGTCACTATGACCAGGTCAAGGAGGTATAGCCATCATGTCATTGTTAAGTATTGATGAAACCACCCGGGCACAATTACGCCAGCTGCGGCTATCCACATTTGCTGATGTCTACTTTGAACTCGCAGCGGATGAAGAAATGACCAATGCGCTGCCGGAAGAGATCTTTCTCAAAGCAGTGGCCCAAGCCGCCGAACAACGCCGGCAACGCAATATCGCCAAAGCCATCACCCAAGCCAAATTCCGCTACCCCGATGCCACGTTGGCCGAGGTGATTAACCCACAAGATCGTGGTATCAACCTGCGCCAGCTCAAACGCTTGTCCGCGACAAACTGGCGTGAAAACCCCACCAACGTCCACGTGCTAGCACCGACCGGTACCGGTAAAACCTATATCGCCTGCGCTTTAGGCATTGCCGCCTGCCAAGCAGGCTACTCGGTAGCCTACTACCGACTTGATCAACTTGTGGATGCTTTAACGGTCTTCCTGCCAGCAGATAAGCGTTATGCAGACCTTATGCGACGGCTGCAAAACATAGACGTTCTCATCCTGGATGACTTCCTGACCATAGGAATCGACCAACGTGGACAAGAAGACCTCACCAAAATCATATTCGACCGCGACGGCAGACTACCAACCATTGTCGCCTCGCAAACCTCCGCCGCCTACTGGCTTGAAGCCCTCCCCGATAGAGTCGGCGCCGACTCCCTAGTCAGCCGACTTAACACCGGCCAACGCATCAACCTCGGCGACTACGACATGCGCCAACACCTGGCCTACACCCACCACACCACCGACTAACAACACTGACCCCTGGTAGCAGCCCACCGACCAAACAAGCTGCCACCAGGGGCCAACCCCAGTACCAACAACCCGGAAACTCTAAGTACCAGCTCCCCGGAACACCGGTACCAAAACATCGGAGTCAGCACCCGGTGGGCGGCTTTCTATAGTTTTCGTCGCCCGTAGACCCGCCGATTGGCCCGCCACAGCTTAAAGAGCCGGTGCGCGGTATACGCCTCATCCAGCTCGGCAGGGGTGGGCCCGAAATCACGGGCCTGGAAGCGGTAGAACGTTGCTGGTGAAATAGCGTATTTATGCTCGTTGAGCACGCGGCACATCCGCTCGATGGGGCCCGACCCCCGGATAGTAGACACGGAGGATTTAGTCAGGAAGCAGATTTCAGGATAGCAAGACCGCTCTCCTCGAACACCGCAGGGGCGAGAAATTTACACCAGGAATGCCGGCGCACCGTGTTGTAGCGGGTGCACCAGCGGAAGACGTCTCGGCGGCAGAGCAACTGGTTCATGAATGTCTGGGAATCCTGAAGGACTTCCCGCTTCATCGCGGCATTGAAGGACTCCGCCAACGCGTTATCCGCACTGGTCCCGATTGATCCCATCGACTGCCTGATCCCTAATTCTTTGCAGGTGTCCTGGAATGCGTTCGACGTATAAACACTTCCGTGATCCGAGTGAAAGATTGAGCCTTTCAGGCTTCCGCGCTGGCCTTTGGCCATCAACAGTGCGTCCTGGACCAGGCTGGTCCGCATGTGATCGGCGATCGCAAAGCCCACCAACCGGCGGGAATAGCAATCAATGACCGTAGCCAGATACATATTCGACCCATTCGTAATCGGCAGGTAGGTAATGTCCCCGACGTACACCTGGTTCGGCTTCTCAGCAGTGAATTTCCGGCCCACCAGATCAGGAAACACTGGTTTCTTCTGATCCGACACCGTGGTGGTGACCTTGCGCTTTTTGGTGTAGCCAAACAGTTTGAGTTCACGCATGACCCGCGCAACTCGCTTGTGGTTCACGGGGGCATGATCGGCCTGGTCTTTGAGTTCAGCCGTGATCCGTTTGGCTCCATAACAACCCTTTTCGGCGGTGAAGACCGCCTTGACCCGGGCCCCGGGGAGAGCGTCAGATATCAGTCGTTTTCTACAGTCTGAACTGCTGTTTTTCCATTTGTAATAGGAGGACCTGTTGAGTTTCAGAACCTCACATAACCGCTTAACCGAATGGTTTTTCTGGGCGTCATCAACGAACCGGAAGCGGATCACCAGTTCGTCTCTTCCGCGAAATATTTAGCCGCCTTGCGCAGGATGTCACGTTCTTCTCTCAGGCGGGCGACTTCGCGTTCCAGCTTTCGGATCCGCTCGGCTTCGTTCACCGAGGCTGGTGAAGGCGCTTCGTTGGGAGCTGCGGTGCCGTATTTTTTCACCCAGTTCGCCAACGTGGCGCGGTTGACCCCAAGATCAGTGGCGATGGTCTGGATCGAGGTGCCCGGGGAGTTCTCATACAAGGCGACGGCGTCGCGCTTGAACTCCTCTGAATAGGTCTTGATCGGCATGGTGTGAAGATTACCTTTCAGTCCCAGAATGTTGGGATGTTAGGTGTCCACCAAACGGGGGTCAGGTCCATGGAATACAGGTGTCGGTGAGTGCGGAGGAAGTCCACGAGCACTTCAGTTTGCGGTCGAGCTCCGCCTGGGCCAAAAAGCTGAGGTAAGTTTCAGGATCTCGTTAGCTTCTTTGAGCCCGGCATTTTCTTTGCGCAGGGTGATAAGTTCCGCGTCTTTCACGGCGTCGGAATACTCGACGGCGGCGTCCACCTTTTTCTCTTCTGCGCGTACCCAATTGCGGATAGCAGATGTTTTGATGCCGATGACAGCTTCGACAGCGCGTAGTGCGGCTGCCTTGGATGAAGCGCCGTCAGCGAGCTCCTCGAAGTACAGGCGCACCGCCCGCTGGCGGGTCTCCTGGTCGTAGGGGTTAATAGCCATGATGCTCCTCCTGCGTTACATCATGCCCTCTCACCAACCCAGGCCGGTTTAGAGTCCAAAAAGTCGTTAGACATCACAAGTAGGAACTAAAAGGTGCAATTGTCCTCGACTTCCGGGGATCTAGTTTCTAGTAGAAATTCAAGCGGCCGATTGGGGAATAGAACTATTATTCGACTTCCCAATCGGTCGCAATGAATGAGTTTTGCGCCGCCTCCCTTTATTTCACCAAGGAGCCTTGTAACAGCCGATCCTGAATAACATATCGAGGGAATACAGCCAGGAAGCCACAACCCCTGAGATCGAACCTGCAATTCCGGAAGAAGATTCGATCTCAGCTCAATCACTGCTAGTTCTTTTGAGCAGACCGTGTAGCCGCTAGTACCGCAGCACCAGCCAAGAGTAGACCTATGAGGCCAAGGCGATACCAACCGGAACCGCCAGTAAGTGGCAATTCTCCCTTGTAAACGTTAACCACTTCTACCACTGGCTCAAATGGACTTTCGCTTGTTGCCGGTAATACTGATATCTCAATGGGTGCGCCTTCAACTTGAACGACTGCCCTGCCGTTTTCCATCAGGATTCGGAAAGGTATTTCCTTGCCCAACAAAGAATATCCCGTAGGTGACTGCAGCTCGACAAGCACGTACTCTTCATCATATTCCAAGGTGGCAGTGAGATACGCACCATCGATTTCCAAGTCAGTCACGTGCGAGCCATCAGGGCGATTTACAGCAAATCGCACACCTTCAAGTGGAAGTGGATTACCGTCTGGCCCCATTTTGATGATCTTCAGGGTCGGATCCGGGAGACTCGGAGGCGGAACGTCATCGCAAACTTCATCAGTAGATTGGCCTACTGTTACTGCGTTACCAATTCCTCCTCGAGTTTTGCAATCTCCATTCTGGACATCACCGTAGGCTTCATGCCATTGGGCCGGATCAATTGTAAATTTCATTTCAACTTTATAAACATGAACGCCTGAACCAGACCCAGACAGGGTTCTTTGAGCTGAATTTTCATCCAATTTGTAGGAACCGTCAGGCCGAGAAGCCAACACACGTTTTGCACGCTGCTGACCGGCCTCATTAACAAAGATTACAGAAACTTCGTTCATGACCGCTCCAGCAGGCAGGGTTGGCCGATCGATGACTTCAGCATAGTTACCAAAGCCCGAAACAGTTATGTCATACGTCGCGGTGTAAGTACCAGCTCCATCTACTCGGACATTACCGACGGAAGACTTATCAACTTCAACCGCACAATTGGTCGGAACTTCAGCCTGGTTATTGCTTTGAATGGGATCGTTCTCATTGTTCACGATCTCAACGGTGTTTGGTCCGCATTGCGAATTAGCGCCTGATCGTGCAGCTGAAACTACAATTTGCCTGGTCTCACCATTAGCTAACGGACCAAAGACATAGGTGCCTGAAGGACCACCCTTTGTACCAACCGTTTGCATACCACCCACAACATAATCACCTGCGGCCGCCAAATGCACTCTTTGATTTTGGTAGTCGCTCGGCATGTGGTCATAAAGTGTATACCCTGATGACCTACCCGGCCCCTTGTTTGTCACTCGTACACCCCAGTAAATACGGGATGGATCGTATGCATTAGTGCTGCGTAGCGCTTCAATTATATCTGGATGCTGTGCAGGGGTTACCTGAAATTTCACCGCTTCCAAATCTGATGCTTGTGGGGGCACACCTGCGTTACTCGTACCGTCCGTGTTGTAACTGGCAGGAAGTCCACTTTGAGAATTTACTGATGTGAAGGTTGGGTTTGCTGAACCCTGGTTCTCGATCCTGAGTTGCACTCCTAACTGATCCGCAGTTTCACCACCGGTACCGAATCCGAAGTTGCCGTTACCGTAGGCCCAAGCTTTGCCCCATGTCCTTGCTCTAGGAATTTGCTGGCCAGTTGCCGAACGTAAATTGGTCACATTGAAATAGGTTTTTACGTTGGTGACCATATCAATTCGCTCTATAACCACCGTGTTGTCTGGATTCGTGTATCCAGGCACTAGATTATTCCGCATTGGGGCAGGACTGACTATGCCCCACGCGTACCTACTGTTCGTTCCAAGTCCCGCTACGTGGTCTTCCGCATACATGTAGTCGGATGCCCGAACTTGAGCTGTGGGCATGCTTAGTACTCCTACATTCGGAAGCTGCACTTGATACGTCTGCCGAGTTCCTGATGTAGATGCATTTGCCACTCGCAGTACCGAATTCGACGGCTCAAAGACACCTGAATTGATTAATTGATTTTCGCCAACAAAGGCGGAGTTTTCGGTACCTGGACTAACGACGGGTCCAAGATTGTGCACTTCTCCCGTTGCAGGATTGATTTGTAATAGGTGCCCACCCGGATAGCAGGGGTTTGCTGGACTTAGCGTTTGGCTAATGCCGTAAATCCAATGGTCAACATTATTGTATGAAATCGCGTTATACTGCCAACGACTCTGCTCACCAATCCTAACGAACTCATTCGTTCCAAAGACTTGTCGGTGGAGGGAAGTTCGGCCTTGGCCAGCTGCTACAAACACAGTTGTGGACTCGAGTTCAGTTGCAGTAGGAGTTCGAGGTGCTTTACGTGCCACCATATTGGCGGAAGCCTCAAATTCCACTCCTTGCCGTGGATCTGTTGTTGATGCTTCTCCAACCGGCGTTCCGTTTACGATAATATTCCAGGCTGCATAGTTCGTATTAGCCGTGTTGACCGCAAATATTAGGGTTCCACTACGAATTTGTAGCGGTCCTGGACTTGCTGTAATTGTTAATACACGATTGCCACTAGAACGCGTGACGTTCAGCCCATAGGTGTTAGAACGAACCTCTTGACCATTCAGTCGCCCATTTAGATAGACGAATGCATTGGCATTACTAAAAGTATCACCCGGGATGGTCACTTGGACCGATTGAAGAGCAAATGGATCTTGAGGTAAATCGAGGTAAACACGCTTCAGGTTTCCCGAAGGCACTACTTCTCGAAAGCTAACTGCAGTTGGTGCAGCCTCACCACTACCTCCTCTAGGAGTACATACCTGGGCTTGAGCTTGCATAGGCATCTCCATCATTGGTGCCATCTCGAACAAGCTCGTTGGCTCTGATTCTAGAAGTCCAGCACTTTCTTCAGCAGGCAATTCAAGATTTTCGGATAACACAGGACTAGGCCGCTCTTCTGGTACAGGCCGATCAGGAATGTTTTCCGAAGTATCTTCCTCAATATCGAAACCTGATTCATTCCCTGGGTTAGCTTCAGAAGTGCTCTCCTGCGCCTGAACGGGAGAAGACATAAGCACGACGATTAATGCACCGATAAAGACGACTATTGCGAGATTGCGGAGGACATTTACCGTACCGTTTAATGTCCATGGCATCGGAAATACTGACTTCATGATGCATCCTCCGTGATATTTTTATTCTTTCGACCGATCAAAATAATTCCCGCTAAAAGCGCGAGCAGACCCATTGCTACAATCCACAAGACAGAAGCGCCGGTTTCTGCTAATCGGCCAGGAGTCCCGTTTACAGGCCTATCAGGCTCTCGTGGAAGTACTTCAACTTCTCGTGGCATCTCAGTGGTGGGAGCCACCTCATGTGGGGTCCTGGTAGGTGGTGGGACCTCAGTTGAAGGCACAGGATTCGGAAACTCTGTGGGTGGGGAAATTTCACCGTCGCCGTCTGACTTTGCGTTAATCTCAGCCTTGTTTAGCCACTGGCCGTCCTTTCCAACGAGCGGCAAAATCACAATGAACGGCTTAAAAGTCTTGTAACGGTAGCCGGGTGTTTCTGGAGATTTAAATTCCACTAGGTATACGCCAGGCGATAGTTCACCGAAGAACGCTTGTCCTTCAATATCGGTTTTCTTAATAGAGCGTTCTTCCGAAAGCCCTCGAGAGCGAGCTCGTTCTACATCGAGACCTTTTGCGTATCGGTAACCTTCGTCAGTACGAATATCAATGTTTGAGATCTGCGAAATTATTACCTCGTACCCAGCACGGCCTCCAGGTGGAAGCTCTCCCGGCGGCACATCATCGTAGTCATTGTCATGAGGAATCGAGATAGTTAGCTCGTTTAACCGGTCACCGATCGTATTAGTCGATGGTGCCAAAGTCTGGTAACCAGAAACTACAGCGGTATCTGCACTAGCTGCAACTTGCTGAGATCCGAAAGTTAACGCCAGGACTACAAGTAGAGCGCTCACAGCTCCAACGGCTAAACGTCTAATATTCATCTAGATTTGTCTTTCGTTATCCTGAACCGGGGATTCCGGAAACCGCTGGTTATGCTTCCGCGCCATCGACCTCAGCCAACGCACCGTCAGCAAAGCAATCAGTAACGCTGTAATTGCGAGGGCGTACATCCACCAAGTCCAAATCATTCCGCTCGGTGTAAATATGTCGCCTTCCTCGTCCGGGTCCATTTCCACTCGCTCGCCAGTAACTAACAGCCGGTGAGTATTAATGCCGTATGGGGTACAGGTGATTAAAGTCAACTGATCTTTGCCGATCTCAGGGCGCAATGTATCAGTTTCGTGTGGCAGTACCACTCGGATATCGGTAACTTTGTACTTCAGCTTTTCGCCGGCCACAGAGATATAGATGGATTCTCCTTCAACAACATCATCTAAGTTGTCAAAGAGAGTCGCATTCGTGAGTCCCGTGTGCGCCGTGAGAATCGAATGTGTTCCTAGCCCGCCGACTGGCAAGTCGGATCCGTAGAGATGACCCACACCTTTGCCCAATACCTCCTCGCCCGTACCGTGGTACACGGGTAGATCGACTGATGCGCTCGGAACTACAAGACGAGCCATTACGTCATGAGTATCTAGCTCGTCAAGGTAGGCCTGATAGGCAACATTATCTTCTGTAATTCTTGCAAGCCAAGGATCAAGTATCGGACCTTGACTTCGTTCTTCGTTGTAGCGTTGTGCAGAAGCAAAGCGTTCTGCCAAGTCGTCGTGCGACTCCATGTCCAGGTCACTGCTGTATTGTTCAGCAACACGTCTTTGTTCAATGTTATTTAGTTGTGTGACAATCACGGGATACAACAGAACGCCAATCGCAAGTAGCACGAGGATGATCGTGGGTAGCACCTTTGAAATCAAGCTCTTAGGGTTTTTCTCGGCTCCCGGTTTCGCCATGGTTCTGTGTGAGGCCATGATTGTCCAATCAATATGTTTCCAGGTTTATGGAATTGGTGAATAATCGCAGGCTAGACGCACTGCTGAGACGGATCAGATCCAAGCTCAATCGGGCGTCTAGCACCTTTTAGTCCGAGTTAAGCTTCAGATCCATTGCGACGAGCTACCCATGCGGCCAGACCAGCAATGATCACGCCGAGTGCAGCAAGAATACCAATACCCATACCACCTGTCAGAGGCAGCTGAGGCACCTCAGATCGCTGGTTCTCAATGTCAGCGATGTGCAAAGGCGCGCCGCCAGCAGTCCGCTCTTCGCTATCGGAAGCGAGTTGGAAGCGGTGAACTTCTTCGGTAGCTACGTAGCCATTTGGTGCTTCGATCTCAACGAGGCAGTACCAACGATCAATGTCAACAGTGTCGTTTTCAATGTCGGTAACATGGATACCGTCGATCGTTACGGTTCCCTCTGCGTTAGTAGTCCAAGTAGAGTTACCGTTAATAGAGATTGGATCAATGCCGTCGAACTGGTCGGCACTGGTTTCATTGCCTTCGCATCGGAAGAGCTCGAACTGAGCACCTTCCAGTACCGTGCCCGCGGAACCCGCTTCAGTCTTGTTGATCTGAACCTGACCCCAGTACGAAGTGACTTCGTTCGAGTCTTTCTCAGTCTTATTTTCTTGACCTGGGTAGTGAACAATCAGAGTCGCTTCGTTTGTAGCCACACCATCGGTTCCTGCAACTGCAAGCACTTCGCCGCCGATCGTTACATCGACAGTCTTTCCAGCATGGTTTGCAAGGAATGCGCGTCCGGCAGCATTAAACTCAATGGTCACTAGACCATTTTCGCCAACAGTTGCATCGTAGTTGCTTGTATCAATCGGCGTACCGTCGGAGAGCATGACGGAGTCCACAGTCACGTCGTGGAGGTTTTCTGCATCAGTCTGGTCTGTGATCGCAAAGCGAGTTAGTGACTCACCGGACGGGACAGCAGGTACAGTCGCCTTAACCGTGTATGAAATCCGGTCGCCGACGTTCTGCTCAGCATCGTTTACAGTCTTGGTAATCTGCGGAGCTGCATTCTTGGGGTAAACCACTACGTCATAGTTCCAACCGTCACTGGTTGGTGTGGTGTATGGAAGAGCAACAACAAACGAGGTACTTGCAATCTCGCCTGGCTCATAAGTTACATCTCCAACCGTGATCGGCGCAGTAATGGATTCCTCTACAATCCAGATACCCTGTTCCAGATTTGAGTGTCGTGAATCAAAAACGAGCTGACCACTTGCACCAGTCACACCCTGAACAGTAGTTCCGGTGCGGGTAGCATTTTGAAGGTCACTAGCGGTGATGCTGCCCAAATCAGCATTCGCGACACCATCGGTATTCAGCAAAGTAGCGGTGAAAGTGACACCCGGGAGCGGGGTGCCAGAAACGCTCGGATCTACTTCGCCGGTGCCTGCACTACCAATCGCATCTGGGTTCAAAATCTTGTTGATGGTCAGGGTGACTGGCGCTGATTCATCAATGACAGCAGAATTCTGTGCAAAAGCAACAGGGGCAGCTGTAAGCGCAATGCCCCCGCCAGCCGCGAGGGCTAGACCAAAGACTGAGACGAGTGCAGCAGAACGAACCAAAGTCGGATTCTTCATATCAGGTTTCCTTTTCGGAATTCGTTCCAGTTTTCACACTCCAAGAAATCCAGGGCGCTCGCTGCAACGAAAATGAACAAACAATTTTTGATAACAAAAGCCAATTTCTCCCACTGGGCTTTGCCGACCCCGACATTGTTGAACATACCGGAGCCACTTCAAATTCTAGCTGTTTTAAATCTGACCGCAACTGGAATTTTTCCATATATTAGCCTTACGCCTGATTCAAAATTTCGGAACTTGTCACCTATACCTACATATTTTGTTTATACCCGCATATTTGGTTGTCTTACTAATATTTGAAATTTATTTACATCCAATAGACGGGTTCTCGGTTGCAATTTTGCAAGCAAAACAAAGTTAATACCAATGCAAAAGACGCCAGTATTAAACACGGAAAACCACGTACAAACTTAGCGTGCAGCTACTTCACAGCGGGTGCCTAGTTCGAATCCATTCAGCAACGACCAGTCCAGGCAGGAAGAAAAGCAACGCAGAAAGGAATCCACTATCCAAGTGATTGCGTTTTGCAAAAATGCAACACAGCACCGCCTGTTTGCACACATTTAAAAGAAGGCTATTTTTCTATCTTTCCACCCCCGGACCATGCGGCTGAAGCCATGTCTGCACGATGCATACCCTGCCAAACCTCCACCACACGGACAATCTTTTACAGCTAGGAGTGAGCAGTTGTAGAAGAATCTATCCCCGATCGTCTGGGCGCACGCGGCACCCTGACACTAAATAGCCCTACCCCGAAACCCACGGTTTGAAACTTCTATACAATCGGAGGATGATTAAGCACTGATTACATTCATTGATTTTATTGATATAACTCACAGATGTATTATTGCTGCAAATATACAATTTCCTTGTGTTAGGGGTGAGAGTTGAACGCAGAGCTCGTGCGTAAGCGCCGTTCCAGTGACCGTCCGCCGGTCAGCTGTTGAGATAGTCCTCGCTGCTTTGTTTTCATCCATCTCCAGGCCTTTTGTTGGCCTGCCCTTTTGTAGAGGAAATTTTCATGACTACTGCTGCACATACCCGTTTGCCAGAATCAGATGACGTTGAATCCGTTGTTGACGCAGCTGTCCAGCGCGCACGCACTTGGCTATCTGCCACCGAAGGTGAACATGACAAGTCCACCGAACAGCTAGCTGACTTGCTGCGTGATGAAGATGGTGTTGCGTTCACCATGGACTTCGTCGATCGCGTCATGCGCCCGGAAGATGACAAGGTTGCCGCGGATGCGCTCAAGGCCATCACGCAGAAGTTTGACCCATCCTTCCTGGGCCGTATTAATGGCTCCTTGGTGGGCCTGGGTGGCTTTTTCGGTCCTATCCTTCCTAACCTGGTCATGCCGTTGGCACGTTTGCGCATGCGGCAGATAGTTGGCCACTTGGTGCTTGATGCCGAGTCGGACAAGCTGAATAGGACTCTGGCCAAGGCGGCGGAGTCCGGTGAGCAGCTCAACCTGAACCTGCTCGGCGAGGCTGTGCTCGGTGAAGATGAGGCCCGCTCCCGTGCGGAGCGCACCCTGGCGCTAATCCGCAACCCGCTGGTTACTTATGTTTCGGTGAAGGCATCCTCCATGGTGGCGCAGCTGAACCCATGGGATATTGAAGGCTCACTGAAGCGTCTGAAGGAGCGTTTGCTGCCGCTTTATGATGAAGCGGTTAAGCGCTCCCCGAGCGTATTCATCAACCTGGACATGGAGGAATATCATGACCTGCACCTGACCATCCGGCTTTTCAAAGAAATTCTGGCCGACCCAAAGTTCAAGGATCTAGAAGCAGGCATTGTTTTGCAGGCTTATCTGCCAGATACCTTCGAGTGCCTGGTGGATTTGGCGGAATTTGCGCAAGAGCGCGTGGCCCAGGGCGGGGCGCCGATTAAGATTCGCTTCGTGAAAGGCGCGAATCTGTCCATGGAGCATGTCCAAGGCGAGGTACACGGCTGGCAAGTCGCGACGTACTTGAGTAAAGACGAGGTCGATGCCAACTACTACCGCCTGCTGGATTATATTTTGCGCCCGCAGTTCGTGGGAGCCGTGCGCATTGGTGTTGCTACCCATAACCTCTTTACCGCAGGCTTGGCCTATGAGCTGGGTAAAAAGCGCGACGTACTGTCCATGATGGACTCGGAGATGCTACAGGGCATGTCGCCATCGCAGCAGGCTGCGGTACGCGAGATGTTTGGCCGCCAGATTCTCTACACTCCAGTCGTGCACATGGAAGACTTCGATGTCGCGGTGTCTTACCTGGTCCGCCGTTTGGAAGAAAACTCTGCCGAGCAGAACTTCCTTTATGCTTTGTTTGCGCCAGATGTGGCAGATAATGAAGGGCTTACGCCGCTGCAGAAGCAGGAAAAGGTCTTCCGCGAGGCTGTTGCTAATCGTTGGGACGTTTTTGCCGGGCCGCGCCGCACCCAGGACCGTTTAACGGAAGAAGGTGGGCGTCAAGCTGCCAAGACTGGCCGCTTTGTCAATGAGCCAGATACTGACCCAGCCTTGGAAGACAACCGCGCCTGGGCACTGGAGGCATTGGCTAATGATCCAGGCGAGCACGGGATCACCGAGGTCACTGACACTGAGGCTGTAAACCAGGCTGTAGCCAAAGCCCAGGAGTTGGGAGCTCAGTGGGGTGCAAAGCCTGCCGATGAACGCGCCGCGGTCCTAGAGGCCATCGGTGATGAACTTGCGCGCAGCCGCGGCAAGCTAGTCAGCGTTGCTGCTTATGAGGCGAATAAGACCGTCACGCAAACTGACCCGGAAATCTCCGAGGCCATCGACTTTTGCGTCTACTACGCACATTCGGCACGTCAGCTCGATGCCGCGCGTTCTCAGTTCACCCCGCACCAGGTCACCGTGGTGACTCCGCCGTGGAATTTCCCTATCGCTATTCCGACCGGCGGCATGATGGCAGCGTTGGCGGCGGGCTCGGCGGTCATCATCAAGCCGGCACCGCAGGTGGTGCACTGCGCGAAGACCGTCGTCGGTGCCATTCACACTGCACTTGAAGCGCAGGGCTTGGATAAGGACTTAGTCCAGCTGGTTTACACCGATGAAGGTGAGGCCGGCAAGGCCCTGATCTCGCATACGGATGTCGATAATGTGATTCTCACCGGCGCTTCCGATACCGGGCAGCTATTCCGCTCCTGGCGCCCAGAGATGAACCTATCTGCGGAAACTTCCGGCAAGAATGCGCTGATCATTACCCCGGCGGCAGACCCAGACCTGGCGATTGCAGATCTCTATGACTCAGCTTTCGGCCACTCTGGCCAAAAGTGCTCGGCAGCTTCCTTGGTTATCTTCGTCGGCGCTGCCGGCAAGTCAGATCGCCTACGCAATCAGCTTCTCGATGCCGTGCGCACGCTCAAAGTTGGCCCCGGCTTCGAAACCCAGACCACCATGAACGGTCTCGTAGAACCTCCGAGCGAGAAACTGCTGCGCGGTCTAACCCAGCTAGATCCTGGTGAGAAGTGGCTGATTAAGCCGGAAAAGCTCAACGAAGAAGGCACCCTGTGGTCCCCTGGCGTGCGCGATAATGTGCAGCCTGGTTCGTGGTACCACCTCAACGAGTGCTTCGGACCGGTCCTGGGCATCATGCACGCAGAGACTTTGGAAGAAGCCGTCGAGTGGCAAAATTCCACGGGCTTTGGGCTCACGGGAGGCATTCATTCGCTTGACGATGAAGAACTGCGCTACTGGATCGACAATGTCGAAGTCGGCAATGCCTATGTCAACCGCGGAATTACCGGCGCGATTGTGCAGCGTCAATCCTTTGGTGGCTGGAAGAAATCCGTCATGGGACCAGGCGCAAAAGCCGGCGGTCCGAACTACGTGGCACAGTTTGGCTCCTGGGAAGACGGCGACCTGAACCCGGTCGATGTGGATATCGCGCCGCAGATTGTGTCGTGGTTGCGTGAGGTGGAATCGTTAAGCGAAGCTGATACCGCCTGGCTCTGGCGCGCCGCTGAGCTGGATCAATTGGCGTGGCAGACGGAGTTTGGGCGCGAGCATGACCGCACCGGATTGGTGTCTGAGGCGAATATCTTCCGCTACCGCCCGCTGCTGGATGTCTTGCGTATCCGCGTAGGTGCTGGATACCAGTTGCGCGACGTTTTACGCCAGCAACTTGCAGCGCTGATTACGGGAACTGAAATCCGGATTTCTGCGCCTGCCGAGATTGCTGCGGAGCTACCGGTTAATGTCACGGTACAGTCCGCCGCGGAATTTGCTGAGGAGGTCGCGAATGCAGAATCGGCCCGAATTCGCGCACTAGGCGAAGTCGAGCCGGAGGTTTATGAGGCTGCGGTGAAATCTAACTCGGTAGTTCTCGCGCAGCCCGTGCTTGCCGATGGCCGCCGCGAGCTACTGCCTTATCTTCTCGAGCAGGCGGTCACCGTGACCATGCACCGCTTCGGAATTATCCGTTCGGTGGCTGGTATTAAGCGCTAAGCGCTTCGTAGAGTTTGCGCACCTGTGCACGCGGAGAATCTTCTGGATCATCTCCGACTGCGCCGGTGCGTATATCTATGTCTTCAGGCGTGATTTCTTTGGCGCGCAGCGAGATCATTTCTGCGTGGTAGCGCAACACCGTGGCAATGGTTGCGGCAACAGGTACTGCCAAGAAGGCACCGACGATGCCAGCCAGGGCCGAACCCACAGTAACTGAAAGCAGCACGATAGCTGCGTGCAGGCCCATGGCCTTGGACTGCAAGATTGGCTGCAGCACATTGCCTTCGATTTGCTGCACGAGCAGAATCAACGCCAGCACCAGCAGCGCATTGATGAGCCCGTTAGATACCAAGGCGATAACGACTGCCAGGGCACCGGCGGTAACAGCACCGATAATCGGGATAAAGCCTGCGAAGAAAGTCACCACGGCCAGCACAAAGGCCAGCGGCACGCCAAGTGCCCACAGACCCAGACCAATAAAGAGCGCATCCACGAAGGACACTGCTGCCTGCGCCTGGATAAAGCCAGCAAGCGTCTTCCACACGCGGGTTAAGACCTCAGTCGCGTGCCAGCCAATCGAAGCGCCGGAGTATTTACGTACCCACGGCAAGAACTTATCGCCGTCTTTGAGAATAAAGAAGGAAATAATAAACATCACGGCCACCGTGACCAAGACCGACGATGCCGCCGACGCACCGGAGATAACTCCGGACGCAATCGAGGACATTTGGCCTTGGATGAAGGACATTGCGTCATCGATAAGCTGGTCTACTTGCTTAGCATCAATGTTAAACGGCATGTCATTGACCATGCCCATGAGCTGGTTAATGCCCTCTTCTGCCTGATCCCACAGCTGTGAGCCTTGGCGGGAGACAACAGGGCCCATCGCAGTGAAGGTTCCGCCGATAATCAGCAGCAAGCCCAAAAGCGTGGAGATAGAGGCCAGCGCGGCTGGGAATTTCCAACTGCGCAGCTTCGCCGTAACCGGGGCAAGCACAGAAGAAAGTAAAATCGCCAAAATAACTGGCAGCAAACCGACCCACACGAATTTCAGCACAAATCCGGCCAGCGCGAGCGCTGCGACGATGACGATAAAACGCCATGAAAAACTCGTCAGAGCTCGGCCATCTGAGACCATCACGGAAGTCTTATTATCTACCGCAGGAATTTCTGTCGACAGGTCTTGACCGATATTGTCTTGATCTTTAGCAACTATTTCTTGCTCTTGGTTTTCTGTCATTAGTCTTCCAATAATCCAAGTTCACCCAAAGCGGTAAACAGTTGACGCGCGCCTCGTGGCACGGCTTCGGCCCAGCTTTCTTCCGCAAGCTCATCCGCAGAGTCAGAAATCTGCTTGAGCAGGGTCACCGGCACACCGAATAGTCCGGCGGCGGCGGCTACGGCGTAACCTTCCATGTCGCACAGGCTAGAGTCCTGAGCCAGGCGCTTCCGGGTTTGCGAATCGCCCACGAACTGATCGCCGGTGGCAAGACCTGCGGTAGGCAAACGGCCTGAGGTGGGAAGTTCAATGACATCCGGCAGCAAGTACTGCGCAATGCCGGAATGGTCATCGAGGTGGAAATCATGCTTAGTTACGCGGTTGACCTCATAAACTCCCGCGAGGCCATCACGAAGTGCTCCAGCGGTGCCGACGTTGACGACGCGCGCGGGCATAGCTCCTTGGGCCTGCGCACGCGCAAGCACAGTGGCGACTGAAATCGCAGTCGGCACTGTGCCAATTCCCGTAACCAGCAGCGGGACATTCTTCGGCAGGCGCTCAGCCTCACCGTGTACCGCTGCCACGAAAAGGGTACGGCCAGCTAGGCTTTCACCACTAACAAGCTGGCCGACGTTGTATTGATCTACGCTTCGTTCACTCATGAACTCTAGACTAGCGCAGACGGTGTCCAATTAGTCCGGCTGCAAGGGTATTTCCTGTCGATGAATCGGTCACCAGGAAATTACCAACTGCGCCGCGTGCTGCATAGTCTTCTACTGGGAGTTCCTCAGCGACTTCAATGCTCACGTGCGCGATGTCATTGAGCGCAATCTTTTCTGGCTCCAGAACATCGAAGTCGACGCCATCTAAGTCCAGCACGCGCTCAATGCTCGTGATGCGGCCCTTGACAACCTTGGATCCATAACGGACCTTGTACATTGGTCCGATCTTCAAGTCTTTTTCGGTCAAGGCCACAACAGTGGCTTCAAAAGAACGCACCGCTTCTGGACGCTGCGCACCAGAGATGAGGTCGCCGCGGGCCAGGTCGATGTCATCGGCAAGCCGCAGCACGACAGAATCACCATTGACAGCGGACTCTGCAGGCTCTGGACGGTCAATATGGGTAACCGTGGTGCTGCGTCCGTTATCGAGATAAACAGTATCGCCAACCTTGACTGAACCCGCCTCAATTCGACCAGCGTAGCCGCGGTAGTCCGAAGCATGCTCGCGAATGACGTACTGGATTGGCAAGCGGAAATCCAACTCGGATGCGCGGCCGGTGCCGACCTCGAAAGATTCCAAAAGCTCCAGCACGGTCGGGCCGGTGTACCACGGCATATTGGTAGAAGGCTCCACCACATTATCGCCGCGCAGCGCCGAGATTGGCACCACGTGGGTATCTTCAATGCCCAAACGATTAGCCACCGAGGTAAATTCCGCTTCGATATCGCGGAAGACAGACTCAGAGAAGTCAACCAAGTCGATCTTGTTGACACCCAAGATCACGTGGCGCACACCCAGCAAGGCAGCCACGTTTAAGTGGCGGCGGGTTTGCTCCACAACGCCGTGGCGGGCATCGATAAGCACGACGACGACCTGGGAGGTTGACATACCGGTGACGGTATTGCGGGTGTACTGCACATGGCCTGGAGTATCAGCCATGATGAAAGTGCGCTTATCGGTTGCGAAGTAGCGGTAAGCCACGTCGATCGTGATGCCTTGCTCGCGCTCGGCACGGAGGCCATCGACAAGCAGCGAAAGATCCAGGCCATCAAAGCCGCGGTCCTTCGAGGACTTTTCCATCGATTCCAGCTGGTCAGCCAGCACCGACTTCGTATCGTGCAATAACCGGCCCACAAAAGTGGACTTGCCATCATCGACGCTGCCGGCGGTGCACAGGCGCAGGGTCTCGCGGGTTTTAAGTGTTGCCACCGAGCTCATCAGAAATAGCCTTCCTTCTTGCGGTCTTCCATGGCAGATTCAGACAATTTGTCATCGGCGCGGGTTGCACCGCGCTCCGACAGGGTGGAGATAGAAATCTCTGCCAAGATTTCATCCGGGGTGGTTGCCGTGGATTCCACAGCGCCGGTGCAGGACATATCGCCGACAGTGCGGTAGCGCACGGTCTTTAGCTGCAGCGGCTCATTTTCGGTCGGGCCGCCCCACTCACCAGGAGAAAGCCACATGCCGTTGCGGTTGAACAGCTCGCGCTTATGCGAGTAGTAAATCTCCGGCAGACGCAGCTCACGCGCGCCGATGTATTCCCAGATATCCGCTTCGGTCCAGTTGGAAATTGGGAAGACGCGGATATTCTCGCCCGCCATCTTGCCACCGTTGTACAAATCCCACAGCTCTGGGCGCTGACGGCGTGGGTCCCAGCCACCGAAGGAGTCACGCACAGAGAAGATGCGCTCTTTCGCGCGGGCACGCTCCTCATCGCGGCGCGCACCACCCAGTACTGCGTCGTAGCCTCGCTCAGCGATGGTTTCTACCAAAGGCACCGACTGCAAAGGGTTACGTGTGCCATCAGGGCGTTCTTGCAAGTCACCGCGGTCAATCCAATCCTGAACCTTGGCCACGTGCAGGCGTGCTCCGGTTTCTTCCACCAGCTCATCGCGGAACTGGATGACCTCAGGGAAGTTATGGCCGGTATCAATGTGCACTAATTCAAAAGGCACAGTCTGCGGCGCAAAAGCCCGGCGCGCTAGTTCAAAGACAACGCAGGAGTCTTTGCCGCCAGAAAACAGCAGGCCCACCTTGTCGAATTGGCCGGCCACCTCGCGCAGGATGTGGATGGATTCATTTTCCAAGTCCTGCAGATGCGGCGATAAAGTAGTAGTCATGAGAGATTAAAGTCCTTATATCTAAAAAGTTATTCGTGCAATCCGCACTCGGTTTTGCCATCAGCAAAGACGCGGCCCGCGCGCGCATCATCCCCATCGCCAACAGGGAAAGTCACGGGCGCACAACCGATCGAGCGGTAGCCTTGCAAGGTCAAGGGGTGGATGACCAGGTTTTCATCGGCAATGTACTTGTCCGTATCGGCTAGATCCCAGGTGATAATCGGGGAGATTTTCAACCGCCCGGTCCGATCCAGGCTCAGCGCCGGAGCTTGGGCGCGGTGCTCGGAGTCAGCGCGGCGCAGGCCCGTAATCCAGCCGGCGTATTCATCCATGGCCATATTCAGCGGTTCGACCTTGCGCATGCGGTTGTAGGCCGCCAGGTCCCAGCTGTACATGCGCGGGCCGTAAATTTCGTCCTGCTGCTCAGGGCTTAGCAGTGGCTTAATTCGCTTGAGTGGAAGTTGTGGATAGCGCTTTTCCACAGCGTCAGCAGTTTCTAAGGTTTCCGGGAAGTGGAAGCCGGTATCGATAAATAACAGGTCCGCATCCAGTCCGGCTTTCGCGGCTAATTCCGCGAGCACGGTATTTTCCATCGACATGGTCACAGCCAAGCGCCCGGGCGCGTGCTCAGCGGCCCAGGCCATGATGTCGGTCGCAGTGGCATCGAAAAGCTTATCTGCCCATTGCTCGACTAATTCTTGGTTTTTCTGGGCAACATCAGCCGCAAGGGGCGCGGTGTCGCGGGTGCCTTGCGGGCTTATCGATGCATCCAGGTAGTTCTTGCCTGCGTTCAGTAGGTCGGTCATGCCCATTACTTTAAGCGGATTACGTCTTTTGTACACCTGCGGAAATCATTTAGGCGGCTAAGCGGGCAATTTAGGAAGAATAAATATCTCGCCAAAGTGAAACACTTAGTCTATTTTAGTAGACTAAGCAGTCTATAAAGGAGTTTCCATGACACGCGTTTCCATCGTTGGCTCTGCTGCAACGAGCCTACAGACAGCCGAACATCTTATCCGCGCCGGGATGTCCGTCGACCTCTTCACCGAAGAACCCGCCCCCTTCGGCCTACTCAACAATTGCCCCGACGGAGCCGCTTTGCGTCTCTTTGGCAATATCCGCATCGGCGTGGACATCACCATGGATGAAATCTTGCACGATGATGCCGAAGCCCTCCTGCGCGCCCGCGGGGTCGCATATACCACCTGGAGCGGTGGTTGCCCCGAAAACCCCATCGACTGGGACGCGGTCATAGAACGCGCCAGCCTAGTGCCCGTCGTATACTTATGAGGTAATGAATGATAAACACATCCGGCTATCAGACGATGACCGCAATGAGGCCATAAACCAGCTCGCCCGCGCCGTCGGCGAGGGTCGGTTGAGCATGGAAGAATTCGAAGAACGCTCCACCGATGTTATGGGCGCAACCTATGGCAAAGACCTCGTGCCCGTACTGCGTGACATTCCCGCCCATAGGAATACGGACATTAAAGAATTTTCGCGCGCTGACATCGACAAGCTGCGCGCCGACGGCCGCAAGACCCGCCTTGGCATCGCGCTAATCTCCTCGCTCGTGGGCATTACCGCAGGGCCCCTACTGATTACTTCGAACCTCGCCATCGCCGGGATTGCCTTGTTGATCGCCGTGCCGATCATCTGGATTTTGCTCTACGTCATGAAAGTCGGCCCAGACTCCTGGCACGCCCCGTCCCTGCGACAATTAGAACGCATGCGCAAACGCGAAATCGAGGCGCAACGCAAGGATAAGTGGAGCCAGCTTTCCGATGAAGCCCTAGGACTCGCGCAACGCCAGCTATCAAGGTGGAATAAGAAGTAGTTATGGCACAATATTGCGTATGACTTCTCCACGACTTCGAATCCTTGACCAAGCCGACAAACTGCGCAATGTCGCCTACGACATCCGCGGCGAGGTGTCAGCGGAGGCGGAGCGCATGGAAATGGACGGCAACCGGATCTTGCGCCTAGATACCGGCAACCCAGCACTCTTTGGCTTTGATGCTCCCGATGTCATCATGCGCGATATGATTGCTGCCCTGCCGACTGCTCAGGGCTATTCCACCTCCAAGGGAATCGTATCTGCGCGCCGGGCTATCTACACCCGCTATGAGCTCGAGGACTTCCCGGCTTTCGACATCAATGATGTCTACCTCGGCAATGGTGTCTCTGAGCTGATCATGATGACCATGCAAGCCTTGCTTTCCGATGGCGACGAGGTGTTAATCCCTGCCCCTGACTACCCGCTGTGGACTGCTGCGACCTCGCTCTCGGGTGGTACACCTGTGCACTATATCTGCGATGAGCAAGACGACTGGAATCCGTCCATCGAAGATATCGAATCCAAGATCACCGAGCGCACCAAGGCGATTGTGGTCATCAACCCGAATAACCCGACGGGTGCCGTGTATTCGCGCGAGGTGCTTGAAAATATCGCGGCTGTGGCCCGCAAGCACTCCCTGTTGGTGCTCGCTGATGAAATCTACGACCGCATCCTCTACGACGGTGCAAAGCACATCTCCATGGCATCGCTTGTGCCGGACCTGCTGTGCATTACCTATAACGGCTTGTCTAAGGCTTACCGCGTTGCCGGATACCGCGCTGGCTGGATGGTGCTGACTGGCCCGAAGAACCACGCTGCCGGTTTTATCGAAGGCCTGGATTTGATGGCAGGCACACGCCTGTGCCCGAATGTGCCAGCACAGCACGCCATTCAGGTAGCACTCGGTGGCAAGCAGTCGATTTATGAGCTCACCGCAGAAACCGGTCGCTTACACCGCCAGCGTGACGTTGCTTTTGAAAAGCTCAACGAAATCCCTGGCGTCTCCGTGACCAAGGCCCAAGGCGCGCTTTATGCTTTCCCGCGCCTAGACCCCAATGTGTATGAGATTCACGATGATACAAAGTTAATGCTCGACATCTTGCGCTCTGAGAAAATCCTCATGGTGCAAGGCACCGGCTTTAACTGGCCGACCACCGACCACTTCCGTATTGTCACCCTCCCCTGGGTTTCGCAGTTGGAAGAGGCGATTGAACGCCTCGGCAACTTCCTGGTTAGTTATAAGCAGTAAAATTATCGGCTATGTCCTGGGCGGTTCCCCTCCACCCTTCCCGAAACTGCGGGTTGGGATTGTGGAATATGGGACCGCCTGGTTCTTCTTGGCGGCCTGCCCAGCCATACTCATCACGTTCGATGCGCCCATTTTTCGGCGGCGCATTCGGGTTGTCATCGTTTTGCGCGTTGTGCGGACCGCACAAGCTCACGGTGTTTTCCCAACTGGTTTCGCCATCGTGATAGCCCACCGAGCGGATGTGGTGCACCGCGCATAAAATCGCCGGCAGATTGCAGGATTCATGCGCGCACACGAGATTTTCTAGAACCACGCCCACACGGTGCAGTCCGGTAGAAAAGCGTTCACGCACAATCGGCGCGATGGTCTCTAGCTGTGCTTTGCCGTCTTTTATGGTGGTTAATGCCACGTAACCGGTACCGGCAAACTTGAGATTTATCGCTTCATCCAGCGGTATCTGCGCCCCGGACAAGGTATTCAAGTGCCCGCGGGCAATATCCACGTTTGGGTCGCCGGAGAAGATAATCATCGGCGTATAGGTAATATTCGCCTCATTAACGTCATCGCCTGAGCCGTTAAGCAGGCGATTGATGACCCAGTTCGCCAGCAACTGGTCATACTGCAGCACTGGGTTCTTCTTCATCGCGGTTTTTATATACGGGTCCGCCGCGGTCATAATCGCGCGCGCTTGGTCCGATTTGAACTTGCCCATCAGATTCAGCATGCCGTTTTCATCCGGTTGCTTGGCAAAGTTCAGCCGGTTGGTCCTGCCCTTGCGCCCGCCCCGCTCAGTCTGCGCCACGATTTTGCGCAACCTCGCATCTGCTTCGTGCATGGATGCGCCTTCACATGCTTTGAGCATCCTGCTGAGGATGGCGGGGACATGGTTAAGCCTGGCGTCCACCTTGCCTATTGCTTTCGATACTAAACCCAACATGTCCAAGCTCAAGCCCAGCTTGGCCGCGACCTTGCCGCGCGGGCGAATCCGCTTGAACACCCGTTGCAACTCGCGCACCTCGGACTCCGCGATGCCATCGCGGCGCGCAATGCTGGTGGCCTGCTGGGTGCCGGCGCGCTTGTGAAATGCCGCCAGCACATCCCAGCCGCGGGC
The DNA here is from genome assembly GCF_001941345.1 of Corynebacterium stationis. Taxonomy (NCBI): domain Bacteria; kingdom Bacillati; phylum Actinomycetota; class Actinomycetes; order Mycobacteriales; family Corynebacteriaceae; genus Corynebacterium; species Corynebacterium stationis. The sequence continues at coordinate 2,543,265 of NZ_CP009251.1, forward strand.
CTTCGCCGCGAGGTATGAACTATACGCATCTGTCATGCCGCTCAGCCTAAGACCGCGCTGAGCGCTTGCCAAGACTTCGAAGGCTTGCGTACTCAAAGCTGTGGATAACCTTTCAGGCGAAATGGATATGCGCAGGCTAGAGTATGTGTATGAATAATTGGCGGAAGGGTCTACTGGCCCTGTTGGCGCTGGCGGGAATCATCACGCTAGTTGGGTTGGTGTGGTTGTGGCCTAGTGCAGCGACGAAAGCGGGTGAGGATTTCCCGTTTAATCAACCGCAAGTTCCGGGCACAGTGGTCAAGGTGGATAACCATCTGTGTGATTCTGGACTGACCGGCACGCGCGTGGAGACGGCCCCGCTGATTCCTGCAGGTGACGGCGGCGACTGCACGCGTTCCCTGGTGGAGTTTGATGACGGCACTTTCACCTCGCTGGTGCACTGGGGCATCGCCGGCGAGCCGGAGCTAGCCGAGGGTGACCGCATCACCATGTCGGAGACCGACGGCAGCCTGTACGCTTTCGCCGATTATGAACGCACCAAAAATCTGCTTATCTGGGGTGCTGTCGCTGCGATCGTCATAATCGTGGTTGCGGCGTGGCAGGGTCTGCGTGCACTCATCGGACTGGCGTACAGCCTCGCGGTGGTGTTTGTCTTCCTCATTCCCGGGCTCATGGCCGGCACGAGCCCGCTGCTACTCGCGTTAGTCGCGTGTTCGACGATTGTGTTCGTAGCTGTGCCCTTGGTCCACGGCATCAATTGGAAAGCGGCGTCGTCGTTGGGCGGCGTGCTCATCGCCCTGGGTTTGGCTGGCTTCTTAGCGTGGGTGGCGATTGATTCAGCCTCGTTGCAAGGGCTTTCCGATGATTCCAACCTCAAGCTTCTCCTCTACGTCCCCGGTGTGTCCATCGTGGGAATTTTGCTCAGTGGCTTCGTCATCGGCGCATTGGGAAGTTTGAATGACGTGGCTATTGCGCAGGCTTCGACGGTCAATGAGCTGGCCTATGCGCAGCCCGATGCGGGTGTGTGGGAGCTTTTTGTCTCCGCCATGAAGGTCGGGCGTGACCACATCGCGTCGATGGTCTACACGCTGGTGCTGACGTATACGGGTGCGAGTTTGCCGCTGCTGATTCTAATCTCCGCCGCCGACAGAACTATTGCCAGCACGTTGAGCTCCGATGTCGTGGCCACGGAACTGCTGCGCTCAGGTGTGGGCGCGATTGCGCTAACGCTCGCAGTTCCGTTGACCACGGTGATTGCGGCACTTACGGTGTCAAGGTCCGACCTAGAGCTTCCACGGTCCACCCCGCGGCATTCCAGGAAGCGACGTCGAGGACGTTACGTCCATCAATAATGTGGGTTCGCGCGACCAGCTCAGCCACGGCTTTCGGGTCGAGGTCGCGGAATTCTTGCCATTCGGTCGCAAGGATTACTAATTCCGCATCAGAGAGTGCCTCGGAGGCACTTTCCGCGTAGCCGAGTGTTGGGAAGACCTTGCGGGCGTTCTCCATGCCTTGGGGGTCATAAACCGTGACGGCAGCACCACCCAGAGACAGCGAGCCTGCCACAGACAGCGCGGGCGAGTCGCGGACATCGTCCGAGTTGGGCTTGAAGGCACAACCCAGCACGGTCACGCGGTGTCCCAGCAAAGAGCCATTGAAAGCACGTTTGGCCAAGTCCACCATGCGGTCGCGGCGGCGCATGTTGATCGCGTCGACTTCGCGCAGAAAGGTCAGCGCTTGGTCCGCGCCGAGTTCGCCGGCACGCGCCATAAATGCGCGGATATCTTTGGGCAGACAGCCGCCACCAAAGCCGAGGCCGGCGCCTAAGAATTTGCGGCCGATGCGGTCATCGTGACCAATGGCATCGGCAAGCGCCACGACGTCACCGCCAGCGATTTCGCAGATTTCAGAGACCGCGTTGATAAAAGAAATCTTGGTGGCCAAAAAGGCATTCGCCGCGACTTTTACCAGTTCCGCGGTTTGTAAGTCAGTGACCAAGAAGGGCGTATCCTGCTCAAGAGGCTGCGCATACACCTCGCGCGCCAAAGCCTCAGCAGAACTTTCACCAGAGCGCACTCCCAACACGATACGGTCTGGGGTAATCGTGTCTTTGACCGCGTAGCCTTCGCGCAGAAATTCAGGATTCCACGCGATTTCCACCGAGGTGCCCGAAGGCGTCAAAGAATCCGCCAACTCCTGCAACTCTGCTGCTGTGCCAACTGGAACCGTGGACTTGCCAAAAATAACGTGCTCTCCGCGCAACAACGGCACGAGCTGCTCAATCACCGCACGCACATAGGTCATATCCGCAGCATAAGAACCGTGGCGCTGCGGAGTACCCACGCCTAGAAAGTGCACGTTGGCAAACTCTGCGGCGAGCGCGTAGTCCGTCGAAAAGCTCAAGCGCCCAGCAGCCAAATTCCGCTCGAGTACTTCCGGCAACCCCGGCTCATAAAAAGGCACCGTGCCCGACGACAACGCCGCGATCTTATTTTCATCCACATCCACGCCGAGCACTTCATGGCCCAATTCGGCCATGCATGCTGCGTGTGTTGCGCCTAAATACCCGGTACCAAAGACTGTCATTTTCATAAGATGCCAGCCTAATAGCCCAAGTTGAACCCACGATTAAATCTATTGAAAATTCAAGTACGACTTCGACGGGGTGGGGCCGCGCTGACCTTGGTACTTCGAACCGAGTGCGCCAGAGCCATAAGGAACTTCAGCTGGCGAGCTCATCATGAACATCGCCATTTGGCCGACCTTCATGCCCGGCCACAAGGTGATCGGTAGGTTTGCCACGTTGGAAAGTTCCAAAGTGATATGCCCAGAAAAACCGGGGTCGATAAAGCCCGCGGTGGAGTGGGTCAAAAGGCCCAGTCGGCCAAGGGAAGATTTACCTTCCAAACGGCCCGCCAGGTCATTAGGAAGGGTGAACTTCTCCAAGGTGGCAGCAAGTACAAACTCACCAGGGTGCAGCACGAAAGATTCACCCTCAGGAACTTCGACCTCAGTGGTCAAATCGGGCATGTCACGCTTAGGGTCGATGTGGGTGTACTTCGAGTTATTAAAAACCCGGAAGTACTTGTCGATGCGAACATCCACGCTCGACGGTTGGATAAGCTCCGGCTCAAAAGGCTCAATGCCTAGGCGTCCAGCTTCAATGGCAGCGCGGATATCCTTGTCGGATAGAAGCACAATGACCCTCCAAGTTTCTGAGGTTTTATTCCTCGGTGTACACTTATATTTTGTTACGCGCCGGCGTAGTTTAGTGGTAGAACATCAGCTTCCCAAGCTGATAGTGCGAGTTCGATTCTCGTCGCCGGCTCCATTTTAACCTAGCTGCAGGTCACAATCGGCTGGGGATCATAGACGGTGGTTACTGTCTCGCGGTTGATTTCATTCCCGCTCAAATCCCGAATAATCCGAGTATCGGACGTAGTAAATCCAGGCGCACCTGAAGAAGGCGCACAATCGCTGCCGGATAATTGAATCCGGTGCGGCGAGGTTTGTGCCCAGCGGCCATTGTTAACAGATTCCACATCTACAGTCTTGACACCCATCAACTTCACGGTCACGTTGCCGCCGCCAAAGCTGGTTTGAATCTGCACGGGGTACTGCGAATCATTCTTGAACTGCAGGTCAATCGCACCTTCATACACCGTGGCTTCACGGCCCGCAGGGTAACGGGAGATGTAGTAGGAGTGCGGGGTGTGCGCAACATCGGTCATGCCAGCGAAGTAGGAAGCGTTGTACAAGGTAGTCGCAAACTGCGAAATGCCGCCGCCGACAGCAGTGCCTGCGTGGCCGTCAATAATGATGCCGGATTCCACAAAGCCCTGGGCTGCACCGCGAGGACCGGTGTAGCCATTCAAAGAGAAGGTATCGCCCGGAGAAATAACCGCACCATTGACCATTTGCGCGGTTAGCTCAATATTACGGCCAGAAGCATCCGAGTAACCCGAAGTTGTAAACTCGCCGACGACCTCATCAAAGGAGGCGTTCTCTGCGTCTTCGGTAGTAAATTCTGCCGGCTCATCCTCATAAGCCGCATCCCATTCCCGAGGCTCTTCGCCCAAAACGCGCTTATCAAAATCGCGCAGGGTGGTCTCCCAGTCGATCACTTCACCATCGGAGTGCGGGGTAACCTGCATAGCCCCAGAGGCAAAGGAAATCTGCGCATTTTGCATTTCGGTTTCAGTATCGGCCAAGGTGGCATCGAAAAGCTCTTGTGCGCGCTCAACATCAATGTCTAGCTGGAGGTTTTCTCCCTCCTTCTTGACCCCAACGAAGCTGGAAATAGCTTGTTTATCCAAGCTTGCGGTGACATCTTCGCGGCCCTTGAGCTCCAAGTCGCCGTTGAGCGCGGCCTTCGCAGGGCCCGCGGCGAATTCATCGACCTTGTCCTGGTCAATGACCGGCTGCACGTCCTCTGGCTCTACCTCCACGCCCTTCGGGTCAAGCCAATCACTGGTGACCTTCTCCTCCAGCTGGCCGCGGTCAACGCTTTGGCCAAGCTTGGCATCAACGGTCTTGACCTCGCCTTCTTCAATGGCAACCTGGCCATCGGTGGCATCGAAAGAAAGCTCATTGCTCAGGCGGTTGAGCACGGGTTCCAAGGCAGTTGGTTCAATGTCGGCATCGACATCAATTTCTTGGGGTCCGCCGAAAAACGCCGCCAAGCGGGCAAAGGGGTTCGTCGAAGCTTCAGGAATCGAGTCCACTGCCTCAGAAAAATCCAGCGACATGCCGGCCTGCTCAGGGATAAATTGCGCTTCGCGCTCTCCCGCGGTCACGGTCACAGACTGGGAGGTGGCGCCGCCGAGTTCGCTTTCGAGCTTGTCGATGGCAGCCTGCGGCTCCATGCGCGAAATATCCACGCCGCCGACTGACGTCTTGCGTGGAAGCTTGCCCTTGCCACTGACAACATCCAGTGCGTAGGCAACGCCCAAGATCACCAAAAGGCCCACGAGGAGCCCGGCGATAATGGCCCACTTTTTCCCTGTACCCGCTTTATTCACAGATATTAGGGTAATGCGTTATTACAGGCTATCCAACCTGTGGCAGATGCGAGCGGGGGATCTGCCCTGCTTCCACGGCCTGCACGCAGGATTCTATGACCGCATCAACATTGCTTGCCGATGACCATAGTGCCTGGTCAGCACCCGCCGCCAGCGCCGCCGGGACTGCTTGTTCAATGCTCATCGTATTGGAAATCGCGGCCATACCCGTGAGATCGTCGGTATAAGCAGTGCCGTGGAAATTGTGGTGGTTACGCAAAAGCCCGTAGGCGTGGCTGTTTAGGCTGGCAGGGGTTGTGCCATCGCCAAGCCCTGGCACCACCATGTGCCCGACCATCACTGCTGCATCTGGGGCCTGCGCGAAGGCTTCTTCAAAAGGAATCAAATCGTGCTGGAATAGTTGCGATAGCGGCGGGGTAATCGCCTCGCCTAGGTGCGTATCGCCTGAAGCGTGTCCGTGGCCGGGGTAGTGCTTAAAGACAGCTTGCACCCCGGCGCTTTGCAGACCGCGGGCAAAGGCCGCGCCATAATCACCCGCAAGGCGCGGGTCTTGGGAAAAGGAGCGGTCGCCGACAACTTCCAGCCCGCCACCATCAACGTCAATGACCGGCGCGAAATCCACCGTGATGCCATGCGCTCGCAGGCTTTTGCCGATTTCATACGCTTTGGCCTCTACCTGCTCAACACTCATTGTTGCAGCTAGCTCACGCGGGGAAGGATGCGCGCCTAAAATCTCGGAGAAGCGCTGCACGCGTCCGCCTTCAAAATCAATGGCGACATCAAAAGGCCGGCCGATTTCTTTCCGCAGCCCCTCGATTTGATAGAGCAGGTTCGGATCGGCCCAGCTGGTAATGAAAATCCCGCCGACGCCGGCTTGGAGTTTGGCTTTAGCATCGGCGTAATTGACCACGCCCGGCATGAGCATGCGGGCTACTTGTTCGCGCACATCTACCTCTGGCTTGGACGTGCTTGTCGGCGTTGTCGAGGTGGTTGTTGTCGTGGTGGTGCTGGTCGGGGTTGGGGCGGGGGTGTCATCGACAGGCGCGGCGCAGCCGGCAAGCATGCCTGCCGCGAGAATTAATCCAACAAACCTTTTCATCGATTTCCTAGTGTGCCGCACTCACCCCATTTTGGCTAATAGCATGGTTACAATTGTCGATATGAATAATGCACAGACCATGCTCATTGCCTACGACGGCTCCGATAGAGCTGCGCGCGCCATGGAATATGCTGCGCGTTTCTTGCAACCTGGAACGGTGGAAATCTTAACTGCCTGGGAGCCCGTGGCGCGCCAAGCAGCACGGGTGGTGACGCGCACGGGCCTGCAACAAGCCGCCATGGATACCGAAGCTGTTGAAGACGACCCAGCATATGAAGAGGCTCTGGCGATTTGCCGCGAAGGTGTGAAAGTCGCTGAGGATTTAGGTCTTGCTGGACGTGCGCATTTAGTAGAGTCAGCAACAACCATTGCTTCTGCTATCGTAGACGCCGCTGATGAGTTAGATGTTGATATTATTGTCACTGGTACCCGCGCTTTGAAGGGTTTTCGTGGCTGGTGGAATAATTCCACGGCGGAGCACATTGTGCGTCATGCTGGCCGCCCGGTCTTTATTGTCCCGCCGGAAAAAGATGATGAAGACGATGACCCCGAATACTTCGACTAAGGAATTGTAGAAAATATGCCTCGCACTTTCGGCCCCGCCCTCGGCTCTGTTGTCGTGGGTATTGCCTTGGGGATTATTACCATCATTGGGGTGGCACAGTTCTCCGGGCAGGATTCGGTGCCATCGTCGCATGCAGTACCTGCCGAAGAAGCCGTGATGGGCAGCCCTGAATACGGATCCCGCGGATAGTTGTATGTCCACGCTATCGGGTGGGTAATCTGTGCCGTTTTAGCTTTTGTGCAGCCGTTCGGGCTGATTGCTGCGGATACTAAACATGATTTGAGCGCCGATCCTTTAGGCTTTTTAGCCGGCGCTTTTTCTGTCTACTCTGATAATTTTCCTCTTGGCCAGTTACAAAACCAGGCCTATGGCTACCTGTTTCCACAAGGTGCCTTCTTTCTCCTCACCGACTTCCTACCGGACTGGGTAGCTCAGCGTCTGTGGTGGACAATTGTGCTGGGCGTGGGCTATTCGGGCTTTGTTGTCCTTGCCCGCAAGGTTGTCACTCTTTCCCCTGCCTGGCTGGTACTCGGCGGTTTCGTCTATGCGCTCAGCCCGCGTGCGCTGACCACGTTGACGGCGATTTCTTCGGAGACTTGGCCGGTCATGCTCGCGCCCTGGGTGGTGGCGCCGTTTCTGGTCCAGCGTATTTCCTGGCGGCATATTGCTGCCGCCGTCGTTCCGGTGGCGTGCATGGGGGCAATTAACGCCACCGCGACATTGGCTGCGTGTGTGCCCGCGGCCATCGTGTTGTTATATCGCAAACAATTCAAAGCCTTAGGTCTGTGGCTTATCGGCTGCGCGCTGGTCAGCGCCTGGTGGATTGGGCCGCTGCTCATCCTGGGCAAATACGCGCCTGCTTTTACGGACTATATTGAATCTGCTTATGTGACCACGCGTTGGTTGAACCTGCCGGAGCTACTGCGGGGTACCACCAGCTGGTCCACGTTTGTCGATACCGAGCGCCAAGCCGGTTCCCTGTTAACCACCGAGCCACTTTTTGTCCTCGCTACCTGCGCGGTCGCCGCAGTGGGCTTGGCTGGTCTCACGCGCCTTCCAAAAGTCTGGACCGCGATGCTGCTCATCGGCATCGCCGTCATGGGAACGCACTTAGGTGTTTACCTCGATTTCCTCGATGGCGCCGGCGCTTTTATGCGCAACCTGCACAAATTCGATCCCCTGGTGCGCTTGCCCTTGGCACTCGGGGTGGCGGTCGCAGCGCATAAGCTTGCCACCCGCCGCATGGCTGCCGCCACATTGGTGGTTTTGGTCGTGCTCACCAGCACCGCGCCTGCTTGGACGGGCCGGCTGTTGCCCAAAGGCGCCTACGAGGAGGTGCCGCAGTACTGGCAGGAAGCAGCCGATTTCGTCAACGCGAATGCGCAAGATACCCGTACGCTGATTGCTCCGCAGACTTCCTTTGCACGGCAAGACTGGGGCTGGACGCGCGATGAACCAGCGCAGCCGCTCGTCGATACTCCCCTGGCCTTCCGCGACGCCATTCCGCTTATTCCCGCTGAAGCCATCCGCGGGCTCGACGGCATCATGGATATCTTGCGCTACGACCCCGCCCAGGGCGCCAAAGCGCTGCAGCGCCTGGGAATCGGCGTGGTTGTCTACCGCCACGACCTGCAGAATTCCTTCACCGAATTCGACCCGGAGGAACTTCCCGGTACCGTGCATACCTTCGGCGAGGTCGACGTCGTGCTCTTGGACGAACAACCCGACATGCTCATCGCCGACAACCAGCCCACCACCGTTGCTGGCGGCGGGGAAATCCTCGCGCTGCTCGACATGCTCGGCACCCCCGGCCCACGTCAGCTAGTCAAAGCCAACGCTGACATCGTCTCCGATACTCCAGCGCTGGTGGATAGAAACTTCGGCACACTCGACGGCGCATCCAGTGCACAATCGGCCGAAGGGGACGAATCTACCTCCAACAACGCAGCGCGCGATTATCCTAGCGCCGGGCCATTGACCACCGTGGAAGAGGGGGATGTGCGGTTGTCGGCAAAGTCATCGGCAAGCGATGCATCTGCCTTTGGCGGCGCCAACCCGGCGCGCTCATTGACCGCTGCCGCCGACGGCAACCCCGAAACCGCCTGGTGGCCAGCACCCGGACACACCGGCTGGTTGCAGCTCGACGGCGATTTCCCCAATCCCGAAATCACGCTGACTGCCACGCGCAGCACCGAGGTGGAAATCCACGGGGCCGACGGCGCGAAGGTCACCGCCAAGCTAGAGGCCAATACCCCAAGCACCATCACCGTGCCGGGCGGGCCGACCGAAACCATCCGCGTGGAATTGAGCGAGCGCGTCGGCATTGCCGAAATCGCGCAGGCACAGCGCGTGGTCACGGTGCCGGATACCGCCCCGGATGTACAGCAGTTCATTTTCCAGCGCCTTTTCCTGGACACCGGCATCATCATCCGCGAATTTACTGCCCCACGCGAGATGACCGTCACCCTAGATGCTGATAGAGCAGAAGTGCTTATCGATGACACCCTCTACTCCCCCGGCGACACCCTTACTCTGAGCAAAGGCACGCACCGGGTAGAAACCCGCGCGCAGTGGATGAGCCTTACCGCTACCGAGGAACAGGTGGCTTATGAAGCTACTGGCGCTGAGATTGCGGCTGCCGATTCCGAGCGGATTTTAAACAGCGGCCGGGCTTTTAATGCTGGTCTGCGCGGCTATCTCGGGGATACGGAATTGGCGCCGTTGGAAATTGACGCGGCATCTCAAGGGTTTGTGATTCCAGCAGGAGTCTCTGGCCAGTTTCACATGGAACATGTTGCCGATGGCTTATACCGCGCGTGGCTGCTCATTGGTGGAGCGATTGGCATCGCAACGCTTGTGGCGTGCGCATGGAAAGGGCGTTTGCGCGGTGAGCCAGCGCAATTAGAAATGGGTCCGCCGTGGGTACTCGGTCTTGCGGTTCTAACTACGGTCAATTGGGTCTTCGGCATAGCCGCGCTCTGCGTGGGGGCCGTGTTGCGCTGGACCAATCTTCAGCCGGGTTATTTATCGGCTGCGCTAATGCTCATTGCGGGCGCGATGTTGGCGCGGGCGCCGTGGCCATCGGAAAGCTATGCCGGTGATTCTGTCTTGGTTGCCTGCTTAGCCGCCGCCGCTGTGGCTTGTCTTTTCCTACCGCGGAAATAAAGCCGCGCGGGTTCCTCAATCAGTTCATAGCTGGCATAACTCACCGCGATGGTAAACGCCACGGTGAGAATAAAGATGAGCGTAAAATGCCCTGAGAATAACGAAATACCCGTCAGCGGGAACATCAGGCCCAAGATTGCGACGTGCCATAAGAAAATGGAATAGGAAATCTTGCCCAGGAACTGCCAGATTGTACTCTCCAAGATTTTGCTGGGCCCGCCCAGGGCATAAGGCACCACGAAGCATGCGGCGAATAGTCCGCCAGCGAGAATGCGGCGGTTAAACTCTGCCGGTTCTGGGTGTACCAAACCTTGTGGGCCAAACCATTCGCGTGAAGCCACCCACATGATTGCTGCGGCAAGCAGCCACGCGAGAGGTCGAATGCGAGAGGAGATTTTCACGCGGCCTTCACATTCCGCCGCGAGCATGCCAATCGCAAACCACAAAATATAGGACGGTGGCCAGATTTGGAAGTTGATGCCCTCGCCATCGAAAGCCGCGACGAAAGGTAGCCACGGCCAGGCAAAAGACAGCACTGCGGCGCTAATAATCGCGGCTAAGCGCCCTCGGCGACTTAGCCTGCGCATTGCCCAGGCAATCACAGGAAGAGCAAGGTAAAAGGCCACTTCCACACACAAGGACCACAGGTGCGTGAGCCCCGGCGCGAGCCCGTCGGGGATATAGAGCTGCGTCAGCGTGAGGTTGGTGAGAATCTGCCAGATATCCATGGTCCGAGCCTCGGGGAAAAGCAGAATCACAGCGATGACGCAGACCAGATAAGCAGGAGCGATGCGCGCGGTGCGGTTGCGATAATAGTGCTGGTTAACGGGCCTGCGCCACAGCACAAAGGCCGAAAGTGCGAAGAATACTGCGACGAAATAGTCAAAGCGTTCTGCCAGTGCCCAGCCGGTGCCAGTTTGGAAGGAAACATGGGTGACAACGATTCCTAGTGCGGCTACCGCGCGGATGCCGTCTAAAGCGGGCAGGTGCTGCGGTAAAGTACTAATCGTTATCACCTCCTGTTATTTGAATTGGATAATCTTTCTTAAATGCTACGTAACCAGTCTTCGCTAAAGCTCACCGCCATCATCGCACTGGTGTGCTTGATTGTAGGAGCGCTCGCGCCCAGCCTGGTTACCCAGCGGACGCGACCTTTGTCATTTAAAGAAGATATTTCCATCACCATGGGCCCCGCCGAAGCCCAAGTTATGCATTGCGAAGACACCGGCGAGTGCTCCCAAGAAATTTCAGAGCTTGAGATTACACGCCATTCCACCACCGCAAAGACCGAAGTAGATGATGCCGCAGCAGTTGCTGAAAGCACTATCGAAGCAAGCTTGGATGGAGAGAAAGTCGCCGAAATTGCCCAAAGCGCGCTGCTTAACCGCGAATCGGCGTATCCCATGGCAGGGACGGATACCACGCAGGAATTTTCCATTCATGGCGGAGCGGTACTAAATTCCGAGGGCGCGGAAATTGACGGCATTGACTATTTCTTCCCCTCGCAAACCGAGCAGCGCTCTTATCCCTATTTCGATCCCGTGATGCAAAAATCGGAGCCGATTGACTATCTCACTGATGAGAAGGTCGCAGGTATCCCAACCTATTCCTTTTACCAGCAGCGCCAAGGGATTGAGGTTTCGCAGCTTTTCGATGATCAACGTTTCCCCTACAATCTCAGCCCCTATTACGCTGTTGAGCGCACCGTGTGGGTAGAGCCCACGACCGGGCGCATCGTGGATGTCAACGAGAAGATGCAAATTTATCTCGCCGGTACGCCGCAAGAAGAACCGACGGATGATCGCACGTTATTCGCCACCGATATTTCCTGGGATGAAGCCTCCACGCAGGCTGAGCTGGATAAGGTGAAAAACACTGTCTTAGCCATTCAGGTAGTCAGCATCATCGGCTGGGTCCTAGCGATTGTCGGTGCCGTGCTCTTGCTTGTCTGCGCATGGCGTTTTAGCAGGCAGCGTGAGAAATAGGCTGGTCTTTTCCGCCTTCTCGGCGGCAGCAGTCCTGGCCGTAGTGTGGCCTTTTCTCTTCGGCGGTCAATTAGCGTGGCGCGACATGCTCGTCTTGGATTACCCACAGATGACGGCGTCGAATTTCGGCGGTGGTGATCTCTTTGCCCGCAATGCGCCACAAGATGGTTTCTTAAGCATTATCGCTGTGGTGATGCCTGCGACCTGGGTGGTCAAAGCCCTGATGGTTGCTTCCGCTGTAGGCTCCGCCGCCGGAGCCTGGTGGTTAAGCAATAAAGAACTTCTTCCCACACTATCCGCGATCGCATTGGCAGTCGCCAACCCCTTTGTCATCGAAAGGCTCTTGCAAGGCCATTGGTCGGTGGTAATTGCCGCCTGGCTTCTGCCACTGATTGCTGCCGCCGCTTTAAACGGGCGCGCACTGCTGGTGTGGCTTTTGGTATTTGTAGCGTCGCTAACGCCCACTGGCGCGCTCGTCGGCATCACTGTGGCCTTAGTGTGTATGAATAAGCATCGCCTAGTAACCCTTGGTCTGGGCGTGCTGTATCTCCTGCCGTGGGCTATTCCTGGCATCATTGCGACATTTCGCGGCGGACAGGATATGAACCCGTTGGCTGCAGCGCAAGCTTTTGCTCCGCGCGCCGAAGAGGCCGTGGGCACCCTCGGCGCGCTGCTGGGGCTGGGCGGAATCTGGAATGCGGACGCAGTGCCCGACTCACGGCACTTAGGCTTTGCACTTTTTGGCCTCGGGGTCTTTGCTTGCGTGCTCCTCGGTCTCCGTTCTGTGCCCAAGCGGCTCATCGGCTTGGCTCTTGTCGGCATGGGCATCGCTATTTTCGCTTGGCTAGCGCCCGCGGCGATGGCGTGGGCACTTGAGCATATTCCTGGTGCGGGCTTGTTCCGCGATAGTCAGAAACTGCTAATACTTGCTCTCCCCGCCTATGTCGCGGCGATCGGGCGCATTCCCGCGAAACAAACTATCGCAGCAGCATGCGCGCTGGGATTTATCATCTTGCAAACCCCCGATGCCTCATCCTCGCTTGCGGCACTGCGCGGCACCCACGCGCAGCTAGTTGACTCTGATTTGGTCCGCGAAATCGGCTCCCGCGAGGTTCTTTTCGTAGACCGCGATACCTTGGTCACTACTGATGGTCGCTTGGCCATCGACCCTTATTCCAAGGTGGTCAACAAGGTCGAATCAGGCCAGCTGACCGTCGACGGCGAGGTCGTCGACATCCCGAGCCCCCGCTGGCTAGCAGCAATGACCGCCTGGCAGAGTAATGACCGAAAAGCCGTGGAGGAACTCGGCATTGGTGTGGTCGTCGAAGGCGAAGAAATCGTTTATGAAACCGCCGCGAGCACGCCGAAAGTGCCGTGGATTTTAACCAGCCTATGGATGCTTAGTCCGCTGATTGCTGCCCTAGCCCGTGCAGCAATTCCTCGAAACGAGCGCCAGTCGAATCCCACGAAAAGCCCAGAGCAAAATCTTTAGCCGCCTGCCCTAACTTCTCCCGCAATCCGCTATCCCGGATAAGCCTCTGTGTCGCCTCGGCAAATTCTTTCTCATCATTTACCAGCAAGCCAGTCTTATTGTGCAGCACGCTATCGCGCAGCCCGAAGGCATATCCCACAGTGGGCACACCGTGTTGGGCAGCTTCCATCACCGCCAGTCCCCAGCCTTCTTTGCGTGAGGGCATCAGGTGAATATCGGCGCGGGCTAAAAGCGCGTGCTTGTAGTCTTCGGTGACCTGCCCGTGGAAATTCACCTTCGCCAAAACTCCGCGCTCGCGCGCGTAGGTGCGCAGTTGTGCTTCCCACCAGCCGGAACCGATGATGTCCAGGGTGGCATCGGAAAGCGATGCAACCGTGTCAATCGCGTGCTCAATTTGCTTATAAGGCACCAGCCGCGACAGCGTGACCAGGTGAATGGGAGATTCGCGTTCAATAATCGGAATGTGCGCCGGGATAGGATCCACGCCATTTTCAATGATGTGCGCACCATGCACACCCAGCTCCGCCAAGTCCGCGCGCGAGGCAGCTGAGACCGTCACCGTCTCCGAATTCCGGTAGACCCACGGCGCAAATTGAGATTCTAAAAACCAGCCCAACCGGCCAATAACTCGACCCGCCACCGGCCACACCTCGCGGTGGCAATGGTGCGTCAGCAATACCGTCGGCTTGCCAGAAACCACCCGCGCGAAGAAAGGAATACCATTTTGGGTATCAACCACCACATCCACGCCGCGCAATGGGCCAATGCCTAAACGACCCGCAGCAATCATCGCCAAAGCGGTGGGATATACGCTGTATTTAGCACCACCGCGGGAGTATTTCACGCCATTGCGGACTTCACTGCGCGCAGCATTCATGTGCCGCGAGGTTCGGAAAATGACGTCGTGGCCACGGGATACCAGATACTCCCCGACGCGTTCGAGGTAGCGTTCTGAACCGCCGCCTTGTGGGTGGGTGGAATCGCGCCAGCACAACAGGAGGATCTTCATCGTGGGTAATAAGCCTAGCAAGTCCATGCAACATACCCGGGCTTTAGCAACCTTTTCGCGCGCTTGGCAGCTCTTGCGGGCTTTTCGCTTTGAGCAATCCCGACCCGATATCTTCTACGGGGCGCTAGCGCGCGACACAGCTTCGCTTATCGATGCCCTCTGTCGCGACACCGGTCTCTCACTTTCCGGGGCCAAGGTCTTGGATGTCGGCGGTGGACCCGGCTATTTCGCCAGCGAGTTTGAAAACCGCGGCGCACTATATTTCGGTGTCGAGCCCGATGCCGGAGAGATGGCAGCAGCCGGAATCACGCTGAGTAATTCTGTGCGCGGGGATGGCACCGCTTTGCCCTTTGCCGATGGCACCTTTGAGGTGGTGTATTCCTCTAATGTGGCAGAGCACATCGACAAGCCCTGGGCGATGGCCGATGAAATGCTGCGCGTTACCCGCCCCGGCGGCATTGCCGTTATCAGCTATACCGCGTGGCTGGGACCTTTTGGCGGACATGAAACCGGGCTGTGGCAACACTATATCGGCGGCGAGTTTGCCAAGCAGCGATATGAGAAAGTCCATGGGCATCCGCCAAAGAATGTCTGGGGTGAGTCCTTATTTGCGGTCTCTGTGCGCGAAGGCATTGACTATGCGCGCGACAAAGAACTCCTAGCGGCGTTTCCGCGCTATCACCCTGCTTGGGCGTGGGCGATTGTGCGCATGCCGGTATTGCGGGAAATCTTGACCTCGAACTTAGTGCTGGTCTTGCGCAAAAAGCCCGCCTAACCTTCAACAGGCTGGCGGGCTTGGATGCTTTAAGACTTAGACCGATTCGATGCGGGTCTTGAGTGCATCGAGCTGGTCATGCAGTTCCTGCGGCACGCGTGGGCCGAGGAAACGCAGGTACTCAAGGTTGTCTTCCAAGTCGCCGCCCCATTCAGCTGGGTCAACGCCTAGTGCTTCCTTGATGTCTTCCAGTGGAGTATCCAGACCAGTCAGGTCCAGGTCCTCTGCACGTGCGGTGCTGCCGATAACGGTGTCTTCAGCGCCAACGTTGCCTTCCACGCGGTCAATGACCCACTTGAGAACACGGGAGTTCTCGCCGAAGCCAGGCCACAGGAAGCGGCCGTCTTCACCACGACGGAACCAGTTGACCAGGAAGATCTTTGGCAAGAGGTCTCCGCCCTTGTTACCCATGTCGATCCAGTTCTGCAGGTAGTCACCAGCGTTGTAACCAATGAATGGCAGCATTGCCATTGGGTCGTGGCGCAGGGAGCCAACCTTAGCTTCAGCAGACGCTGCGGTCTGACCGGATGCCAGCAGGGAGCCGATCATTGTGCCGTGCTCCCAGTCAAAGGACTGGGTAACCAATGGGACGGTGCTTGCGCGGCGGCCGCCGAACAAGATGGCGTCAAGCTTTACACCCTGCCAGTCATCAAATTCCGGTGCAGCAGTTGGGCACTGTGCAATCGGGGTGCAGTAGCGGGAGTTCGGGTGTGCTGCAGGAGTAGCGGACTGTGGAGTCCAGTCCTCACCGAGCCAGTCGATGAGGTGCTCAGGCTTCTCACCGTCCATGCCTTCCCACCAGACGTCGCCGTCATCAGTCAACGCAACGTTGGTGAAGATGGTGTTGCCTGGCTCCATGGTCTTCATCGCGATTGGGTTAGACGCGTAGTTGGTACCTGGCGCAACGCCGAAGAAGCCGTTTTCTGGGTTGACAGCGTAGAGGCCGTCTTCGCGCAGGTGCAGCCATGCGATATCGTCGCCGACAACCTCAGCCGTCCAGCCCTCGAGGGTTGGGGTGATCATCGCGAGGTTGGTCTTGCCACAGGCAGATGGGAAAGCACCGGCGATGTGGTAGGCCTTGCCCTCAGGAGAGATAAGCTTGAGGATGAGCATGTGCTCAGCCATCCAGCCTTCTTCCTTCGCCATGACCGACGCGATACGCAGTGCGTAGCACTTCTTCGCCAAGATAGCGTTGCCGCCGTAGCCCGAACCGTAGGACCAAATTTCCTTGGTGTCTGGGAAATGCGTGATGTACTTAGTGTCATTGCATGGCCATGGAACATCTTCCTGACCTGGCTCCAAAGGAGCACCAACAGAGTGCAAAGCGTGTACGAAATCGCCGTGCTCACCAATCTTGTCCAGTGCTTCCTGGCCCATGCGGGTCATGATGCGCATGGACAAAACAACGTATGCCGAGTCAGTCAGCTGAACACCGAGCTTCGGGTTCGGGTCGCTGATTGGGCCCATGCAGAAAGGAACGACGTACATGGTGCGTCCGCGCATAGCACCGCGGAACTCCTCCGTCATTTCTTCCTTCATTGCTGCTGGCGGTACCCAGTTGTTGGTAGGGCCGGCATCTTCCTGGTTTTCAGCACAGATGAAGGTGCGGGACTCCACGCGCGCGACATCAGAAGGGTTGGAACGAGCTAAGTAAGAATTAGGACGCTTTTCCTCATTCAACTTAATGAGCGTGCCTTTTTCTACTAGCTCCGCAGCTAGGCGATCCGCCTCTTCCTGTGAGCCATCGATAAAGACCACCTGGTCTGGCTGGAAAAGCTCGACGCTTTCATTAATCCACTTAATGAGCTCTTCGTTATTAGTTGGTGCTTGACCAACGAGGCCTTGAATAGCGGCGGTCATCTACTAAGTCTCCTGCGATAATTGGGAAAGATCTTCTCTGAGTTAGTCTCATGCACCAGCCTAACTGTCGAAGTGAAGAAATTGGACTAATTTCGACACACGCTGGTTATATCCACCGAACCTACCACAAGATTTACTGCGCGAACAGGACGTAAACCACAGATGAAGCCTTGGTTTTACACCCCTTAACGGGGGAGGACAACGAAAATTTGTCCAGGTAACCCCTTCCAGTCAGCCACCCCCGAGTCGCTACTGGTTATATCCACTGGGTCTAAACGGCGTGTTTTTGTGCACTTTCGAGTGCCAATCTTTGCCTACACCCCTTTGTCCATGGACAATAGTATGAGATAACAGTAATCACATTTACCACATCTTGTTCTTATTAATTACTAACCTTTAAAAGAAAAATTCATGGATAATACTGAAACCCACGCTGGCCGTCCCCCGCAGACTGATTTCAACACAGTCTTTGACAACGATTTGGACTACCCGCGTCTTGGCAATGTCACCTTCCGTCGCGGCACCTTAACGGACAACCAAGAGGCTATGTTCAATGAGAACTGGCCCACCATCGGCAAGGACCTGGCCGATGAAATCATCGACGTTGATACCTGGTTCAACCGTCAAGGACACAGGACCATCGTCGAGATTGGCTCCGGCACCGGCACGTCAACTGCGGCAATGGCACCACTGGAAGCTGACACCAACATCATCGCCGTAGAGCTGTACAAGCCAGGCCTGGCTAAGCTCATGGGCCAAGTGGTCCGGGGTGGGTTGGACAATATCCGCATGGTGCGCGGCGACGGCGTCGAGGTCATGGTGCGCATGTTTGAGCCAGAATCCCTCGACGGCATCCGTGTCTTCTTCCCGGATCCGTGGCCGAAAGCACGCCACAATAAGCGCCGTATCATTCAGTCCGGCACGCTGAACCTGTTCGCATCCCGCCTGAAGAAAGGCGGCGTGTTGCACGTCGCTACCGACCACGCGGACTACGCCGAGTGGATCGATGAGCTTGTCGATGTTGAGCCCACCCTCGATTACAAGGGCTGGCCGTGGGATGAGTGCCCGCAGCTGACCAACCGCCAGGTCATCACCAAGTTCGAAGGCAAGGGTCTAGATAAAGACCACATCATTACTGAATACCTGTGGGAAAAGAAATAATGAGCCGCTCATACGCACTTATCTGGGATGCGCCGAATATGGATATGGGGCTCGGCGCCATTTTGGGCGGCCGTCCCACCGCTGCTTATCGTCCGCGCTTTGATGCCATTGGCCGCTGGGTTGTTCTGCGCGCCATGGAAATCGGTGCCGAACCGCAGGCTTCCGTCTTTACTAATGTCACCCCCGGCGGCGCCGATGTAATTCGCCCCTGGGTCGAGGCAATTCGCAACGTCGGCTTCTCCGTCTTCGCTAAGCCGAAAACAGACGATGACTCTGATGTCGACCCAGACATGATCGAATACATCCTGGACAACCGGGATGAGCTCGCAGGGCTTGTCGTCGCCTCTGCAGATGGGCAGAATTTCCAGCCTTTGTTGGAAGAACTCGCCGGCGAAGGCATTCCCGTGACCGTGCTCGGTTTCCACGAGCATGTCTCCTGGGCCATCGGGTCTGACTTGTTAGAGTTTGTCGATCTCGAAGACATCCCCGGTGTCTTCCGCGACCCGCTGCCACGCATTTCGCTGGATGCTTTGCCACCAGAAGGTGCTTGGCTGCAGCCTTTCCGTTCCCTATCGGCTTTATTAGAGCACTAGGAGCAGTAAAGACGTGTTTTTAAAATGGGGCCATTTTTCCTATGTCTACCGTAAATTCATCCCGTTTGTACTCATCGGGTTAATCCTGCTGCTTTTCGGAGTCTTTGGCACGCAGTTGGAAAACCGCATGAGCCAAGAAGGCTGGGAAGATCCCAACGCGGCATCGACACGCGCAGCCGAGATCGAAAACGAAGTCTTCGGGCGCGATAAATCTGGCGACGTGATCGTCATGGTCAATAATCCCCAGGAGAACCTGGAGGAAGGCCGCGCGTACGTCGACAAGCTCAAAAGCTCCTACCCTGAGCAAATCGCCCAGGTCAATAGCTACTTCGATACCCAAAACCCCAATCTTTTAAACGAAGCAGGCGACACCGCCTTCATCGCGATTGGGCTCGCCGGCGATGAAGAGCAAACACTCAAAGACTTCCGCATCATCCAAGATGCATTGACCGACACCTCCCTCGACGTTGAGGTCGCTGGCGCAACCGCCGTGGCAGATGCTCTCGATGCCGGCATGGCCGCAGATATCTCCCGTGCCGAACGCGCAGCCTTGCCGTTGGTCGGGCTGTTGCTGCTGGTAGTCTTTGGCTCCGTCGTCGCAGCCTTTATGCCGCTGATTGTCGGTGGTTTATCCATTTTGGGCTCGATTGGCATTTTGGCCATCCTCGCCGGCTTTTTGCAGGTCAATGTCTTTGCCCAAGCCGTTGTCACGCTTTTGGGCCTGGGTCTGGCCATCGACTATGGCCTGTTCATGGTCTCGCGCTTTCGCGAAGAATTGGATAAAGGCCGCAACGTTAAAGACGCCGTCGCGATTACCACCGCCACAGCAGGGCAAACCGTGGTCTTTTCCGCCGCCATGGTTGCGGTTGCGCTTTCCGGCCTGTTCATTTTCCCGCAGGCCTTCCTCAAATCGGTGGCCTATGGCTCGATTTCCGCAGTCGGTTTAGCGGCGCTGCTTTCTGTAACCCTGCTGCCGGCACTATTTGGCATGCTGGGGCACAACATCGATAAGTGGTCGATTCGCCGCACCAAGCGCACCGCGCGCCGAATTGAAGATACCTGGTGGTACCGCCTGCCGAAGTGGGCCATGAAGCACGCGAAGGTCATGACGCTGGCTATTTGCGGCCTGCTTATCGCGCTGACCTTGCCTATTTTGAATATTTCTTTCGGCGGCATCAACGAAAGCTACCTGCCGCCGACGCAGGAAACTCGCATCGCGCAGGATAAATTCAACGAAGAATTCCCTTCTTTCCGCACGGAACCAGTGAAACTGGTGGTGGAAAATGCGTCGAATGAGCAGCTTGTCGATGTCATCATGCAGGTCCGCGAACTCGACGGGCTAACCTCCCCGATGGCACCATCGTCTGCGACTGTCGACGGCACCACCGTGCTTTCTGCCGGTATCGAAGACCGCGACGACTACGCCGATATTGTCCACGAACTGGAAAATCTCAATGCCCCTGAAGGCGTAAACCTCTATGTCGGCGGCACTCCAGCGATGGAAGTGGAATCCCTCGACGCCCTCTTTGACAAGCTGCCGTGGATGGTTATCTACATCCTGGTTGCAACTTTCATCCTCATGGCCTTGGTCTTTGGCTCTGTGGTCTTGCCAATGAAGGCCATTTTGATGACGGTGCTGACTCTGGGTGCAACCTTGGGTATTTTGACCGCCATGTTCGTCTCCGGCGTGGGCTCTAACCTGTTGAGCTTCTCCCCTGGCCCGTTGATGAGCCCGATTCTGGTGCTGATCATCGCCATTATCTATGGCCTGTCCACGGACTATGAGGTCTTTTTGGTCTCGCGCATGGTCGAAGCCCGCAAGCAAGGCGCAACCACCGATGAGGCCATCAACTCCGGCACCGCGCACACCGGCGGCATTATTACTGCCGCAGCGCTGATTATGATTGTGGTCGCCGCTGCCTTTGGCTTCTCCGATATCGTGATGATGAAGTACATCGCCTTCGGCATGATCTTCGCGCTGTTTATCGACGCCACCATCGTGCGCATGCTGCTAGTTCCCGCCGTGATGCACCTGCTGCGCGAAGACAACTGGTGGGCACCGAAATTCATCCACAAGGCCTACGAAAAGATGGGCCACGGCTCCGAACCTGCTGCTTCCTCGCTTCGCTCATCAGCAGAAAAAGAAACAGTCAACCCCTCAAGCACTGCTCCAGCCGCTGACCCTGCCGTGGAACCGGCTCCAGCTGCCGAGCCGGAAACTTATGACGAGGAGTTCTACGATTCCTACCAAGACGCCGCGGACGAAGGCCCGGGACGTTCGGGGCGCTCCATCGAGGAAGATGCTTCGCTGATTCCATTCAATGAGCTTATGGAGCGTTTAGCGCGCGAGCGCCGTTCCTTAAACCGCGGCCCACAGCGCCGTGAACTGCCACAAGCCAAGGACGACGATTTCTAGATGACTATGCAATCCGGCATGCGCTGGCTGCGCTGGGGTGCCTCGCTCCTCGTGCTCATCGTGCTGATCTGGGTCTTTCGGGACGAGCTGGACTTCCTCGAGGAAGGCTTCCGACGACTCAGCCACGCCAATGCCTTCGCTGTCGTGATTGTCATCATCGCATCTCTTGCATCGCTAGTCGCGATGAGCGGGGTGATGCAACAGCTCATGGTGGCCGGCGGAGTCAACGTTTCGGTGAAAGAAGCAACCGCGATTTCACTCGCCTCCAATGCCTGGTCTACCACCTTGCCTGCCGGACCGGCGTTCTCCGCCCTTTTAACCTTCCACGTGCAACGCGCCTGGGGCGCAACCATCGCCTTGTGCGCCTGGTTCTTCGTCGTATCTTCAGCGGTTTCCACCATCTGGCTGGTGCTGATTGGACTGTCCGGGGTGATGTTGCTGCGCGCATCGATAGGCTTGGGCGCACTGATAATTTCACTGGCTCTGATGGTCTTGCTACTCGCCGGATTATTCTGGGTCACCAACAATCCCCGCACAGTAGAGCGCTGGTTAAAGCGCCAAAAGATTATCAAAGGCAAAGTGCGCGACGGCCTAGTTGAGCAAGCCCGTAACTTAAAAGAAGTGCACCTGTCGCGGTATCAATTCCTCTCCGTATCCGCGCTGTCTTTCGGTCACCGACTTTTTGACATGGTTGCCCTGTGGGCCTGCGTGTGGGCTGTCAGCGGGGCCATCCCATGGATTAATGCCGGCGAAAATGAAACTACCCTGGCCGGTGTAACCCTGGCTTATATCACCGCGAAGCTAGCTGGCTCCGCACAAATCACCCCGGCGGGACTGGGCACGGTAGAAGCGGCAATCATCGCTACGCTGGTGGCAACCGGTATGACCGCGGTCGAGGCCACCGGCACCGCGGTCATCTACCGCCTGATTTCCTTTGCCCTGATGACCGCCATCGGCTGGGTAGTGTACTTCTGGCACTACGCGCGCAAGGGCCTGAAAATGTCCTCGTTGAGCACCACTTCTGGTGAGAAAGAAACATCATGACTAAACAGTTAACCTACGACATCATCGCTATCGCCGTCTTCGCCATCTTGGCGCGATTTGCGCACCCACCAGTTACCCTCGGCGGCATCTTCGACGCCTTCTGGCCGTGGGCTGTCGGCGCGGTTCTCGGCTGGGCGATTTTGACTTGGCTGTTTAAGACCAGCAATATCTGGCTGCAGGGTCTAACGGTCTGGGCCTCGGCGATCATCTTCGGCATGATTTTCTGGGCGCTGGTGAACTCCTCGCTGCCGCACTACAGCTTCCTCATCGTGGCAATCACTATGTCGGCGCTGCTGCTCTTTGGCCGCCGGGCAGTTGCGCAGTGGATGTCGCGCAAGAAGACTACTGCGTAGCTTCTACCCCACGCCGTGAGTGCAGGTCACTCACGGTTTTTCTTATGTCATTTTCGGGCTTTGATATTCAATTGATCGATTGATACTGTTTGCTCCATGAGTACTGACATTCTAGGGTTTCGCGCGCAACGCCGCCGAGCCCTAGCCTGGTCAGGAATTATTTTTTGCGCCCTGATCGCGGTCCTTGCTCTCGGCGTCATTGTCGGGCCGACCCCGCTGAATATCGCCGACTTGGGCGCGATTGCCTCGCACCATCTTTTCGGCTCCGCTTTGCCAGTTGAGCTACAGACCGCCGATGCCATCGTGTGGGATATCCGCCTGCCGCGTCTGCTTTTGGGCGTTGCGGTCGGTGCAGGTTTGGCGGTCACCGGTGCGGTTTTGCAGGCCGTGGTGCGCAATATGCTGGCGGATCCGTTTACGCTGGGTATTAACTCTGGGGCATCGACAGGCGCGGCCTTGGCGATTTTGTTCGGCGCCGGGGCGGTCTTTGGGGATTTCGCGCTGCAGGGCTCAGCGTTTATTGGCGCGGCGGCCGCGGCGGCGCTGATGTTTTTCGTTGCACGTGCCGCCGGCCAGCTGACCTCCGTGCGCCTGCTCATGGCCGGAGTGGCCGTGGGTTATGCACTATCGGCGCTGACGTCTTTTCTGATTTTCGCCTCCGATTCCGCCGAGGGCTCTCGGTCTGTCATGTTCTGGCTTTTGGGCTCACTTGCCCTGGGCCAATGGGATCTCACCTTGCCCGCAACCCTTGCCGTGGTAGTCATCATCACCGCCGCGTTGTGGTTCTTGGGCCCGCTCATCGACGCGCTTACCGTCGGCGACGAAGCCGCGCGCACGCTTGGCATAAACCCCAACCGCATGCGCGCGGTGCTGGTGGTTTTGGTCTGCATTCTCGTCGGCGCGGTGGTCGCGATGGCTGGTTCCATCGGCTTCGTTGGCCTCGTAGTTCCGCACTCCGCGCGGCGCCTGGTCGGCGGCACCCACCGCCACATGCTCCCCGTCGCAGCACTTTTAGGCTCAGCACTACTGGTTCTCGCAGACATCGGCTCGCGCACGCTACTCGCGCCGCAAGAAGTCCCCATCGGCATCCTGACCGCGCTAGTTGGCGCCCCATTTTTGCTGGTACTGATTCGGAGGATGAACGCGAAGTCATGATTGAAGTCAAAAATCTAAGCTTCCACGACATCCTGCACGATATTTCGTTGCAGATTCCGGATCACGGCATCACCGGTTTGGTCGGCCCCAACGGCTCCGGCAAGACAACACTGCTGCGCTGCATGTATGGCGCGAATAAAGCAAGCTCAGGGCAGGTGCTTATCGATGCCACCCCGCTTCCCAAACTCTCCTCCCGCGCATTGGCCCGCAAGATATCCGTCGTGGGCCAAGAACATGGCGAGCCGCCCCCGATGACTGTCGCTGAGATCGTGCGCTTGGGACGCTTACCGCACAAGGACAACAATGAGCGGGCCATCGTGGATGCTCTCGAGCGCGTCGGCATGGCGGATAAGGCCACCCGGCCGATGGCGCAGCTGTCCGGTGGCGAGCGCCAGCGCGTCATGATTGCGCGGGCGTTTGTGCAAAACGCGAAGCATCTGCTTCTCGATGAACCCACCAACCACCTTGATATCTACTACCAGCTGGAAGTCTTTCAGCAGCTCAAAGAGCTGAAATCCAACGCGGTAGTGGTGCTCCATGATCTCAACAGCGCTTTGGCCTATTGCGATACCGTGCACCTTTTGGATCATGGCCGCATCGTAGCCTCTGGCCCGCCTGACGAAGTTCTGGTGCCAGAGATTCTTGAACCGATTTACCGCGTGCGTGTTATTCGCACTTCTACTCATCTACATCTTGAAAGGTTTGATTCATGAAAAAATCCCTCATCGCCCTAGCTTTACTGAGCTCTTTGGCGGTGGCGGGTTGTACCGCACAAGAAGACTCCTCGTCGTCTGCAAGCGACACAACATATAGCGTGGAAAACTGCGGCAATACCTGGGACTTTAACGAGGTCCCCGAGCGGGTAGTGCTGCAGGATGTTTCATCGACCGAAACTCTGGCGCAGCTCGGCGTCTTGGATCATGTGGTGGCTAAAGCTGGCTACTTCCCCGAAGCTTACTTCGATGAAGAGACCTTCGCGCAGGTCGATGCCATCCCAACTCTTACTGACCGTCTCGGCGAAGCCGGCCACCTAGAAATCACCAAAGAGGCAGTCCTTGCTCAGGAACCAGACCTCATCGTGGGCTTTAGCCCCACGGTGCGCGATATTACGGTGAAGAACATTCCAATTATGAACGAGCCCGGCTTCTGCGGCGAAGTGCACAACGCATCTTTCGATGATGTTTATGACCAGATAGATCTCTACTCCTCTATCTTCCAAAAGCAAGAGCGCGGCGAGGAATACAAGGCCGAGTTGAAGTCCCAAATCGCAGCTATCGATGCAAACATCGGCCAAGGCAAGACCGTCGCCGTTCTCTACCCAGCGGTCATGGGTTCCACCGTGTATGCCTACGGCACCGATTCCATGTCTAATGCCGTGGTGTCCGCGGTTGGACTCGAGAACGTCTTTGCCAATGAGTCGGAGCGAGTCTTTGAAATCAGCGCCGAGCAACTCACCGCGGCGAATCCTGATGTCATCGTGCTGTTGAATTCGGGCGAGGAAAACCTCAAATCATACGTCACCATGCTGCCCGGCGCGCACGCGATTTCCGCGGTACAACAGGACCAGATTATCCCGCTGGAGCTCGCTTTTGCAGAACCTCCAACCCCCTTTGCTGTAGAGGGCGCAAAACGCTTAGAACAGGCTCTAAAATAGCCTCAAGATAATTCATCTGAGCTGGCGTTTCTCCGGGCGACCAGACGATTTGGATCGAGGGGTTAGAATAGGTAGTAATGTCTGCTTTAGCAAACATTGCACGGTCGTCACTCATGAGGATCGTTGAATAACCAAATAGATTTAACCGGAGGATTTCCATGCACTTGACTCAGCGTGAGCAAGAAAAGCTCTTGATTGTGGTCGCAGCGGATTTGGCACGCAAAAGAAGAGATCGCGGCGTCAAGCTCAACCACCCAGAAGCCATCGCTCTCATCACTGCAGAACTGCTCGAAGGTGCTCGCGACGGCAAGACCGTCGCAGAGCTTATGAGCGAAGGTGTCACGTACGTAACGCGTGATGAAGTCATGGAAGGCGTGCCAGAGATGATCACCGATGTGCAGGTCGAGGCCACATTCCCCGACGGAACCAAATTGGTCACCGTCCACAACCCGATCCGTTAAGCACGCAGGAGTAAATAAATGATTCCCGGTGAACTCATCTTCAACGCCACCGACAAAATACTTATCAACGAGGGCAAAGAAGCAATCACCCTCGAAGTCACCAACACGGGAGACCGGCCTGTCCAGGTTGGCTCCCACTTCCATTTCGCAGAGGCGAATTCTGCCCTCGAGTTTGACCGCAAAGCCGCCCAAGGCAAGCGCCTTGATATTCCTGCTGGCACTGCCGTGCGCTTAGAGCCCGGCGATTCCCGCACCGTGGAACTTATCGACTACGGCGGACACCGCAAGATTTACGGCTTCAACGCCGAATTCAACGCCAAACTCAACCGTGCCTAGACGGCACGATAAGCACTGGAAATCGGAATAGTCCCGATATCCAAGAATTAGGAGAAAACGTGTCTTTTGAAATGGATAGACGCCAATATGCCGAGCTCAACGGCCTGACCACAGGCGATGGCGTCCGCCTGGCAGATACCAATCTGGTTGCCATCATCGAATCGGATACCACCGTCTACGGCGAAGAAATGTCTTTCGGCGGCGGCAAAGTCATCCGCGACGGCATGGGCCAAAATGGCCGCCTCACCGCAGTCAATGACATCCCGGACCTGGTGATCACCAATGCACTCATCATTGACTACACCGGTATCTTCAAAGCCGATATCGCGGTTAAAGACGGCAAGATTTTAAAGCTGGGCAACGCCGGCAACCCGGATACCCAGGACAATATCGACATCATCATCGGCGTCGCCACCGAGGTCATCGGCGGCGAAGGCCTGATTGTCACCGCCGGCGCGATTGATACCCACATCCACTACCTCTCCCCGGACCAGGTCGGAGCAGGCTTGGACAACGGCACCACCACGTTCATCGGCGGCGGCACCGGCCCGGTGGATTCTTCCAACGCCACCACCGTGACCGCAGGTCCCACCAACCTCAAGACCATGATCAAGGCGACCTCGCATCTACCGGTCAACCTTGGTTTTCTGGGCAAAGGCCACGCCTCCGAACCAGAAGCGCTGCGCGAGCAAATCCGCGCCGGCGCCGTGGGCTTGAAGATCCACGAGGACTGGGGCGCAGCGTATCACTCCATCGACCTTGCGCTCGCCGTGGCCGATGAGATGGATATCCAGGTCGCCATCCACTCCGACACCCTCAACGAGGGCGGTTTCGCCGATAACACCATCGCCGCATTCAAAGACCGCGTCATCCACACCTTCCACACCGAAGGCGCTGGCGGCGGTCACGCGCCCGATATCTTGAAGGTCGCAGGGCTCAACAACGTACTCCCAGCTTCGACAAACCCGACGCTGCCGTATACGGATAACACCATTGACGAGCACCTCGACATGATCATGGTCTGCCACCACCTCAACCCAGACCTGCCAGAAGACGTCGCCTTCGCTGATTCCCGCATCCGTAAGGAAACCATCGCCGCCGAAGACGTACTCCACGACCGCGGCGTGCTCTCCATTACCTCATCCGACTCCCAAGCCATGGGCCGTGTCGGCGAAGTCGTGCTGCGCACCTGGCAGGTTGCTCACCGCATGAAAGAGCAGTTCGGACCGCTCGCAGGCGATAGCGAAAACAACGACAACAACCGCATCAAGCGCTACGTCGCCAAGTACACCATCAACCCTGCCATCGCCGCCGGCATTTCCCATGCGGTGGGCTCAGTCGAGGAAGGAAAGCTCGCCGACCTGGTCATCTGGGAGCCCGCATTCTTCGGCGTCAAGCCTAAGCTCGTGCTCAAGTCCGGCATCGTCGTGCGCGCAGTCGTCGGCGATTCCAACGGCTCCATCCCCACCCCGCAGCCGCGCACCATGCGCTATGAATACGGCGCGATCGGGGACGCCGCTGGTCAAACCTCGGTCACTTTCTTGCCCACCGCCGCGTTTGAGGCCGGCCTGCCGGAAGAGTTGGGCATCAACCGCACGTTTGTCGAGGCCAAGAACATGCGCACTATTTCCAAGCAGGACATGAAACACAACAGTGCCACCCCGCACATCCACGTCGACCCGGAAACCTATGAACTAACCGTCGACGACGAAAAAATCACCTCCGAGCCCGCCTCCGTGTTGCCGATGGCGCAGCGCTACTTCCTGTTTTAAATCACAAAGAAAGGCATTCAGTGATTATTGAAAACATCACGAGCAATATCGCAGAGCTTAACGATGCAAACCTCGAAGGCCTGACCATCGACGAAGTCTTCTTCGATGACGAAACCCGCCTCAAGCGCATCCAACGCGTCAAGGCAGAATCCGGCGAGGAACTCGCGCTGCGCCTGCCCACCGGTTTTCGCGAGCTCAAAGACGGCGATATCTTGCAGCAAACCGCGGAGAAAATCTTCGTCGCTAAGATGAAGCCGACCGATGTACTTGTCATTGCCCCGCGCAGCATCCAAGAAGCCCTCGTCGTGGCGCACACCCTGGGCAACCGCCACCTGCAGGCGCAGTTCTTTGACGCTGAATCACAGTTCGGCGCCGAGGTTATGGTCGTGCGCTATGACCACACCGTCGAGCACCACTTAGAGCATGCCGGTGCCCCGTATTCGCGCGGTGAATACGTCATGCCTGAGGCCTTCCGCCATGCCGAACACACCCACTAGCCGCCATGCGCAGCTGGTCATTTGGCACCTGACGGATTCGGCGCTGCCCACGGGCAGCTTCGCGCACTCAGCGGGTTTAGAAACCTACATCCAAGCCAACCAGGTCCACGACGCCGCATCGTTTAGCTCGTGGCTGCACGGCTATTTGCGCCAAGCAAGCTTCAACGACGCCCTGGCGGTGAAATTCGCAGTGGAGTTGGTGGGGGCATCGATAAGCGATGGCGAAAAGCTGGAACTTTTGGCCCAGCTGGATGCCCTGCTGCACGCGGCCCAAACGCCAAAGCAGGTTCGCGTATCGATGAACTCCATGGGCAAGCGCATGTCGCGTGTCGCCAGCATTGTGGCGCCGGATGGTTTCTTGGTGCAGGAATACGCGCGGGCAATTTCGGCGCGCACGATGCATGGCAACCCCGGCATCGCGACCGGGCTGGTGCTCGCCGCGGTTGGGGTGTCTGCCCGCGAGGCTGTCGATGCCTACCTCATGCAACTTGCAACGTCGATGACCCAAAACGCGATTCGCGCCATCCCGCTCGGTCAAGATGCCGGGCAGCGCGTGCTTGTCGGCGCCTACCCCGTCATCGAGACTGCCGGCCAGATGACTATGGCGCACACCATGGCGGATTTGGGCGTGGTTGCGCCGCGTTTGGAAGTCGCGCAGATGCAACACGAAAAGCTGCACGCGCGCATGTTTATGTCTTAAGTCCGAAAAAGGAAAGGAATTTTGCAATGACACTCATCAAAATTGGAGTTGGCGGACCAGTCGGCTCCGGAAAGACCGCGCTGGTAGAGCGCCTTACCCGCGCGCTGGACGGCGAAGTGTCCATGGCCGCTATCACCAATGACATCTACACCACCGAAGATGCCAAGATTCTCGCGCGCGAAGGTTTGCTGCCCGAGGACCGTATCATCGGCGTGGAAACTGGCGGCTGCCCGCACACCGCGATTCGTGAGGATACCTCCATGAATGAGGCCGCCATCGAAGAGCTCGAATCACGCCACCCGGACTTGGAGCTGGTGTTCGTCGAATCTGGCGGCGATAACCTCTCTGCGACCTTTTCGCCTGAGCTGGTGGATTTTTCCATCTACATCATCGACGTGGCGCAGGGTGAAAAGATTCCGCGCAAAGCTGGCCAGGGCATGATCAAATCTGACCTGTTCATCATCAACAAGACCGACCTGGCACCGCACGTCGGCGCTGACTTGAAGGTCATGGAGGAAGACTCCAAGCAGTTCCGCGGCGAAAAGCCTTTCGCGCTGACTAATCTGAAGACCGATGAGGGCCTGGACCAAGTCATCGAGTGGATTCGCCACGACGTGCTCATGCAGGACCTCGCGAAGTAAATGTGGACACTCCCCGCACACGTCTTTCACCACTCGCCGCCGCGGCCGCTGATGGGCGAGCTAGAGCTGGGAATTTCTGTTTCCGGCGGCAGGTCCATTGCCACGACGCAGTATCACGCCCGTGCGCTCAAGGTCATTCGCCCGCACTACCTGGATGATTCGGGGCAGGTGTATTACACCATCGTCAATCCCGGCGGCGGGTACGTTGGCGGTGATGCCTACCGGATAGGCATCAGCGTTGCCGAGGGTGCATCCGCGCTGATTACGGACCAATCCGCGGCGAAGGTTTACCGCACCCCTGATGATTTCGTGGTGCAAAATATCGAGTTCTCCCTGGCCGCGGGCGCCGTGCTGGAGTACGTCCCCGACCAGCTGATTTTGTACCGAGACGCGGATTTCCGCCAACGCACCGTGGTCAATATGCACCCGCAGGCCTCGCTGTTTCTTAGCGATATCATCACCCCGGGCTGGTCCCCCGACGGCGGTAAGTTCCTGTACAAGCAGGCGCACCTGCTCAACGAGGTCCACATGGATGGTGAGCCGGTGCTGCTGGATAACCTGCGGATCAATCCCCTTGCCAGCGATTTCGGCGAGGTGCAAGACTTCTTCATGGATGGCCGCACGCATGTCGCCACAGCGATTTGCTTCGACCCTGGCATTACGCCAGAGCTTATCGATGCTCTCTCCCACCTCATCACCGCCCACCACTCCCCGGATGGCTCCCTGATCGCCGCAGTCACCGAATGCGACAAACCCGGCTTCGTACTGCGCGCACTCGGCAACCGCACCGAGGAACTCCACGCGCTGGTGCTTGCCACCGCGAATCTGGTCCGCTCTCAGCTTCGCGGCCAAGGCAAAATTCACCTGCGCAAATACTAGTTTTTGGGTTGCCTGTGGATAACTTCGGCTGTTGCGTGACGCGTCAACGTAGTTATCCACAGATTTTCAAGCTTGCACTAGCGCGGACTTGCGTTGCTCTTTTAGTGTCGAAGTCATGGACGAATTAATGAAAGCTTTCAAGCTTCTCACCAGCAACGGCATCGGATTCCTACGGCTGTGTGCTGAGTGCTCACCCTACGATCTCGCCGATGACGGCATTGAAATTTCCTTAGCCAAAAATTGCACCCGACTTGCAAGCACCCTTTTTAGCCCTTGTGATTCCCCGCGCGTTCAACGCGAAGCCATCGCGCTTGCCGAACAAAGGGAATTGAGCGTCAACCACCTGTTGATGATTAACAAGCACGCCAAGAAGTTGAAAGCCCGCGGCGCTGCCTGGAAGCTGCGTGCAGAACTCATCGCCCGTGAGGGCTCTTTGGAAGAAGTCGAAGCCTACGCTAAAACCCGCGTCACGGAAGAAGGCGGCAACAAACCGAAACAGCGCGGCGTGCGCGTAGGACGCGTCATCGACGGCCTGCGCACCATCAGTATTACCGATACCCAGCGCCGCATCACTGACCTAGAGAAAACCCTCGACGCCGCTGTCGAAAACGATAATGACCGACCTCGTTCCGAAGCACTATTAGAACCATTCTGGGATTTAGTCGAAGGAGGCGGCACTGGGCTTATCAAGCCCGAGTACCGCACGGTGATTGCTATTGGTCTC
Source organism: Corynebacterium stationis (assembly GCF_001941345.1). Classification (NCBI taxonomy): domain Bacteria; kingdom Bacillati; phylum Actinomycetota; class Actinomycetes; order Mycobacteriales; family Corynebacteriaceae; genus Corynebacterium; species Corynebacterium stationis. Next base: position 2,574,622 of record NZ_CP009251.1, read on the forward strand.
GAGGATTTCGCGAAAGTTTCCTGCGGTCGCGGCGACGAAGTCATCGTCGCGCTCTCCGACGGTACAACCATGACGGGTGCTGAGTTCATCAACGCGGCGTTGGAGGGCAGCTTGGGCGACAAGCTCTATGTCGGGCTCTTTCATCCCACCGCCGGGCCCGTGAATCTTTACGAAGCCCGCTTCGCGTCCGAGAAACTGCGCAGCTTGGCGATGGCGGAAAACCTCGTCTGCCCGTGGCCGGACTGCAACGTGCCGGCCGATAGATGCCAAGTGCACCACATCGACGCCCACAAGCACGGAGGCCATACGAAGCCGTCGAATCTGACGATGCTGTGTAAGTACCACAACGGCGTCAACGACGATGACGGCCTAGCTACGCCGGGCCGAAAGAGACGAAAACGACCCAAGCGGGGTAAACCCAGCCGCGGCAGGATGCGACGACACGGCGGCAAAGTACGCCTGCACACCCCAGGCGGCAAGCTGGTGGGAAACACCCACCACGTGAGCAGCATGGGAGCAATGGACTTGGTCTAAACCCACCGCTGACAGGAGCTGAACCGAGCTAACTAGCAAACCTGGCTGGTTAGCCAATTCGGCGATCCCTCATGCATTTGTCATGGCTAGGACACGCGCAGGCGCACCCGAGCGTTTACGTCTAGTGCTGGTGCCCGGTGCCGATCCAGTGCAGCAACTCGTGAACATGCTCGTTGTGGATGCCATAGCGGATGCTGCGTCCATCGCGCTGGGAGATGACGGTGCCGTTGGCTTCCATCGCTCGCAATGCCGCCGAGGCCGTGGGGATGCGCACGCCGGTCGCCTCTGCTAGTTCGCTGACCGTATACACGAAGCGCCCGGCGAAGTGGATGGCGCTAAGCAATTTCAGCCGTGTCGGGTCACCCAAGGTTTTGAAAGTGCCGGCCCATTCTTCCGCCAGGTCGAGGTTGCGTTGCAATTCGCCCTGCTCTGACATGGCCGCGTCCTTTCTTTTGTTGGTGGAGGAGATAAATGCGGTTAAATCTGGATGCTCGCAATTATCTGTGTGTGCGCCGAACTGCGCCCACCACCAGCTTATCCACTCCGACTCATCTAAATGGCGCGGCGGCTCGATAACCGTGTCTCCCACCTGAATCTGTGTCACGGGGCTGATACCATGCAGCGCGTTGAGAAACCACACGGGCCCGGCAGCTAAATCATCCGGATAAATAGGCGCGAACTCGATTCTCTTTCCGAGATCCCGGGCACGCATAAAGATTTGATACAAGGTCACGCTGGGTAGTTGCTTGTCCAGCCGGTCGGATAGGACAAGGACATCGTCTTTCCACAGCACCAATGCACCCGTGGTCGTTTCTAGGCACGCGCCATCGGTGTCACTGATAATGACATCGTCAGCTTCCACACCGGCTTTCATCTTCGCAAATAGCGCCAGGTCGGGGCCTTTGAGCACAGGAGCTTGTCGATGATCCTCCCCCACCCCATACACCAGCGTCGTCGTTTCGCGGACCGCCGGTGCCGGGCGGATTTCGAAGCCGATGCGCCTAGTTCCGTCAGGAAACTCAAGGAGAGAAATTCGCGGAAACAGCTCACGTTGGCAATTTTCAGGGCGGGCTAGAAGTGCTTCAATGCGCTGCCAAATCTCGCGAGGCAAAACAGAGCCCATTGACCCACAAGCCGCGTTGAACCTAGCAGCATGTTGCCCAAGCCCGAAAGACTTTCCAAAGCTATGGCGCCAGGAATCGATGATCAGCATCCAATAATTCTCCGCGAGCGGTAGCTCTCGGAAGTCTCCATCTTCCCAAATCAGTGGGCTCATAAATTCGAGCTCCTGACCTGCGCGATGGAGCGCAGAAGGGCTGCCGCTTTGAGTTCTTTTTCGGCGTTTTCTTCCTTGGCATCAGAATCTAGAACAATCGCGCCACCGGCACCCACGGTGATGTTCTCGCCAGCTTTGACGATGGTGCGGATAACGATATTCAAATCCGCCGTACCATCTAGTCCCAAGTATCCGATGGTGCCCGAATATACCCCGCGCGGTCCTGCTTCTAAAGAATCGATGATGCTCAGTGTGCGTTCTTTAGGAGCGCCCGTCATGGAGCCGCCGGGGAAGGTGGCATGAAGCAGGTCGATGAGGTTGGCATCGCCGCGCAATGTGCCCACGACGGTGCTGACCAGCTGATGAACCGTCTGATACGATTCCACGCCCATCAGCACGGGAACTTCCACGGAGCCGACTTCGCAGACACGCCCTAAGTCATTGCGTAGAAGGTCCACGATCATCAAATTCTCTGCCCGCGTCTTCGCATCGGTTTGTAAGAAGTAGCTGCGCCGGCGGTCCTCCTCAGGGTCCTCGGAGCGCGCAATCGTGCCCTTGATGGGCTTGCTCGACACGGTGCCATCGCGTTCGACCTTAAGGAATCGCTCGGGCGAAGATGACAGAATCTCCAGCTCATCACCAAAGGCGCCAAGCTTCAGGTAGGCGGCATAGGGCGCCGGATTGTTGCGCCGCAGCTGCCGGTACAAGTCCCAGCCATCGACCGCCACCTGGGTTTCATAGGTATCGGTCAAGCACACTTCATAGCTATCGCCACGGCGCAGTGCCGCATCCACTTCCCCGATGCGCGCCACGTATTCATCCGCCGTCAGCCGCCATGTGCCTTCCAGCGCCGCTTCCGGTTCCCTCGCCGTATGAGTCGGCATCCCAACCTCGAGAGATTCCTCGAGCCATTCCATCAACTCGGTCGTCTCTGCTGTCGGGCCTTCCACCGCGTCATAAATAACGCATAGTTGCGCCATCGCTTCTCGATGATCAAAGACCACAAAAGCCTGCGGAAACACCCAATAGGCATCGGGAGTATCTGCACTGTGAACACCGGGCCCGACCGTGAGAGCTTTGCACTCATAGCCTAAGAATCCGACGTAACCACCACGAAACGGCAGCTCTGGTAGGTCTTCCGTGTCCACTGTTTCGGCCAGGAGCTGCTGCAGGTAGGACAAGACGTCGGTCTCAACAGTTGTGATTTCACCACCGCGGGCTACCTGGACGCTCCCACGGCTTATGTCATAGCGAATAGATGCGGACTGAGAACCGGTGCCGGTGCCGAGAATCGAATAGCGGCCCACGCCGGTATCTGCAGTGGCAGAATCTAGCCAGAAAGCGTCTGGCGCAGCATCTTTCAAGCGGGCAAAGGTGGCTTCGCAGTTCATCGGCAGCGAAACCTCGCGATGCGCAAGCTTCCATTTCGCGGGAGGTTCTTGGTCCAAGAAATTCTGGATGATGGTCCGCCCGTGCTCGGTCAAAATTGATTCCGGATGGAACTGCACGCCCCAGTGCGGGCGACCCAGCACTTCAAGCCCCATTAGCACGCCGTCTTCGGACCACGCCAGCGGGCGGATCAGCGTGGTGTCAATATCGTCAACGCACAGCGAGTGGTAGCGCACCACCTTGAAATCCTGCGGGATACCGGCGAAGAGTCCGGTCCCGGTGTGGTGGACAGTGCTGATGAAACCGTGTTTCGGTTCAGGAGCGGGCTTGACGCGAGCGCCATTAAGAAGCGCGAGGCCCTGGTGTCCTAGGCAAATACCGAGGACAGGAATGTCTCGTGCGGCTTCGATGACTTGGCATGCGGCCGCAAAGTCGCGTGGGTTTTCCGGGGTGCCTGGGCCTGGTGAAATCACGACGTGGCTAAATTCTCCGTGGCGCACCCGCTGGGCTAGGTTTTCACGTTCGCTGAATTCAGCTCGAACCACCAGCGGTAATTCCCCTGCTACCTCTGCGATGAGTTGATAGAGGTTGAAAGTATAAGAGTCATGATTATCGAGTAGGAGAATCATCAACGCCCCCTGTCTGATCTAGAAATGCGGGCTCCGTGGAAACCACGGGGCCCGCATTATTGCGCCGTTCTTATGAGAACTGTGCAGCAATGCCGTTGATAGCCATGACCAGGTAGCTGATCAGTTCGCCGACTACGTCGAAAACGCTAGATAGCATGAGGAAATCTCCTTATAAAAGCTTCTTGAGAAAGTCTACTGTTTAATATCCGCTAAACAATGCCACTACGTTACATCGATGAGGCGCTACATCGGCGCAATCGGATGCTTCTTTGGCAAATCAGAAATATTTTTAGTTTCCAATTGACGCAATGCCTGGCGCAAAGCGATACGCGATTCGCGCGGGCGAACCATTACGTCGATATAGCCACGTTCGGCAGCCACGTACGGCGAGGTCATGTTTTCATCATAGAAATCCATGAACATCTTCTTGGTCATCTCGCGCTGCTCAGGTGTTTCAGCGGCATCGAGCTGCTTGCCCGCAATCATCACGACCGCCGCGGCAGAGCCCATCACGGCAATCTGCGCGGTCGGCCACGCCAGATTAATATCGCCAGACAGGTTCTTCGAGCCCATAACCGCATAAGCACCACCAAAAGCCTTGCGCACAATCAGCGAAACCTTTGGCACGGTGGCTTGCACCCCAGCGAACGCAAACTTCGCGCCGCGGTGAATAAGCCCAACCTTTTCCTGCTCAACACCCGGCATATAGCCCGGGGTATCGACAACGAATACCAAAGGCACATTGTAGGCATCGCAAATCTGGATAAAGCGCGCGCCCTTATCGGCTGCATCAGCGTCAATACAGCCCGCCAGGTGCATCGGGTTATTCGCCACGAAACCAACGGTTTTGCCATCGATACGCCCAAAGGCCGTAATCATATTCGGCGCGAAGTTGGGCTGCAGTTCGATGATCTCGTCATCATCGCCAAGCTGCTCTAAGAGCTCAATCATGTCGTAGCCGGCATTGGTGTCATCAGGCATGAAGGAGTCGAGCTCAGTGTCTTCGCGCAGTTCTTCATCGCTCGGCGCAGCAAACTCTGGCGCCTCGTCGAAGCAGGACGATGGAAGGTGGTCGAGCAGATCCCGGACCAAGTCGAAAGCTTCATCTTCACCATCGACGACGGCCGAGACATTGCCGTTGAGCTCCTGCTGGCTCGCGCCACCTAGCTCCGCAGAAGAGATATCCTCACCGGTTACCTCGCGGATTACCTTCGGGCCGGTGACGTACATTTCCGCTTGCTTGTCGACGGCAATGACGAAGTCCGTGGTCACCGGCGCATAGACGGCACCGCCGGCAGACTTGCCCAGCATGATGGAAATCTGCGGGCTGCGGCCAGACAGCGGCAGCTGACGACGAGAAATCTCCGAGTACATCGCAAGCGATGTCACGGCGTCTTGAATACGCGCGCCGCCGGAGTCTTGAATGCCGATGACAGGGCAACCGATCTTGATCGCCATGTCCATGACCTGGCAGACCTTTTGCCCGAAGGTCACGCCAACTGAGCCGCCGTAAACAGTCTTATCGTGCGCGTAGATGCACACGGGACGGCCTGAGATGCGGCCGTAGCCGGTGACTACACCGTCAGAGTAAATAGCGTCCGGGTCATTGGGGGTCTTGCCCAAAGCGCCGACCTCAACGAAGGAACCTTCGTCTAGCAGCGCGTTAATACGCTGACGCGGGGTTGAATGACCGGCGTCATCGCGGCGCTTGCGGGAGCGTTCGCTGCCTGGATCCTGCGCCTGTTCCAGACGGGATGCCAGATCAGCGATCTTCTCCGCGGTGGTCGTCGGCTTATTAGCTGCCGTTGCCACGAATCTTCTCCTCAATCCAAGTGTCCATGTGCTTTGCCACGATGCCAATTACGGGCTCGTCTGGCACCGCCAAGTGGTCACCTGGCAGCTGCACAATCTTTAAGTCTTCTACGATAGCGCCCCAGCCACCATCTGGGTCAATATGCGCGTAGCGCGGCTCCAGCTCAATCGCGCCATCGTGCATGCGCTCGGAGCGGAACAAAAGCACCGGTGCCTTCACGTCGACCCAGCGGATGAAGTCAATGCTGGACAGAATCTGGTTATCCACAAAGGATGCGCGCTGGTGTTCCAGAACGCCTGCGGCAAGGCCGTGCTCGGAGGCATCGGTGGTAGCAAGCAGTTGCTCGAGCATCTGCATCACGGCTGCTTCACCAGCGGTTTCTAGCAGCTCATAAGGTACCGGGAATTCTAGGCCGTAGGTCTTCTTCGCGAAGGCAGCGAAGCGCTCCCAGCGGGCCTTGGTTTCTTCCAAAGTATCCGGCGCAGGATCCGAAGGCTGGGTGGTATCCAGCAGCGAAATGTACGCGACTTCGACCTCTGGGTGCTTCTTCTCCAGTTGCAACGCGACCTCGAAAGCCAAGGCGCCACCAAAGGACCAGCCGCCCAAGACGACCTTGCGCCCACGGGCATACTTCACGATGTCATCCAGGTACGCGGCAGCACGCTCTTCCAAGGTGCCCTCGAGGCGCTCTACGCCGTAGACCGCAACATCTTTAGCAAGGCGGCGCATCAGCGGCTGGTAGACAACGGTGGTGCCACCGGCGGGGTGGAACATGAACACAGCTGGGCCGTCGGCTTCGCGCAGCACGCGGATATTGCCTTCGACCTCAGACTCTAAGCCTTCGCGGACACGGTCGGACAAAGGCTCAAGGGTCTCCGCATCTTTGACCTGCTCAGCCGTAACCTCAACGCCGGCGCGCGCAGTGAGACGCTCTGCGATTTGGGCTGCTTGCTCATCGCTAATCGCTGGTAGTTCGCTGGTCACGCCACCTGCAGCAGCACCGGTAAAGGTTGCCCAGGTAGCAAAAACCATGCGCTCTGAGGCGTCACGCGGGGCAACGCCCACGCCTGAAGCCTTCGAGGTCTGAGGCTCAATATCTGCGTCAGCAGCGTCAACTACGTCAACAGCGTCCAGATCACCCATTGCTTCGGCGGCTTCTTCCAATCCAGCAGCAGTCTCCGAAGTGGTTTCCGTTTCTTCTGCTGATGACTCCGATGAAGGTGTAGTGGAAGGAGAACCTGTCTGGGAAACGGCTTCTTCGACCATCACGATGACATCGGCAAGCGATGCATCCCGCAATGCCTGGACCTGCAGCTGTGGAATCTGGAAATCATTTTCCACGCGGTTTTTAATGCGCATGCCCATCAAGGAGTCCAGACCCAGGTCAATCAGCGGCAACTCGCGTGGGAGGTCGCTGACGTCATAGCCCATCGACTCGGAAACAATGGTAGCCAGGCGCTCTTCGACGGTTTCCTTTTCCGGATCCCAGCGCACAGCCTCGATGCCATCGGAGATGAAATCAGCTGGTGAGTCCTGGCTTTCTGGCACCGCGCTCACGCCCTGCAGCGGCGCAGGAGCACCACCCAGGTCCAGCGTGGAAGCGAAACCTTCGGCGACCAGCTGGGTTAACCCGCCGACCACGGTGTAGACCGCGATCGAAAGCCCGCCGAGGTTGCGGTCGACAACGGTGGTAACTTCGCCTTGCGCCGGCAACACGCCGTGTTCTTCGCTGGCTACGACCTGCGCGCGGGCATCCACAGCCGCGGCGGCTGATTCCAAGATGGCAACGGCTGAAGGAGCCTGGTCAGCATCGGTGGCAAAGGCAATTTTGCCGTCCGGCAAGGTCACGCGGGTGCCCGGCAGGCCAGAAACGCCTGACGATGGCCGCGCTGAGGTCCAAAAACGCTGCTTCTTAAACTGCGTAAACGGCGCCTTGACCGGGGTGTTGCCGGTAGTGTTACCGGCGCTGGTACCAAAGACATTGCGGAAATCCACCGGAGAGCCGGTGACATAGAGCTTCGCCAAAAGGTCCAACAGTGACTCAGATGGATCGACTTTGCGCTTGAGCGAGATCAGCAGCTGCGCATCCGGCTTGCCGACGCTAAAGGCAGTGTTCATCATGCCCATCAGCGCCACTGGGTTCGGCGAAATTTCCACCAGCTGGTTGTGCCCCGCAGCCAAAGCCTGCTCGGTAGCATCCTGGAAGTACACGGCCTGTCGCGTCATGCGAATCCAGTACTCATCGGTGTGGATGGTTGCACCTGGCTGGTAAACCGTGCCGCGGTCGACGGAGCTAAACACCGTGGTGTGGATTGGACGGGCTTCAATACCGGCAATTTCTGCGGCGAGCTCGCCCAAGAAAGGCTCGACAGCCGAGGTGTGGCCTGCGCCCTTAACGTTGAGCGCGCGGGCAAACTTGCCTTCCCCTTCTAGCTTTTCCACCAAGTCGAGGACCTGCTGACGTGGACCGCCGACAGTAGTCATGCCAGGACCTGCGTAAACGGCTGGCTCAATATCGTTGCCTAAAGCTTCAATATCTGCGGCGGTCATTTCCACCACTGCCATCGCACCCTGGTTTTCAGGCGTCAGCGAAGCTTCGCCCTCGCCCATCAGGCGGGCGCGGTGGCTGGCAATTAGCAAAGCGTCAGTGTCTTTGAGACCACCTGCGGCATAGGCCGCTGCGATTTCACCCATGGACATGCCCATAACACCTGCAGGACGCACGCCAAAGTGCGCCAGCAAATCAGTCAGGGCAATCTGGATAGCCGTGATCGCTACCTGGGCAGTTTCGGTGTTGTAGGTCTGCGCGTCGTCATCGATAAGCTCTAGCAACGACCAGCCAGCCTCAAAGTCAATGGTTTCATTGAGCTTAGCCAAGCGCTCGGCAAAGAGTGGCGACACGGCCATGAGATCCTTGGCCATCTTGCGGTGCTGGGAGCCAAAGCCCGAGTAGACAAAGACCGGTCCGACACTCGCTGGGGCATCGGCAGCCGCGATACCCAAGGACACCTTGCCGTCAGCAACCTGGCGCAGGCGCTTGATGGCATCTTCGGCATTGTTGGCGGAGACAACGGCACGGGTACGGCCGTGGTTGCGGCCAGCCAAAGAGCGCGCAAGCTCTAGCAAACCAGTGTGGTCCAGCTGTTCATTTTCGATGTAGTCCGCAAGGTTTTGTGCCGCGTGTCGACGACGCGACGGCAGCAAACCAGATACCGGCAAAGCCACGGTGGCTGGTTCTTCTTCCCCCGCATCGCCTTCGCGCGTGTCGATAGCAACCTGCGCCTTCGCCGCCGTCTGCCTACCTGTGTACTCAGCAACTACGACGTGCGCGTTGGTGCCGCCGAAACCAAAGCCAGAAATACCTGCGACCTTGGAGCCGGAGTATTCTGGCCACTCGCGTGGGTCTTCGACGACCTCGAGGTGCTCGGCGTCGAAATCGATGTAGCGATTCGGTTCGCTGAAGTTGATCGATGGCGGAATGATGCCATGGCGCATGCCCTCGATGACCTTGATAAGGCCCACGATGCCCGCGGCGGATTCGGAGTGTCCGATATTGGATTTTGCGGAGCCAAGCAATGCTGGGTTCGCTGCATCGCGGCCCGCGCCCACGGTCTTGCCCAGGGCAGTAGCTTCAATCGGATCACCCAAGATGGTACCGGTGCCGTGAGCTTCGATGTAGTCGACCGTCAGCGGATCGACCTCGGCATCGAGGTAAGCGCGCTCTAGGACATCGACCTGCGCATCCGGGTTCGGTGCGGTCAGGCCATTGGAGTGGCCATCGGAGTTAACGGCAGAGCCTTTGATGACACCGAGGATATTATCGCCGTCGGCTTCTGCATCTTCTAGGCGCTTGAGCACGACAACGCCTGCGGCGTCGGCGCGCACGAATCCGTCCGCATCATCGGAGAAGGCGTGGATACCGCCGGTAGGTGAAATAACGCCGAGCTCACCAAAGGAAGTGGTGATAAATGGCGAAGCCTGAATGTTGACGCCACCGGCCAGGGCCACATCCGCGTCGCCTTCGCGCAGACCGCGCACGGCCTGGTGGATAGCAACGAGAGAAGAAGAACACGCAGTATCGACGTTGACCGAAGGACCGCGCAGATCCAAGGCATAGGACACGCGGTTCGGGATAATGGAAGAAGACGAGCCCGTGAGCGCATAAGGGTGTGCTTCAGCTGGGTCTGCGGCAATGAGCATGCCGTAATCATTGTTGGTCGAGCCCATGTAAACGCCAGTGGCGGTGCCTCGTAGTTCGTTTGCAGGCACGCCGGCGTCTTCTAATGCTTCCCACGCCAGTTCCAAGATGATGCGCTGCTGCGGATCCATATTGGTGGCCTCAAGTGGGGAAAGGCCGAAGAACTCCGGATCGAAGCTGGAGATATCCTCTAAGTAGCCGCCTTGGAGATTCTGCGTTTCCATCTTTGTACGCAGCACTTCATCGGCGTTGTACTCAGACCAGCGACCAATTGGAAGTTCGCCTGTAGCAGCGCGGCCTTCAATAAGCATCTGCCAGAACTCTTCGACGTTATCCGCGCCAGGGAAACGCCCTGCGACGCCAATAATCGCGATATCGTGCGCGCCAGTTCCCGTCGCCTTATTCTGCGCCTTGCGCACAACCTGCGCGGCAGCAGGAGTTTGGGCAGGTCCGTTGATTAAGCGCTCGGCTAAAGCTGCAATCGTGGGGTATTCATAAGCCACGGTCGCATCCAGTTGGAGACCGAGGAGGTTTTCTAACTCACCTGATAGCACCACGGCATCACGTGAGGAAAGTCCAAAGTTCTCCAGAGGTTTCGTATCTACGACTTCTTCTTCTGGCAGGCCAGTTACGTCTGCCACCCAAGCGCGGATCCAGCCTCGGAGTTGTTCAACGGTCATAAAGGTTGTTGCCTTACTAATTTACAAATCACTAATTCACTAAGAAAACCAGTTACATTGTCATATCGCGACATGTCCGGTTTATTGTTACATACCACTAGTACACATCATGTGCTGTTGGTTTTGAAAATCACAACGCCCGGCCTAGCTCGTTGCAGCTGGACCGGGCAGGGGTGTTGCCGCAGGTAAATTTCCCGTGGCAGGTTAGCCCATGTAGTGCTTCTTTGCTACGCGGCGAGCAATCTTGCCGGATGAGGTGCGGTTGATCTCATGTGGTGCTTTCCACTCAATCGCATCTGGCACGATGCCGTGGTTCTTGCTAACGGCGGTACGAATTGCTTCGGTGGCTGCCGCATCGCCGGATTCATCAGCGGAATCAGCGCGCTCCACCAAGACAATCAACTGCTCGGTGTTTTCGCCTTCCACGGAGAACGCCGCAATCGAGTCCGGGCGTACGTGGTCAGTTGCTTCTTGGATGGTGCCTTCAATGTCTTGTGGGTAGTGGTTACGCCCTGCAATAACAATGAGGTCCTTCAAACGGCCGGTGATGTAGAGCTCGCCGTCCAGGATGGTGCCCAAGTCGCCGGTGGCCATCCACTTGTCATCGTCAGGCGCGCCTTCGACGCGGCTGCCGGATGCCAAACGCTCACCCAAGGTGTTGCGGAAGGTGGCCTTGGTTTCTTCTTCGCGGCCGAGGTAGCCCACAGCCATGTTTTCGCCATGTGCCCACAGCTCGCCCACGACGCCGTCTTCAACTTCGGCGCGGGTTTCTGGATCCACGATGGTCAGGTACTGTCCCGTAACCACCTGACCGTTGGACGCGAATGGCACGGTGTCATCCGATTTCTCCTGAGGCTTCGCCTCGCCATTGGCCAAGGCCTCGCGGTTAAAGTGGTTAAACACAGGGCGCTCATCATTTTGTGGCGTCGAAACCAGCAGCGATGCCTCAGCCAAGCCGTACGATGGACGCAGAACCTTGCGGTCTAGACCGAAGTCTTTGAATACCTCGTAGAAGTTCTCCACGGCGGTTTCGGTCACTGGCTCTGAACCAATGATGATGCCGTCGATATTGGACAAGTCCAGCTCTTCGCCCTCAGTTGGCTTGCCGTAGCGAGTAGCCAGCTCGAGTGCGAAGTTAGGTACAACGGCGTAGGTTGCTGCGAGCTTCTCGTCGATGTCCTTGCGTTTGAGCTGGTCAATCCAGCGCTTGGGCTGCTGGATGAAGTCACGCGGACGCATCATCTCAAATGGCAAGCCCATAATCACTACGAACAGCGACAAGATGATGCCCATGTCGTGGTGCAGCGGCAACCAGGTAACTAGGCGCAGCGGCATCTTCAGCTTCGCAGCAGCGTAAATCTGCAAAACGTTAGTCAAAATGGAGCGGTTGGTAAGCTCCACGCCCGCGGGCGTGCGGGTTGAACCGGAGGTGTACTGCAAGAATGCGGCTTGGTCGATCGGCATGACCGTCGACATCGCCAGCAACTGCTGGCCTTCCAGCGTCGACTGCGGGGTGACATAAGATTCCGCCAAGGAATCCGGCAAGGAATCAACCGACAAAATACGTGGACGCTCACGGGATGGCAGCGCCGAGAAGTGCGTGCGCACCGCCTGCGCCGATTCCGAGTTAGTCAGCACGAACTTGGGCTGGCAGTCTGCAAACACGGCGGTGAGGTGGTCCGCGTGGCCCGGCTCATTTGGATCATAAAGCGGCACAGGAACCATGCCGGCATACAGCGCGCCGATAAAGCCAAACAGGTACTCCGGGGAGTTACCTGCCAAGATGGCTACGCGGTCATTTAATTTGCCGACCTGCTGCAAGCGTGCGGCCACGGCCTTAATACGCGTATTGACTTCCTGGCGGGTAAATACCACCAGTTCGCCTTCGCGGGAGTTGGAGTAATCCCAATAGCGCAGAACCTTGCGGTCTCCGCCACCGGTGTGCAAGTCGCCTTGGTACAGCAACTCTGCCAAGCCCGCTAAAGAAAGCTGCGGGGCTAAGGTGATTTCTCCCTTATCGTTGTAGAACTGCTGCATTGCGGCATGCAAATCCATGGAATCTCCTTTTAAAGAAGTGTTAACTTAGGCATTTAAAACTATCAGTATTATTGTCTAAAACGTTACCTGATAGTAAGTTAGCCGCCGTTTATGATTTTCGATGCCCAGCCCACAACCCACTGATTGGTGGTCATGCCTGGGATAACATTGTCGTTGTAGGCATAGAGCGCGTGCACGCCGTTGGCGTCTATAAGCTCCATGGCGCGTTCTGCAGCATTGCCAATATTGTGTGGCGCGTCGCAGATGCTATCCGATGGCGCGCAGATCTGATAAGTCCTATCCGCCAAAGATCCGAAGTCATTCGGACGTGGCCCACGCATGGATGCGCCCGGCACAACCAACTGCACCAAACCGGTTACTGGCTGCAGCGCAATTTCTGCGCCGATGCCGTTGACTTTATTACCAGGATTAATACCGACGCCATTTTCACGACGGCCATCGGCAATCGCGGTTACGCCTGCGACGGATTCGGCAGGAATAACACCCGTGCCGCCGCCGATATCATCGGCAACGTCACCAACGATCACAGCGCCTTGGGAAAAGCCAGCCAAAATAAACTGCGTCTGTGGGCACTCACCGTGCATCCACTTGAGCTCACCTTCGAGCTTTGCGCGGCCTTCGTTGCGGGAGTCGTCGTAGCTCATCTCTTGTTGTGATTGAACACTGCGAAACTGCGCGGTATAAGGCAAGGTCCACACACGTACCTGGTCTTCACCGAATTGTTCTTTCAAAGGATTAGTTATAGACAGCATGAAAGAACGGGAGTTCGCCTGCGGGTTGAAGGGGTCATCGTCAGCCGATGATTCCCATGTACCTGGCGCAGAAATGAACTCATAAGCCGGGCACCATTCTGGTTGTTCCGGAGTCTCGGGCGCAGCTTCAGTAGACTCCCCAGGCGCCGGCGTGCGGTCGCCATCGCCGGATGGGCTGGAAGTCTCACGCATTAAGTACTGCGCGGCTCCCCCGCCGACCACCACTAGAACAATGATGACGGCGAGGATAGTCAGTGTTTTTCTCATAGGGGGAAGTTCTACTCCATTATCCTGGCAAGGATCAAGAATTTCGCTAGCAGTAGGCTGCCTGTGCCTGTTCGTTGATCAATGCAACGACTTCCTCAACGTCCTTGTCCGTGCGTTCTTGCTCTACAAGCTGTCCCGCGACGGCCAGTACGGTGACGTCATCGTCCGGGTCGCAGGCAGTGTGAGCTGCGCTAACAAGTTGGTTTTCTACTCCAGTTATGTCGACTCCGCCGCCGGCGACGGCATCGAGGAATCCAGCATTGGAAGTATCAACTTGCGGGGTGGGGGCTTGTTCTACTTCCTGCGCGCCACGGTCTTCAGGCGCTGGTTCGCTTTTGCTTGTCGATGCCTCCGTGCTCTCCTTCGAACTTCTCTCTTCTGAAGTTTCTGACTCAGACGAGGACAACAAATCGCCGTCACCGCGCTCTAGTGGTGCCACGGTGGCATCGGGAGATACTTCCGAGCCGCTTTCTACAGTGGCAGAGCCACACGCTGCCAAGGTGAAAGTAGCTAGCAGCGCGAGCGTGCCTGTCATTAGTCGCTTCATCGCTATTACTCCTTAGGACACACGGCCCATAATTTGGCGGATGGTGCCGCCTTGGAAGTCTTGCTTCAAGCCACCAGCTGGGATGTCTTCCTGGTCAGAGGTTGGGTAGCCGTACTTGCCGTTCTCGTAGCCGTTGTCGCCCCAGTGGTCAAAGATTTCACCGTAAGGGATGAAGTACGCGCCAGAGGAAGCGGACCAGTAGATATTGCCGTTTTCAAATTCCTGGAAGAAGCCGCCCTTGATCTTCTTCTCGCCACCGCGTGGTGCCCCAGCTGCGGAATTAGGGCCGCCCATCTCCTTGTACTTGGCGCCAATAGCGCCGTGGACGATGTAGCCCTTCTTGGAGTTTCCTTCCTTGGCTTCGACAAGGACACCGTTTTGGAAGTTCTGGAACTGGCCGCCACCTTCGATGTTGGTCACTGGACCAGTTGGGTACTTCAGATCGCCGTTTTCATAGCCATTGTTTCCCCAGATACCCATCATGGATTTGGTGACGGCATATGCGCCTGTCGATGCGGTCCAGTAGATTGAACCGTTTTCAAAGTGCACGAAGCGCCCCTTGCCATCCGGAGTGGTCTTCTCACCGGTAAGTGGGAAGCCCAACCACGAGCTTGGTCCGCCAATCTCGGCGTAGCGCGCGTTGATGCGTCCGAAGAGCGCGTGTGCGCCGTTATCTGGTGACCAGTACGCGGTTCCCTTAGAGAAATCCTGCGCCTTGCCGTCCTCCACGTCGTATTCATTGTTAAGGCAGTTACCAATATCGACGTTGCCGGTGACGGTTGCGATATCGCCGGTGACTTCACAGTCAGCACCGCGGTCGACTTCACCAAGGCCGAAGGTATCGGCGACATATGGCCACGCCTGGGTCATTTCGAACTGCCAGTATTCCCAGCTGTGAACACCAGAGGGGCGCAGCTTGGAGATGACATCGACGCCTTCGCGCTTTGCGCGCTTGACGAAGGAGTCAGTGGTCATGCGGGAGATCACCTCCAGTCCCATGCCAGCATAGTTAGCCTCGCCCTTGGCTACCGAGTTTTCCTGGCCATAGTCATCTTGGCCGGAACCAGCAGAGACATAGGTGGTGATGTCCTTGAGTTCTTTAATTCCCAGCTTTGGATCGTGGTTGTACCATTCCTGCGAGTAGGGCTCTCCCCACATCTTTGTGGAGTCGTATCCACCAGCATCCGCCTGCGCTGCCTGAATTGCCCGCGGCATACCCGTGGAGGTCGTATCCAAGTAGCCGGAGAAAGAACCGACGAAGTCGAACAGGTATGGGTGGCGCTCTGCCAAGTTCACCGCTGCGGTACCGCCCATGGATATACCGACGACGGCGCGCTGCTTGTTGGAGCGGAACTCATTGTCCAAAATTGGCACGAGTTCCTGGGTCAGGAAGGTCTCCCACATGTAGTGCTTGCCGTTATCAGGCTCAGCCCAGTCAGAGTAGAAAGAGGATTCGCCGCCCACTGGCATGATCACGTTGACGTTCTTGTCGGCGTAGTACTGCTCGATATTGGTCTCAATGGTCCAGCCGGATTCATCGTCACGCGCACGCAGGCCATCGAGTGCCCACACCTCTGGGAACTGCTTATCTGGCTGGGAGTACCAGTCACGAGCCAGGAGGATTTGTACTACCTGCTCATGCTCGGGCATGGCGGCAGACTTGATGTAGACCTTAACGTGGCGTGGGGAGAGGTACTCCACGCGGTTGACATCAACGCCTTCTGGCAAGCCTTCTACCTCTGGGTAGGTGGTGTTGATGGGATCGCGCTGCGGTGGGTTGCCTGGTGCAACCGAGTCAGAAAGGCTCGAGCCACCTGGCAACAAGGACTGTGCGCCTGCGAAAGGAATCAGGGATAACCCCAGCACGGCTGCGGTCGGCAGCGCTACCAGCGCCATGCGGCGACGCTTTGCAGAGGGGTTAGACACGGTGGAACGGGAATCTTTAGAGCGCATGAACATGTCCTCATCGTTGGTGTGTAGGTGAATTAAATTTATGTTCTCTCGCTAGAAAAAGTGGACACACCTGTATTCCATGCGCCACCAAGATGTGTGTGGCAACGGTAAACACACAAAATACGTTGTCAGTCCAACACTTGTTTAAAGTGTCATGAGATAGCCAAAAATCAGGTGCCACAGGTTGTGGCACCAAAGAGCGGTACTACCGTCATGCTCTTCCCATCTCCCGAAGGTTCCCCTCCTCCGGCAGCTGCGAATTTTAAAGTAAGTAGCTGTCTGTTGTGTGCTTAAGTTTAAGTTGAACTTCAGACTTTCGTGATGGCGACACACCGCACCATAAAGAAAACCACCCCGCCCCCTGCCTCTTGCTTTAAGCAAGAAATCAGGGGGCGCGGTGGTAATTGCGCTAGGACGAAAGTATTACCAAGCGTTCATGACATCCAGAACGCGGTTCTTGGTCTTGGACAGCTGTGAACCAAACTGGTTCCAGTTGTGAATACCAGTTGCTGGGTAGTTCGCGGTGAAGTTCACGCCCAGTGCGCGCGCCTTAGTATCCCAGATGCGGGTGGTGCCCAAGGCTACTGCTTCCAAAGCCGCGCCAGACAATGCGAGGTTCCATGGGTAATTCGCATCAGATGGACTTGGAATACCGGAGCCTGCAGAGATGTAGACATCAGCACCGCGCAGGTTTTCAATCTGGTTGAATGGGTCGTTTTCGAAGCGACGCGGGCTAATTATAGAGCCGTACATTGCGTTGAGGTTGAAACCGCCAGCATCAAGTAACGCTAAACGCATCAGGGTCTGCGCACCTGGAACAGTAGTCGCTAGGTAACCAGAGTAGGACAGAGTCTGGCGGAACTGGTCACGGTGCTTACCAGCCAAGGTGATGGCAGCGGTGCCGCCCATGGACAGACCAGCAATCGAGTTATTGGTTGGAGAAACACCGAACTGACGCTGCAGGTAGCCCTTGAGCTCCTTGGTCAAGAAGGTTTCCCACTGGTAGTTGACCGGATCAGTCAGGTCGTATTTTGCTGGACCATCCCAGTCAGCGTAGAAGGAAGCCGCGCCACCGATTGGCATAACCAAGGTGATGTTGTGTGGTTCGTACAGACGTGCCGCGTTGACGTCGTTGACCCAAGCGTTGGTGCGTTCGGTCGCGCGCAGACCATCAAGCAGGTACAAAGCTGCGTTGCCGCCGCGCTTTGCTGGCTGGATTTGAACCGGAACGGTACGACCCATGGAAGCAGACCACACGTCACAACGCTGAACCCAGTACTTAACGGGGTCCCAATCGCACTTGCCATTGGCGTCTGGGCGCAGCCAGTCACGGTTAGCAGCTTCTGCCTTCGGTGCGCCCGCAACAGTGAGCATGGTCGCCACCATGACTACTGCCGCGAGCACGGCGATGGCACGGCGATAAAACCCCGTGCTGGTCGCAGTAAGGAACTTCATGTTTCTCCTAATAACTTTTGCTACAACGTCCAAGTCGCAATTTTTATGTACTTCACATCTATCGCTTAGAAAGTCCCAAGCGTTAACATCACGAAAGGATAACAGTTGACGTAAGCGTAACGCACATCAAGTGAAATTAGTAGTTTTTAAAAATTCACTGGCAGATTCTACCGCTCAGAGAAGTTTTCCGGCAGGTAATCGTAAGGATCAGAGGAAAGCTGCATCGTACGGCCATCGCTAAGCGAAAATGCGATATTGGCCAAAAAGCGCTTAACCGTCAGCGGGTCGCGGTAGGTGGCAAAGAGCTTCTGGAATTCCTCCGTCTCCAATGCCGCACGCGCTGCCTTCGCGTCATCTTTATCAATCCACTCCGGCAGTTGCTCAAGGTCAGCTGCAGAATCTGCGACCTGCCAGATGCGGTCCAAATTCTTATCGTGCCCCACGCGCCCATCTTCGATCCGCGGCTGACGTGCAGCAATCGGAGTGGCAAGGCCGATATTGTCCAGGACACGCACATTCAGTGGGGCATTCATCGACGACATACCCATGTTGACCAAGTACACGGTGGGCGGGTCAGTTCGATTTTCATCGCGCGGGATGGGCTGCCAATCAAATTCTTCTGGTTCTGGTGTTTTCAGATAGCGCAGCATCATTGCATCGCCCGAATCCAACGCTGCGATTCCACCATCCCAGCCGTTCAGGAATGGGGATCCGTGGAAATCCTCGGCGTTCAAGGGCGGGTGGCCTTGCTCGCGGCCGGTGGCATAAGTCCAAAATTCACGCTCATCAACAATGATGCGCCCGGTATCAAACTCAGACCAATCATTTGGCAGACCGCGGTAGGCAATAACTAGTGACCAAAGAGCAATCGCTGCGGTGATGACCGCGCCAATAATGATATTTCCAAAGAGATTCAGTGGAAGCACAAATACTGGCAGCAGCAAGGCGAACAGTGGCAAGAGGAACATGCGTCCGTGCATGAAGTCACCGCCGACGCGCAGTACATAAATAATGTGTAAGAGGGCGCAGCCGACCAGCACGATGACCGCAGCCTTTTCGGAGCGGGCGTCATCCATCCACGTCCACATTGCGCGGCGCTGTTTCTTATTATCTGTCTCAGATGCGTCCCGGTACCGACGGCGCGAGGACAGAGCTTGAGCCCTCGCGGTTGCGAGATTCAACGGGTGCCTCAGCGCGAAGGCGCCGACAACGGCGAGCACCAAAACGGGCAACGACAGCCAATAAGGGCCAATGAAATCGCCTAAGTAGTTAAAGCCCGAGCCCCACTGTGAATCACTGGCGGATTTTGCCACCGCGGTGTGCGGGGTGAGCAGTCCGTAATAACCCATGCGGAAGATTTCATAACCACCGGGAACGGGCAAAGCTACTGCGAGGATTAAAAGCCACTTTTTCCAATTGCGGTGTGCGAGGAAAAGCACGATGCCCGCCACCCCGCCGTAGAGCGCAAGTTCGGGGCGTACCAGCCAGCTCAGCCCGGCCCAGAAGGCTAAAACGAGAGCGGAAAGATCTAGGTTCTTGCTGCCATCCGTGTTGCCGGCCCACCACAACAGCAGCGCCCACAGCACCGCGAGGTAGAAAATGGACAGACCCCACTCCAAACCGGAGGTAAAGAAGTCGCGGGCAGGCGGCAAGGAAATGTAGATCAGTACGCCTGCGGGAATGACCGTCCACGTGGACCAGTGCACGGGCGTTGCAGCCGGTCCACTTTCGGGTTTATACAACCGGGCGGTAGCCCAGCAGCCGATAACAACGGCGAGCACGGAGAGCCCGAGTGCGCAATACAGTGCGACGACCGCTAATTCTTGGCGGGTAATGATGTGCACCAGCGTGATGATGTACTGCCACAGCGTAGAAGTATTAGCCTCCACGCGTTCACCGGCGTTAAAGACTGGGCCGTTGCCAGCAAGTAAGTTACGTACGGTACGCAGCACGATGAGTCCATCGTCTGACATCCAGCGGCGCTGGAAACCGACGATAAACGCCACAACTCCGACGATCACAGCCGTACCGTAAGCCCACCAGGTGGACTGACGCTCTACTAAAGTACGGGTTGAGGCATGGTGCATGATTTTAGAGGTTACTCGGTGCCCACCCACCCGGGAAACTTAACACACAGGAGAATCACCTTTGTCTCCCCCGAGACGCCAAAAGCACCCCACCAAAGAAAAATTCCTGATGAGGTGCATTCGAGTTCTGCTTAAATAAGTTGCGCTTAAGCGAACAGCGGGAAGACGTAAACGGCCATGGCGATACATGCCAGCCACAGCAGTGCCAAGATCTGCAAGGTGCGATCTTCTAGGGCAATCTCATCCGGTGCGCCGCCGCGGCCGCGGTCCACATCGGCTGCGTAGCGCAGGATGGCGATGGTAAATGGCACCATGGAAATCTGGTACCAGACAGCCGCCCAGCCTTCAGTTTCATTAGCGAGCTGAAAGCCCCACAGCGAGTAGCTCATTACCACCGCGGTAGCCGAAAGAGTCCATACAAAGCGCAGGTAGGTCGGGGTATAGCCAGCCAAAGACTTGCGAATCTTGGCGCCGGTGCGCTCTGCCAGAAGAATCTCGGAGTAGCGCTTACCAGAAGCCATGAACAAAGAGCCAAAGGCTGCAACCAGCAAGAACCACTGGGACAGTTCGATGCCTGCAGCAACACCGCCGGCCATCGTACGCAACATAAAGCCGGACGAGACTAGGGCGATATCGATAACTGGCATGTGCTTCCAGCCGAAGCAGTAGCCCAGCTGTAGCGCGATGTAGACCGCAATGACCAGTGCCAGTTGCAAACCAGATGTGGCCAGGAAGGACAGCCCCACCGCCGCGACGATGAGCACAACCGACATGACATAGGCCAGGTTGACTGGCAGCACGCCAGCGGCGATTGGGCGGAAACGCTTGGTCGGGTGCGCACGGTCAGCGTCGACGTCGCGCGCGTCATTGATTAAGTAGATCGAAGAGGCGCCAAGGCAAAAGACGATGAACGCTAAGGCCACATCCAATAAGGTGCGGGTGTGAAAGAGCGCATCAGCACCGGCAGCTGCAGGAGCTGCCAGGACCAGAACGTTTTTTACCCACTGCTTAGGACGCAGCGCTTTGATCATGCCATCGGCAAGGTTCTTCGGCGGCTGGCGCTTGCGGGAGTCCTCAATACCCTGGGTATGTGGTTCAGGGTGGAAAAACTTCTGCTGGCCGTCACCTTCAAAGGTTTCAGGCTTCTCGGTCATGCAGTTTTCCTTTCATAACGAGTGATCGCTTCAGCGGTTGCCGCACCCAAAGCTGCTCCGAAAGCAGTATCGGTCGGATAATGCACACCGAGCACCATGCGTGAGAGCATCATGACTGGAATTCCGGCAAGCGGCGCGGAGGTTCCATACAGGCGTGCGACAGCAACCAAAAAGGCAGTAGTCGAGGTCGAGTGTGAAGAAGGAAACGACAATTTAGACGGTGTTCCAACTCCAACGCGCACGTAAGAATAATCTGGACGCTTGCGCCTGACAATTCGCTTGATGACAACAGAGGCGGCATGGGCGGTAAAAGCCGAGGCGCCCACGGCAATCCACTGCCGGCGACGTTTCTTATCCAGGCTCCAGCCCAGCGCCGATAGGCCCATCCAGCCCAGTGCGTGTTCGCCCATGTGGCTTAGACCGCGTGCGGTGGGCAAAACCCCAGGTGTATCGAAAGCTACATTCTGGATGCTTTCGAGAATGTGGGATTCAGCCGTGCTCAACTTATTCGAGCTACTCAAAGATCTTCCTCCAAGATTCACGCGAAGTTAGCTCCGGCAAGGCCTTGCGGTACTCAGTGCGCATCTCGTCGAAGTTGTCTTCAATATCACTTAGCAGCTCACGGGTTTGCTCCACTAGGTCACGCGCCAAGTCACGGTCGCGCTTGCGGAAAGCCACGCCAGTGCCGCCGGCGGTGGATACGGTCGCAGAATCGACGCGAGACAAGGTAAACCAGCGGGCCTCATCTGGGGTGAGGTTAAGCTGCGGTGCCTCGTGGTGACGCGGGTCTTCCTTCGACAGCAGGTGCTTTAGTCCCTTGACTGCCCATGGAATCTTCTTGATCTTGGCCAAGCGCCCACCAATGTTTTGAGTTGGCACACCTGGTGCACCGGTTGGCGCTGGCAGTTGGTCAGCAGAGTCGACGATGACAGCATCCGAGTAGTTAGAGCGCAGCTTAGCGATGCGCGGCAACGACGACTCCAGGATGTCAAAAAGTTGGTCGGGACCAGCCAAGAAGTCTTTCATGGCCTCAATTTGGATGGCCATGGTGGAGTATTCCATGCACATGGTGTGCTTCAAGGTGGACTTGAAGATGGAACGGGTAATGCCCTTGGCATCACCATCGTGGTACAACGCGGCGACAATCAAGCGGTTGCGCAGGTGGAAGTAGGCCTGCCAGTCAATGGCATCGTCCTTGTCTGCCCACGCCATGTGCCAAATAGCAGCGCCTGGCCAGGTCACGGTTGGGAAACCGTTGGCGGCAGCACGCAGGGAGTATTCGGTGTCATCCCACTTGATAAACAGCGGCAGCGGCTGGCCATTGGTCTCAGCAACGATGCGTGGGAATAGGCACATCCACCAGCCGTTGTATTCGACGTCGACGCGGCGGTGCAGCGCGCGCGAGTCATAGGAATTCGGATCCTTATGGCTTTGACCGTCGCCGATAGCTGAGAGTGGGTACTTGGCAAAGTCATGATCGTAGACGGCATGCGGAGCAGCCCCCCACATGAAATCGCCACGGTTGACCTGCTCACCGGTGGTACGCAGCTGGCTGCGCTCCTGCAGGTTCAGCATCTGACCACCGACGATGATGGGGCTAGCGGCATAACGTGCGGCTTGGACTGCGCGCAGGATGGAGTCCGGTTCAATCGCGATGTCATCATCCATGTACAAGATGAAAGGCGAATCGGTGTTTTCCAGCGCTTCAAACATGATGCGCGAGTAGCCGCCGGAGCCGCCCAGGTTGCCCTGGCGGAATTCACGGAAACGCTCTCCGAAGTGTGCGACTGCCTCGTCGTAGCCTGGCTCATCCGCGGGGTGCTGGTTGCCTTGGTCCGGCATAAGAACAAAGTCGATGATGCCATCAACCACGGGGTCTTCTGCCAGTGCCTGTAATGCCGCGACGGCATCGGTTGGCCGGTTAAAGGTCGGAATACCTACTGCGACGCGCTTTTCAGATGGCTCGATGATTGAGCCATCAGGCATGGTTTGCGGACCAGGAGCGGAAGGAGCGCACCATGCTGCCTGTGAGATGGTGGCCTCAGACTCTGCGGTGACATCGAACCAGAGCCAGCCGCCGTCTTCAAAGTTCTTTAAGGCCAGTTCAAACTCGTGGTGGCCAGAACTTACCAAGTGGTTAGCCACGGAGATGCGCTGGCCATCCTGCTTGGAGCGGTAGATAGAGATATTTGCTTCTCCATCAATATCTAAAGCCAAGATAATGGAGTCGAGCTGGGACCAGCGACGCCAGTAGGATGCCGGGAAGGCATTGAAGTAAGTCTGGAATGAGACTTCTTCACCCGCCGGTACCGTTAGCGAGGTCCGGTCAGACCAGCGCAGGCGCTCGCGGTTTTGTTCCGCTTCGATGATGTACAGCATGCGAACATCGAAGGGTTCGCCCCGCTTGGGCAATAAAATGCGCTGAACGGCATTGTCAGAAACAGTGTTGTTTGCTGTCACGATGGTTTCAATTCTCCCATTTCACTACAGTCTTCAAACATTCACAGTACTGGTTACCACCGTGGCATACCTTGCTCAACGCGCATCGGGGGCGCTGTTAATCACCTGAGAACTTAAATACGAAAAAAGGGGCTGCGGTGACGGTGTGGTCATCGCAGCCCCTTTAGTTCAGGTTGTGCTTGTTCTAGTTCACTTATATAAGCGAAACTAAGCGGAGAGTTTTACCTGCTCACTCTGTGGCGTGATGCCGAGCTTGTTGAGCATGTAGAGCACGCGTGCTTCCAAGTCATCAGCCAGTTCGCGGGTTTGCTCCATGTCTTGGGCATGTGCGATTGGCCAAATCTTGATGTCCTTGCCAGCTTCATCACGTGGGACGTCTGCGCCCAGGTAGATGATGTAGTCAGGGATGGTCACGGTACGAGCTTCGTGTACATGACGCTCATCTGCACTGAGTCCGCGCTCTCCCAGGACATATGCCATATGCCCCTCCGAGTGGTTTTCAGGATGCGATACTGCGCCGTCGACGATCAGTGCATCGCCAGCGTGCTTTTTGGTCAACGCGATCGCGGCCTTAACCAAGTCTGTATTGAGACCCGCCGCGAAGCGGACGTGGTTGCGGTGCGCGCCGAAGTATTCCATTACTTCTCGCTCAACCAGAACAGCGATGTAGTCATCCAAAATGGCCTTGCTCTTATGCTTCGTGATGATTTCATCAAGCTTGGCATTGATAGTCTTCGCATCATGAGCATGGCCATACGCCTCGTGCAAATCTTGACGAAGAGTTTCAAACCGTGACTCATTATTAACAATAAACATTTCTTCCCCCCACTCACTTTCTGGTATTTGGGTGTAAGGCAATTTAGCGTATCTAAATTCAACCTCTTGTTAACCTACCGTTAACTTTAGGTGAACCCATGGGCGCTGTCAAATAGTTGGCGCAAACCCAGTACTTTTTCAGCCGCGAATGTGCGGAAATCCTCCCCCAAGAATCGAAGTAAAACCGCAGGCCACAGACTTGAACTGAAAAACTCCCGACCCGTTTTGACTAAGTTAAATCTGTGTGCAGCCCTTCTACCCCCGCCCACAGTGCAAAACATGCGGCCTAAAACTCTCAACGCAAGGTTTAGGCCTGCCAGAGATAGAGCTCACAGACGATCTTTTATGTGGCGACGTCGTTGCCCCCGTGAGATTTCCCTATGGAAAAATCCCACCCCCGTTAACAACAAACGCCTGACGCCACCCGTGGTTAATTCCCGGGCAGCATCAGGCAGTGTCGCCAAGCCGCTAGCTAAATGCTTATCTACTCAGCACTTAGTGACCGCGCTCTTGCTCGAGCGGTTTACCTTCCGTAAAGAATGGCTCGAGCTTGTTATCAAACATCGACAGCGCAGAACCGATAGCCATGTGCATGTCCAAGTACTGATAGGTACCCAAGCGTCCGCCGAAGAGCACGTTATTTTCACGCGCTTCCTGCGCAGCGAGTGCGCGGTACTTCTTCAGCATCTCGCGGTCTTCCGGAGTGTTGATTGGGTAATAAGGCTCATCGCCCTTTTCTGCCGCGCGGGAGTATTCCTTCATAATGACGGTCTTATCCGCTGGATACTGCTTCTCGCGCTCAGGGTGGAAGTGGCGGAACTCGTGGATGCGGGTATAGGGAACGTCAGCATCGTTGTAGTTCATCACTGAGGTGCCCTGGAAGTCACCAGTGTTGAGAACTTCCATGTCGAAGTCCAAGGTACGCCAGCCCAAGTCGCCCTCTGAGAAATCAAAGTAGCGATCCAAAGGACCGGTGTACACAACTGGCGCCTCAGGGGAAGCTGCGCGCACTTGGTCACGAACCTCAAACCAATCGGTGTCGAGGGTGACATCGATAAGCTCTGATGCACACATATTTTCCAGCCACGCGGTATACCCATTAACTGGCAGACCTTCATAGGTGTCACTGAAGTAGCGGTTATTAAAGGTATAGCGAACCGGCAAACGAGTGATATTGCCCGCTGGCAAGTTCTTCGGATCGGTCTGCCACTGCTTCGCCGTGTAATCACGAATGAAGGCCTCATATAAAGGACGACCAATCAAAGAGATGGCCTTCTCCTCAAGGTTCTGCGCTTCATCCACATTCATTTCCGCAGCCTGCTCCTTGATGAGCTCACGTGCTTCATCTGGGGAGTAGTACTTGCCAAAGAACTGGTTAATCAGACCCAATCCCATAGGGAATTGGTATGCGGTGCCATCATGCATGGCGAAAACGCGGTGCTGGTAGTCGGTGAATTCCGTGAATTGGGTGACATAGTCCCACACGCGCTTATTAGAGGTGTGGAAAAGGTGCGCTCCGTACTTGTGAACCTCGATGCCGGTTTCTGGCTCTGGCTCGGAGTAAGCGTTGCCGCCCAGATGGTTGCGGCGCTCGATTACCAAAACGCGCTTGCCCAGCTGTGTTGCAGCACGTTCTGCAACGGTCAGGCCGAAAAATCCGGAGCCGACGACGATGAGATCGTAAGTCTTATCAAGGTTGGTCATAAAAGACACCCTATTAGATTCACTCCGCAATACTGCAAAGGCACGCAACGAGAAGTGCATCTGAGACCAACACGCCACGCGTTTCAACCTGCGCCACACTATTCACACCTGTATCATTAGCTCCAGCTGTTTACTAATACCACTATGGTCACTTAAGATGACCATCGGGAAGGCGCCGGCAACCGCCTTTTCGAACCCTGGCAGGACATCACTTGTTGAGGGCGAAGTAACTGATAGGGAGATTCCAGTGCAACAACGACGCCGACTCGTTCCCACGAAGTCCACGTGGGCTACCCCGGTGACCGCCACCTTGGCGGCTATCGCCGTGGCTGCGGCCGCGGCTTTCGGGGGCAACCAAATCCTTAATACGCAATCTGGTGGCTCAGGGCCTATCGATGCCACCTCTTCTTCCGCCAACTTTGGCGACGGCAACACTGTCGTGGTCGATGACCCAGCCATCGCTTCCCAAGGCGAAGGCGCAGGCCCTCGTGCGGTGAAAGAATTCCGCCAGGATGATCCTTTCTCCATGTTCGCGTTGACCTGGCAGGGACAAAAAGATGTCGCTGCCTTTGTCCGCGCCGAACAAGAAGACGGTTCCTGGGGCGAATGGTTCAGCGCCGAGCCTGTGGACGTAACCACTGAAGGCACCAACGGCACTGACCTCATCTTCGTTGGCGACACCAATGCCGTGCAGGTCTCCGTCGGCAATGTTGACCTAGGCATTCCTTCTGACCAAGAGGTCGAAGAAGAGCTCGATTCCAACGAAGACGCACAAGACGCGCCTGCCGATGATTCAGCTCCGGCTCCCTCGGATGCTCCAGCTTCAGAAGAGACAGCTGATACTCAAAATTATGACGCGCAGGTCGAAGCACCAGAACAAGAGAATTCAGCTTCCAATGGAGCAGAATCTGGCGAAACGGACGAAGACGTAGCCGAGACCGCACAGCGTGTTGGCCAGCAGGTATCTGCAGGTGTTGCTCCGAAGCCGAGTGATATTGGCAAGATTAAGCCCGTTGCCGATTCTGAAGATCTCCCGGCAGAAAGCGGTGCTGTCTCTGCAGCTGACCTCGAAGCTGTCTTTATTGACGGCAAGGCGCAAGATGGCGGCATTGCCAACATGGCTGATACCGACGGCATGCCGCCGGTAGTCACCCGCGCTGGCTGGGGCGCCAATGAGGGCATGCGCTGTTCCAACCCTGATTACACTGAGCCAACCAAGGCGCTAACCCTGCACCATACCGCTGGTAACAACAACTACACCCCAGCTGAGGCTGCCGCTCAGGTTCGTGGCATCTTCAAGTACCACGCACAGACTCTTGGCTGGTGCGATATGGGCTACAACGTGCTGGTTGACAAGTACGGCACCATCTACGAAGGCCGCTACGGCGGACTTGAGCGTGGTGTCATGGGTGCTCACGTAGGTGGCTTTAACAGCAACACCTGGGGCATTTCCATGATTGGTAACTATGAAACTGCGCAACCTTCAGCAGAGATGCTCAATTCTGTTACTAGCATCGCTGCATGGAAGGCCGCCCAATCTGGGTTTGATCCTTCCGGCACTGTGAGCTTGCGCTCCGGTGGTTTCAGCAATGCACGTTACGCAGCTGGAACTACTGCTACCGTGCCTACCTTCCACGGTCACTCCGACCTGCACTACACTGCATGCCCTGGCGGATACGTCATCTCGCGCTGGGATGAAATTCGCAACGCTACAAAAACCAAGTACAACGCGATCGCTTCAGGAAACGCGATCAGCCAGCCACCGACAGGCGACACCTCTGCTCCTGTCCTCGGTGGTAATGGCAGCAATGCGGGCAACGAGCAGGCCGGCACCAACGATCTAGCTGCCGTACTGCCCGGGCTATCATCGATAGCTCAGCGCGGCGCCAACCAGCAGGGCTCCTCTGATTTCAGCGATGAAGAAATCCAGGCTGTAACCGCGGTTGCCGCTGCGGTTGCGGGTCTTGCAATTACCGCTGGCGCAGTTACCCTGCCGGAATCCGGCGGTGAAGTCGCACCAGGTGTTAGCGCCGATGCTTTGCCTGGAATCATTTCCCAGTTACTAGCTATTGCCGGTAATGAAGAAGCAATCGCTGCTTTTGATTCCATCCTTAACATCTTTGGACCAATTTTGGGCGCACCAGTGGGCGGACCTGATTCTGAGAACGCGCAGCTTGTTTACCAGCTCTTTAACAACGGCGTAGTGCTATCTTCCGAAGACACCGGTACTCACGCGCTGATTGGTGAATTCGCTCGTGCCTGGGCACAAGGTGACACTGCAGCACAGTTGGGTCTGCCTACGACTGACCAGTACGCTGTGGGCGGCGAAGCCAGCGGCAATTCCGTCCGCGTGGATTTCCAGGGCGGCTACATCACCTACGATCCAAACACCGCAACCGTGGATGTGCACACCAACTAATCTTTGAGTGCCGCCATGCCGGTGGCAGCACTTGATTGAGAATCTCCTCCCCGCGGCGTCTAGCTTATGTACAGCTAGGCGCCGCTTTTGCAGGCCCAAAGTCGCTGAGTCGGGCAGTGGGCTCAGGTCTAATTCACTGGGGGATTTCAACCGAAAGGGAAATAGATGACTGTGTACTCCATAATTATGGCCGTAACTTTTCTTATTGCGGGATCAGGTTTGTTCTATGTAGCCAATAAAATGGCCCGCGGACAATTGCCAATGAACTCATGGGTCGGGCTACGTACGCCGAAACTTATGGCCAGCGACGAAGCATGGATTTAGGGACACAAAGCTGCCTCTGGCTATCTGAAATTCAGCGGGAGCGCTCTGGCTATCTTCGGAGTCCTTTGCCTCTTCATTGAAGAATCCGCCATTGGCTTACTGAGCATCCCTATTATTATCGTGCTGTTTATTGGCACCGTGCTAGCTAATCAGAAGGCCAATGCTGCGATCACACAATAAGAAACTCTGAGGTTTCTCCCATGATTACGTTCTACGACGCGTTAACAACCACTGTGGTTCTAACGGCGCTTTTATTGCTGGTATCGAGTGTTTATCTCATTTTCAAAGCAAAGATGCGGCCGACCACGGGACCGCTCGCGCTCACCTTCTACTTGAAGTTCTTCCCGCTGCGCAAAACTAGTCTTCCCAGTTAAAAGTACGCTCGACTGCTTTGTTCCACTCGGTATAAAGTCGGTCGCGTTCTTTAGTGTCCATATTCGGGGTCCAGCACTTATCCGTAGCTACTAGTTCCCCCAACGACTTCAAGTCTTCCCAGAAGCCTTGGCCCAGACCGGCAGCAAAAGCAGCACCGAGCGCCGTGGTTTCAATCTCACGCGGACGAATGACTTCTGTGTCTAAGATGTCAGCTTGTAGCTGCATGAGCAGTTCATTGGCCACCATGCCGCCGTCAACGTGCAGCGCGGTGAGCTCAATACCGGAATCAGCTTCCATGGCTTCAACAACTTCGCGGGTTTGGAAACACGTTGCCTCTAGGGCAGCGCGGACAATATGGGTGCGGTCGGCAAAACGCGTCAACCCGACGATAACGCCTCGGGCATCGGGACGCCAGCGAGGCGCGAACAGGCCGGAGAATGCAGGGACAACATAGACTCCGCCGTTGTCTTTCGCTGCGATCTTTTCACTGGACGTGGCATTTGGAATGATACCCAGCTGGTCACGCAGCCACTGAATAAGTGACCCGCCCACCGCGACTGAGCCTTCTAATGCGTAGACCGGCTTTTGCCCTTCGCACTGGAAAGCTACGGTAGTGAGCAATCCATTGCCTGACCAGCGGGGTTGTTCACCGGTATTAAGCAGCATGAACAGGCCTGTGCCATAAGTGTTTTTAGCTTCGCCCTCTTCAAAAGCGGCCTGGCCGAAAAGTGCGGCTTGCTGGTCGCCGAGCACACCAGTAATCGGGACTCTGGCCAAAGAGTCAGCTGCGCGTACGTGTCCAAAGTCGCCAATGCTAGGACGAATCTCCGGCAGAATCGACAGCGGCACGCCGACTTCTTTGCACAGCTCCTCATCCCACTGCAGGGTACGAATATCCATGAGCAAGGTGCGCGAAGCATTAGTGACGTCGGTGAGGTGCAAAGCCTTCTTGCCCTGATCCCCACGAGCACCGCCGGTGAGGTGCCATAGCAGCCAGGTATCGATAGTGCCGGCAAGAAGCTCGCCATTCTCAGCGCGCTCGCGCGCGCCCTCAACATTATCGAGGATCCATGCAATCTTCGGACCAGCGGGATAAGAGTTAGCAAGAAGACCAGTGCGATCCAACCATTTATCATCCGGGTTAAGGGCGTGTGAAGTGCGCGTATCTTGCCACACAATCGCGTTATAGATTGGTTTTCCGGTTTGCTTATCCCATACCACGGCGGTTTCTCGTTGGTTGGTGATTCCTAGGGCAACAAAGTCTTCGGGGGAACCATCCACATCCACCATTGCCGCGGACACAGCACGGCGGGCGTTGTACCAAATCTCCGTCGCATCGTGCTCCACCCAACCTTGACGCGGCATGATTTGCTTATGCTCAAACTGCGCGGAGGCACAAATTTGTCCTTCATGGTCAACAATAATGCACCGTGTTGATGTAGTGCCTTGATCAATAGCAGCGACGAAGCGTTGCTTTCCCATCAGAACCACCGTTCAAGGACATGCGCTACACCCGCTTCAGCATTAGAAACCGTCACCATATCGGCAGCGTCTTTCACCGCCTGGTCGGCATTCGCCATCGCAACACCAAGCCCTGCCCACTGCAGCATCTCAATGTCATTGGGCATATCGCCAAAAGCAATAACATCCTTTTGCGCAATACCATAGTGGCTGGCGAGGAATGCCACGCCGATTTCTTTGGTGATTCCAGGAGCAGCAACTTCCAACATTCCGTCCGGAATGGAGAAGGTTACATGCGCGACATCAGGATCCACATGCGGATTAATGAGATCGAAGAGTTCCTGCGACTGCATGTCAGGATTGCGGATGATCAGCTTCACCGCTGGCTGGCCAACCACACCGTGCACTGGCGCTACACCGAAGCCTTCGAAAGGTGCCTGCTCAGCATAGATTTCATCGACCACATACAATGTGTCCAACGGATCGTTTGAAGAAACGCCCGCGCGCTCCACAGCGAAGGAAACCTCCCCGTGGCGCGCCATAATTTCTTGCACGGTGGTGACAATCTCATTCATGGCGGCAGAATCCATTTCAATGGCGCGCAAAATCCGATCTTGGTCAGAGTCATAGACCACCGCACCATTGGACGTTACGCATAATGGGCGAAGCGGAATCTGTTCCAGAATTGGTTGAATCCAGCGATGAGGGCGTCCTGTAGCCAAAGCAAATTTCGCGCCGTCTTCCACCGCGCGGGTAACGACGTCGCGGTTGCGCGGAACTACTCGGTGATCCGGGTTTAGGAAGGTTCCATCAATATCCGAGGCAATAAACTTCGGAGCATCCATGGTTATTGTTGTTCCTTCCGCGCCCTCATAGCCATCTTCTTCAATTGTTTTTGCGCACGCTTGGCTAGCTTATCTTCTTGCTTGCGTGCGTCTTTAGCAGCTTTTTGCTCTGCCTCTTTGGCTTTTCGCGCCGCACGGGCAGCGCGGTCTGCCGCATCCATCCGGTTGGCTTCCTCCAACGAAGGCGCAGCACCATTCATGGACGCTGGACGCCAGGCAAGGCCGTCTTCGAAAGGGCCGTAGCGTTCATCGTAAAGCTGGCGTGCCTGCTCCAACATGGATTTCATGGCAAAGTACAGCGCGTCAATATCTTTGTCGGCATCACCGCTAGTGGGAATTGCTTCCCCCACCATCATGATGATCGGCGTCTTCGAGCGCCCCAGGTTTTTCACTCCGCCCTTGGGGTAGATGCGATGCGAGCCCCAGCACACCATAGGTAGCAACGGAGCATCGGCAGCATTTGCGATGCGCGCAGCCCCGTTTTTCATGTCCTTAATTTCAAAAGAACGCGAAATAGTAGCTTCTGGGAAAATGCCGACGAGGTTGCCCTCTTTGATGCTGTCCACCGCAACGCTTATCGATGAACCACCAGCAGACCTATCCACAGGAATGTGCTTCATCTTTTTGCCTAGCCACTCGATGAAGGAGTTGCCGAAGATTTCCTTCTTTGCCATAAACCGCACCATGCGCTTGCCGCGCAAATACGCAGGTACACCACCTAAAATGAAGTCATAATAGCTGGTGTGGTTCATCGCTAAGACCGCGCCACCATCGGCAGGGATATTCTCCGCGCCCAACACGGTAATGCGCAGCCCTTGTGCTTGCATGATGTTTCGTGCAAGCGAAACAATGCCCGCGTAAAGACGTTCTGTCCGCTCTTTATGGGGCGGCAGACGTTCTAAGTCAACAGGCACCCAGAAAATGCGGTCGCGCAGCTCGAGCGCGGTATTCGAATTAACCATGACGTTTCTTGTCTAGCTTTCTGTGTGCCCGGGATAGAAGGTTCGCAATTACTTGATTGGCTCCAGGATGTCCTTGCCCATCATTGGACGCAGTGCTTCTGGGATAACAACAGAGCCATCAGCCTGCT
Source organism: Corynebacterium stationis (assembly GCF_001941345.1). Taxonomy (NCBI): domain Bacteria; kingdom Bacillati; phylum Actinomycetota; class Actinomycetes; order Mycobacteriales; family Corynebacteriaceae; genus Corynebacterium; species Corynebacterium stationis. Next base: position 2,606,908 of record NZ_CP009251.1, read on the forward strand.
GGTTATTTTCCAGAATTGCAACCAGCCAGCGGGTAGTCGCCAAAGTGCCGTTGAGGGTCGCAGCAATCTGGGTCTTGCCGTTTTCATCACGGTAGCGAGTTTGCAGACGACGCGCTTGGAAGGTGGTGCAGTTCGAGGTCGAGGTCAGCTCGCGGTAAGCATCCTGGGTTGGAACCCACGCTTCGGTGTCGAACTTGCGTGCAGCTGATGCGCCCAAGTCACCACCGGCAACATCAATGACTCGGTAGTGCAGATTCATAGCATCGAGCATCTCGCGCTCCATGGCCAGCAATTGCTGGTGCTGCTTTTCCGCATCCTCAGGCTTGCAGTAGGTAAACATTTCCACCTTGTCGAACTGGTGCACGCGCAAGATACCGCGGGTGTCCTTGCCGTGGGAACCAGCTTCACGACGGAAGCACGAAGACCAGCCCGCGTACTGAATTGGACCATTGGAAAGGTCGATGATTTCATCTTTGTGGTAGCCCGCAAGTGCCACCTCAGAGGTACCAACAAGGTACAAGTCATCGCGTTCTAGGTAGTAGATTTCATCCGAGTGGTCACCCAAGAAACCAGTACCAGCCATGATTTCTGGACGTACCAGCACTGGTGGAATCATCAGAGTGAATCCAGCAGCGCGGGCCTTTTGCGCAGCGAGAAGCATCATGCTCAGCTGCAAGAAAGCACCATCACCGGTGAGGTAGTAAAAACGCGCGCCACCGATTTTCGCACCGCGCTTGGTGTCAATAAGTCCTAAGGATTCGCCCAGCTCCAAGTGGTCCTTAGGCTCAAAGTCGAACTGCGGCTTTGTGCCGTAGTGGTCCAAGACCACGAAGTCATCTTCGCCGCCGGCAGGTGCGCCCTCAACAACGTTGGAGAGCTTGTACTGCAGGGTTTCTACGTGCTCTTCGGCAGCACGCTGGGATTCTTCGGCCTGCTTGACCTTTTCTTTAAGCTCATTTGAGCCTTCCAGCAGTGCTGGACGCTCCTCCGGAGATGCTTGACCGATCTTCTTGCCGAAAGCTTTTTGCTCTGCACGCAGCTCATCGGCAGCTAAGATCGCAGATCGACGTGCAGCATCTGCTTCCAGCAGCTGATCAACAAGCTGCGGGTCCTCACCACGGGTGACCTGTGAGGCACGGACGACGTCAGGGGATTCACGGAGGAATTTAAGATCAATCACGAGCTCAATCCTACCGCACCCCTCCTCGCGTTACAGTCACAACCACCAGCCAGCAGCACTCCTATTTAAAGGAGAGTACATCGTCCATTCCGGTTGCAGTGGTCATAACCAGAAGCCTAGGATGGATCTATGTCCGAAGCGCCGATTCTTCCCCACAAGGAAATTATTGATGGCCCGACGCCGAAGCATGCCCAATTGCGCGAAATCCTCGCCGAGGTGTGCCGCACTACTTTAAAACCGGGCGATCCCCTGCCTGGTGAACGGCTTTTGGAAGATTTCTATGGCGTCTCGCGCATCACGGTACGCAGAGCAATTGGCGATCTAGTCGCGGCCGGCCGCCTGCGGCGTGTGCGCGGCAAGGGTACCTTCGTTGCCCCTAACCCACTGGTCTCACGCCTGCACTTGGCGTCTTTTTCCGATGAGATGGGCGCGCAAGATGTCTCTGCGAGCTCACGGATTTTGCTTTCCGGCCGGGCCACAGCACCGACTGATGTCAATAAGTTCTTTCAAACCGAAGAAAGTACTCCGCACATTCACCTGCGCCGCTTGCGCCTTGGCGACGGTGAGCCCTACTCCATCGATGATGGCTGGTACAACTCCGAACTGGCGCCAACTTTGCTCGAGAATGACGTTTATAACTCCGTCTATTCAATTTTAGAAAATGATTTTGACCTGCCCATTTCCGGCGCAGATCAAACCGTGACCGCCGTGGCAGCCGACGAAGAAGTCGCATCGCTTCTCGATGTCACCCCTGGCACACCACTTTTGCACATCATTAGATATTCCAGCTCAGGGGATAAACCCGTAGAGTGGTGTTCATCTGTATATCGCACTGACCGTTACCGACTGTCCACCCGAATTGCTCGCGCGCTGGAATTCTAGACTCGCCCAAACAGTCGGCTAAACTAAGGTTTCTTATGACTACTGCAAGCACATCGAAGGCCTGGAGATCCGCGGCCGCCCCACGCATTGCACTTGTCGCTGCTGCTTGTGCCGCTGCATTTTTAGGCACTTACGATTACGTCAGTGGCAACGCTGCACAAATTGCAGCTGAGTCCGATGTCATCAATACCACTACTTCTGCGCCATCGCCGGGCAATAGTTCTACGCCTTTTACCGAAGCTAGCGCCGGTGATTGTGTCACCTGGGATGTGGGAAGCGATGGTAATTTCTCTAATTTCAACGTTACCGATTGCGCCGATGAGCACCGATTCGAAGTCGCGACCGTAGAGAACTTGGCTATCTACCCCACCAGCGAATTCGGTCCTGAGGCTGAGATTCCGGATTTGGATCGCCAAGCTCAGCTGCGTGAAGAGCTATGCCAAGGGTCCACGCTGAATTACCTCGACGGACAGTTCGATCCTGCGGGTAAGTATTCTATTGCTCCTATTTTGCCGCCAGCCGATGCTTGGGTCAATGGCGATCGCACCATGCTCTGCGGTCTACAAACCACCAATGAAGAAGGCATCCCGCAGCGCACCGAAGGCCGCGTCTCAGAAGTAGACCAAGCAAATATTGCCCAGCCTGGCGAGTGCCGTGAGATCAGCGATGACCAAGTGCTGCGCACCGTCGATTGCGCACAACCGCACCAGATGGAAACCATCTCCGTGGTCAACCTGGCTGAAGAATTCTCGCGCGGTACTCCATCTATCGACGACCAGAATGATTTCCTTGCTTCACGATGCGCCGATGATGCCATCGCTTATCTTGGCGATGAGGAAAATCTCTACCAATCCACACTGCAGCCTTACTGGGGAACCATTTCAGAAACTTCCTGGAATGGCGGTACGCGTTCGGTGAACTGTTCCTTGATCCATGCCGGCGATGATGGCGATTCCTTCTCTGAAATCGTTGGCACCGCCACCGATGGCCGCGATGGTTTCACTATCAACGGCAAGGCTCCCGAAAAGCAGCCTGAGCGCAATCCCCTGCGTGGTTCCGAAGACAATAACAGCCCCGCTCCTAGCACTCCTGCCAGTGGCGATTCCACCAGTGGCGATTCAGCAGCAAGCGAGCCCGAGGCTGCACCAGCGCAGTAGCGTCGGGCATCGGTGAGTGCACATGGTGGAAGTTACTGAAGAGCGTTTCGATGAAATGGTCAACGATGCTCTGGACAAAATCCCAGACCAATTCGTTGCCAAGATGCGCAATCTGGTCATCCTGGTGCGCGATTTCAACGAAGACAGCCCCGGCATTTTAGGGCTCTACGAAGGCGTATCACTGACCGAGCGCACCCACCACCACACCGGCTTTTTACCCGACGCCATCTTCATCTATCGCGGTGCACTTCAAAATATGTGCTCCACCGAAGAGCAACTAGCCCACGAAGTTAAAGTCACCGTCTTCCACGAACTCGGACACTACTTCGGCTTTAGCGAAGAAGAACTCCACCGCCTCGGCTGGGGGTAACTCGCTATCGCTGCGTTACCGAGAAAGCAAAACTCACCAAAAGCACCGGGGAACACCCACACCGCGGACCCCACCAGAAAGAAACCTCCACCACGGCAGCAGGAAATCGCGCGCGAAAGGCGCGATTTCCCGGACACTTTAAATAATTAAAGTAATGGTCTTCACAAATCTTAGTGATTGGCGCTACACTGTTCCCATAGATTGTTCAACAACTTTTGGGATGGTGCTGTATGTCTTCGGTGCATATTGATCTGAATGCCGATCTAGGCGAAACCACCGCTGGTAACCCCGTTGCTGACGATGGAGCCATGCTGCAAATGGTCTCATCAGCCAACGTGGCGACAGGTTTCCACGCAGGTGACCCGCACTCCATTGCTGGCACGCTCAAAGCGGCAGCCGCAGCCGGCGTGACCGTGGGTGCGCACCCTGGATACAACGATCCAGCTGCGTTTGGCCGGCGATTTCTCGATTACGATCCGGCAGAGCTTGCCGATGAAGTCACGTATCAAATCGGTGCACTCGACGCCCTCGCGCGAGCCAACGGCACCAGGATTTCCTACGTGAAGCCACATGGCGCAATGTACAACGCCATCGTGCACCACCACGCACAAGCGCAAGCAGTTATCGATGGCATCAAAGCATTTGGCGACATCCCAGTAATGTTGCTGCCTGGTGGCGTGGCCGTCGAGATCGCAGAGAAGTCCGGCCTGACGGTCATTCGCGAGGCCTTTGCCGACCGCAATTACAATCCAGACGGCACGTTGGTCAGCCGTCGTGAAGCCAATGCGGTCTTGCACGACCCAGCCGATGTGGTTGTCCGCGTACTCGAAGTCGCAGAACATGGCTCGATCACGGCTATCGATGGCAGCGTCTTGCACGTCGATGCACAGTCCGTATGCACCCACGGCGATTCCCCGGGCTCCGTTAATCTTCTGCGCGAAGTGGTCGCGGAGCTAAACCGTCGCGATATCGAGATCCGGAGCTTTGCCTAATGCAGATCCACCCCGTTGGAACCCGCGCGCTGCTCATCGATCTCGATGGACTTAACCAAGTCATGGACTATCACGCAGCACTTAGCGCCCGCCCGCTAAAAAACCAGGTGGATTGCATTGCTGCAGCCACCACCGTGTTGCTTACTTTCGAGACTCCTGACTCAGCGCGCCATGCCGCGAATTTCTTAGAAGACTTCACGCCAGGACCTGCCAAGATGTCCGAGGCACGCACAGTAGAAATCGACGTACTTTATGACGGCGAAGACATCGATGAAGTAGCGAACCTTCTCGGAATGTCACGCGAAGGTGTCATCGACTGGCATACCTCCACCGAGTGGACTGCTGCCTTTGGTGGTTTCGCACCTGGCTTTAGCTACTGCGCACCCGCCAACCCTGCCGACGCGCGGTCAATTCCGCGGCGATCCAGCCCGCGTACCGCTGTCCCCGCAGGTGCAGTGGCTATCGCCGGCGATTTCTCGGCGGTCTACCCACGCCAGTCCCCCGGCGGCTGGCAACTCCTGGGAACCACGAATACGCCCATGTGGGATTCCCAAGCTGAGCCACCCGCGCTGGTCCAACCCGGTGACCGCGTGCGCTACCGGGCAGTGAGTTCTTTGCCCGAAATCTACGACGCTGGCTCTATCGCCAAGCGTTCCCCGGCGCGCCTCCCGCGCATGGAAGTGGTAGACGCAGGCCTTTTGACCTTGTACCAAGATTTGGGCCGCCCAGGATTCGGCGACCTTGGTGTGACTTCCTCGGGTGCGGCAGATAGGGCATCGGCAGCAACCGCAAATATTGCAGTGGGCAACCCCCGGCAGTCGACGGTTTTGGAAAACATCGGCGGCATGGAACTGCGCGCTTTAAGCGATACCGTCGTATGTGTAACAGGTGCCGCAGCGCGCGTCCGCCTCGGCGATATGCCAGTGCAGCTCGCACGACCGATTCTGGTCACCGCTGGCCAAACGGTGATCATCGAGCCAGCTGAATACGGCATGCGCAACTACGTCGCTATCCGCGGCGGGTTAATCGCCGACTCCGAGCTGGGCTCTTCGGCCACAGATGTTCTCTCCGGCTTGGGCCCAGCACCTGTCAGCGCCGGCGACATTCTTGGCGTGCTTCCACGCTCCACCGGTATGACTGACGGCCAACTGGCGAACCCACTGCGCGTCAGCCAATCCAACGATGGGCGCACCGTTGCCACGCTGCGCTGCGTGCTCGGCCCGCGCGATAACTGGTTCGGCGACAATGTCCAGCAGTTCCTAGATACCGAGTGGACCGTGAGCTCTCATTCCAACCGTGTCGGACTGCGCTTGGACTCAGACACCACCGTCGAGCGCGTACTCGATGGCGAGCTGCCATCAGAAGGCATGGTCGCAGGCTCCGTGCAGATTCCTCCCAATGGCAAGCCCGTGCTCTTTCTGCGCGACCACGCCGTGACCGGCGGCTATCCGGTTATCGCCACCGTTTTAGATGAAGATATTGATATTGCCGCACAGCTCCCACCCGGGGCTCTAGTGCGCTTTGAAGTTAAGGGAAACACTCATGACCATTAAGACTATTCTCATTGCCAACCGCGGTGAAATCGCCGTGCGCATCGCCCGTGTCGCACGTGACCTGGGCATTAAGTCCATTGCCATCTACTCGGAAGCAGATGCTGGGGCTTTGCACACGCAGCTTGCCGATGAAGCCTACGCGCTGACCGGCAACTCCGCCTCGGATACTTACATGAATGTCCCCGCGCTGCTCGATATCGCAACGCGCGCCGGCGCTGACGCGATTCACCCAGGCTACGGCTTCTTGTCTGAGAACGCCGATTTCGCCCGTGCGGTCACAGACGCCGGCATGGTCTGGATTGGCCCGCAGCCAGAGGCCATCGAGTTGCTTGGCGATAAGATTGCCGCCCGTCGCGTCGCCGAAGAAGTCGGCGCACCGCTGGCGCCTGGTACTTCTGACCCCATCGATGATTGGCAAGAAGCCCGCGAATTCGCCGAAGAGCACGGCCTTCCAATTGCGATTAAGGCAGCTTATGGCGGTGGCGGACGTGGCCTGAAGGTCGTAGACAACCTCGATGACATCGAGGAAGCTTTCAACTCCGCAGGCCGCGAAGCAATGGAAGCGTTCGGGCGCGCAGAGTGCTACGTGGAGAAATTCCTCACCCACCCACGTCACGTCGAAGCCCAGGTGCTTGCCGATACCCACGGCAATGTCGCCGTGCTTGGCACCCGCGATTGTTCTACCCAGCGCCGCTTCCAAAAGCTCATTGAGGAAGCACCCGCACCGGATCTCACCGATAAGCAGCGCACCGGCATTATCGAAGGCGCCCGCGCAATTTGCTCCAAGGTTAACTACACCGGCGCCGGCACCGTCGAGTTCATCGTCTCCGAAGACGGCACTATCTCCTTCCTCGAAGTCAACACCCGTGTGCAGGTTGAGCACCCAGTGACCGAAGCTGTGACGGGCGTGGACATCATAGCCGAGCAAATCCGCATCGCCGCTGGCGAGCCCCTGTCTTTCACCGAAGATCCAACCTCCAACGGCCATGCCTTCGAGTTCCGCATTAACGCCGAAGACATCCTCAACGGTTTTGCGCCGTGCCCAGGAAGTATCGTTAGCTTTGAACCCCCAACCGGCCCTGGCATCCGTGTGGATGCTGCCGTGCGCTCTGGCTCCATCATCCCGCCTTACTACGATTCGCTTATTGCCAAGCTGATTGTGTGGGGCCCAACCCGCGAGGTCGCGCTACGCCGCGCCAAGCGTGCCCTGCGCGAATTCAACATAGAAGGCGTACGCACCGTGCTGCCCTTCCACCGCGATATGATGGAAGAAACGGCGCTGACGGGCGACAAGCTCGGGGTGTTTACTGACTGGGTCGACCACAACTACCGCCCATCGGCCGCGCATCAGGTCGAAAAGGTCGAGGCCATCTACGCCCAGCGCCAGAACATCGCCGTGGAAATCGACGGCAAGCTCATCAACGTTGGCATCCCAGTGGAGTTTTTCAATTCCTCCGCCCCAGCCTCCAGCCCGAGCACAGACAGCGCGCAGAGCCCTGACGGCGCAGTCACTTCGCCTTTCGATGCCAACCTCGTCGCCTGGAAAGTCGCCGACGGTGACTCCGTTTCCGAAGGCGATGCCATCGCTACCGTTGAAGCCATGAAGATGGAATCTGCCATCAAGGCTCCACGCACCGGCACCATCAAGTTGCAGGCCAAAGAAGGCGACCGGCTTTCTACTTCCACGGTCATCGCGACCATCGAATAATGCCCGATCACATGAGAAAGCTAACCGCGCACCTTTAGCAGGTTAGCTAAACTTGTGGTTATGCTTTTTCAGTCCGTGGCATCCGCAATCAGGGATGCAATCTCTGCTGGTGAGTACCAGCCCGGTCAGCAACTTAGTGAAGTCAAGGCCGCAGAACGCTTCGAGTGCTCCCGCAATACCTTGCGGGAGGCTTTTACTGAACTAACAGCAGAGCGCCTGGTAGAGCGCATCCCCAACCGCGGGGTTTTTATTGCGACCCCGGATACGGATTATGTAAAAGACCTCTATCTCGCGCGCATGGCGCTCGAGCACGCCGGCGTGCTGTGGGGTGATTTCCCCGCCGCTGATCGCCTCATTGAGCTGGCCGCTTCCGCGCGTCGTTTTGCCGAAAGCGGCGACGCTCAAGCGGTATCTACCATCAACCAGCGATTCCACCGCGCGCTGGTGGCATCGCTGGGCTCAGAGACTCTCGATGAACAAATGAGCAGCCTGCTCGCACGCATGCGCCTGACATTCTTGCTGGCGCTGCCACATCTTCCCGATATCCACAACGAGCACATTGAAAACAACGTCCGCTTGGCCACTCTTATCGCTGCCGGGCAACGCGAAGAGGCTGCCACGGTTTCCCGTGACAGCCTCCTTAAGGCGTATAACTCAATCCGTTTTGTTCTCTAAGCCCTAAGCTACGGAACTTGGTACTCCAGGTCCCGGGCGTCAGTCACCAGCATCTTGCCTGGCTCATGCGTAATCGCCAGACGTGGGCGCGAATTCATCACCACTGCCTGTGGAGTTACACCGCACGCCCAGAACACCGGAATATGTCCTTCGGGGATTTCTACTGGCTCGCCGAAGTCAGGCGCGGATAAATCTGTAATTCCAATAGCCTCTGGGTTGCCCACGTGCACCGGCGCCCCATGCACCGATGGATAGCGGGAGGTAATCCGCACAGCATCGGCAACGCGGTCCGCAGGTATTGGCCGCATGGATACCACCTGCGGTCCCGAGAACATGCCAGCCGGCACGGTGGGGGTGCTGGTGCGATACATCGCCACGTTGCGCCCTTGTTCAATGTGCTCCAGCTTGATTCCGTTTTCTACCAGCGCAGTTTCAAAGGTAAACGAGCAGCCAATCAAAAAGGCCACCATGTCCTCGCTCCAGTACCCAGTCGCATCCGTGACCGTGTCCACGAGCTCGCCTTCTTCGAAGACGCGGTAGCTCGGAATATCGGTGCGGATATCGCCCTCGGGCAGAAGGGACGAGGAATACTCTCCTGCTTCCAAGACCCCGACGATGGGACAGGACTTGGGGTTGCGCTGCGCAAAAAGCAGGAAGTCAAAGGCGTATTCTTGCGGCACGGCCAGCAGGTTCGCCTGCATAAAGCCAGGCGCATAGCCTGAGGTTGTAGTCAGGTTCTCAGCGCGGGCAAGCTTGCGCACATCCGCAGCGGTCATCTCATGAGGTTGCACATCTGTCTCCTTCTGCTCCTGCGTTAAGCCCACATATTCACGATGCCAGAGAAAGCCTTGATGCCGATGTAGATTTCCAGAATCAGCGCCAGGGAACCAGCGACCAGCAGCCAGACTGGGTGCTTCACGCCTCCCAAGAGGTCACGGCGGCGGAATGCTACCCACATCACCAGGGCGAAAGCGATAGGCAAGATGATGCCGTTGAAAGCGCCCGCGAAAATCAGCAGCTTCTGCGGCGCGGAGTTCAAGATGACGAACAAGATGGTGCAGCCGATAACAAAGCCCACGGTGAGGAAGTTACGGATACGCGGTGCGACCCGCTGAGTGGTCACGAACGTAATCGAGGTGTACGAAGCACCGATAACCGAAGACAGACCGGCCGCGAAGAGAACCACACCGAATGCACGGAGACCGAAATCGCCGGCAGCGTGGAAGAAGGCATCGGCAGCAGTGTTGTCTTCAGACAGCGCCACACCGGTTGCAGCAACGCCTAGCACCGCCAGGAACAACAGCACGCGCATCACACCAGTGATGATAATGCCCATGACGGAGGTAGTGGTGATGTCTTTGACGTGCTCTGGGCCAGAAAGCCCCGAGTCAATCAGGCGGTGGGCACCAGCGAAGGTAATGTAGCCGCCGACGGTGCCACCAATCAGCGTGGTGATGACAAAGAAATCAATCTGCTCCGGCATCACGGCGTTCTTCAGAGCCTCGCCCACTGGTGGCTGCGAAACGATAGCCACGTAGAGCATAAGCAGAATCATGATGGCACCGAGTGCTGCGACGATGCGGTCTAGCGCAATGCCGGCCTTCTTGGACAAGAAAATGAAGATTGCGATGGCTGCAGACACTACGCCGCCGATGCGCGCGTCGATGCCTAACATCGCATTGAGGCCCAAGCCAGAGCCAGCGATGTTGCCGATATTAAAGACTACGCCGCCGATGAAGACCAAGATGGCCAAGAACCATCCGAGTCCTGGAAGCACGGTGTTGCCCAGTTCGTTGGCGCGTAAGCCGGAGACACACAAAACGCGCCAGACGTTGAGCTGGATTGCGATGTCCACGAGGATACTCAGCAAAATCGCAAAAGCGAACGCCGCACCCATCTGGACGGTGAAGACGGAAGTTTGGGTTAGAAAGCCCGGACCAATTGCTGAGGTAGCCATGAGGAACATGGCACCCGCCATCGCTCCTAATCCTCGTGGCGGATTCTTGGCTGGGGTGACTGTTTCAGCACTCACGGGAACTCACTTTCGTGATGGGGGTCGCACTTAAAATGTGATGCGCATCATCTTAAGCGTTTGTTGAACAATCCCGAAAGGGGCATTTAAGCTGCAGCCAATAGCAGCAGGTCACCACGTTACGACGGGGGTAGACCTGCCCACCCCCGGACACGAAAAAGCCCCACCGTAGAAACGATGAGGCTCCAAGACAACGCTGAGGCAACTGCTACTAGTCTACTTCTGTATCCGCCCAGCGCGTGACCGTCCACTTCCCGAATCCTTGGCCACGCGGCTCCAGAACCACGAAGCGGCAGTTTTGTATGTAGCCAGTAAAGGCGAAGTCTGCATCAATACCGGAGGCATGCGTTGCCACCAAACGGATCGCAGCGCCGTGGGAGACCACCACGACATCGTCGTCATCACCAAGTCCCGCGGCGATATTCTCCAGCACTGGCTGATAGCGCGCCAAAACATCCTGGTAGTTCTCCCCACCTGGACACCGGGCTTCAACATCGCCATCTAACCAGCCGCGCAGCGCCGTGGAATAACTACGATGCGCATCTTCCGAATTGCTCATCTCATAATCACCGGTAAAAACCTCATGAATTCCCGTGCGCACTTCAACGTCCACGCTAAAAGGCGGCAGCCCGACGGTGGATTCAAAAGAACGCGCAGCCAGCATCGCAGTCTGCTGTGCACGCAAAGCAACCGAGGTAACAAAACCGCGCAGGCGGCCTTGCTCGCCTTTCCATGCATCAACCAAATGAGCCAATTCAATGCCCACATCCGTGGCCTGTTCACGGCCGCGTTCGGTCAGTTCTGCCCCGGGTGGACGAGTATCCAGCAAACGTTCTACGTTGGAAAATGTTTGGCCGTGGCGCAGCAAGATGATTCGTCCAGTCATAACATCAAACCTAGCGACCCGCGCGCACCTTTGCTACCCAAGCCGTTGCCTTATCAAACTCCGTAGTATCCAGCTTCGGGCCAGACTGATCCGCTGCCGGCCAAGAACCAATAAAGCGCAAGTTATCCGTACGCAGCCACAGCGCGCGCAGCGCTTCAGACAAAGGTTCATCTTCAATATGGCCGGCCAAATCGATGAAGAAGTTATAGGTACCGAATTTCTTACGCGTTGGACGCGACTCAATGCGCAGCATATCTACATTGCGGTAGGAAAATTCCTGCAAGATGCTCGCCAAAGACCCCGGCTCATGCGGCACTGTAAACACCACCGAGGTGCGGTCATTGCCGGTGCGCTCAGTAGGCCGGCCAGGCTTACCGACGAGCACAAAACGCGTCGTAGCCCCCTTGACATCAGCTACAGAATTCGCCAGCACATCCAGGCCAAAAATCTCTGCCGCACGCTCCGGTGCAGCTGCCGCATCAACCTCACCGCGCGACACCGCCTCAGCCGCAGCGCCATTCGATGACGCCGGCTGGAACTTCGCATCCGGAATATTCTCCGTTAACCAGCCACGGACCTGCTGGTAGGCAACGGGGTGCGTGGCGATCGTGTGGACATCGTCAAGCGATAAGCCCTTTTTCACCATGATGGCGAAAGCGACCTCCAAGTCCACTTCCTGGTAGACCTGCAGCGCATCCCCTTCTGTAAAAGCATCAAAAGTAGTCGTCACCGCGCCATCCACGGAATTTTCAATGGCCACACACGCAAAATCCGCACGCCCCTCGCGCACGGCCTGGAAAGCCTCCGAGGGGGAATTAACGGGCAACTGCTGCACGTCACTGACCGCGCCCGCCTTCTCAAAGGCCACGAGCGCTGCCTCAGTAAAAGTTCCTGCTGGTCCCAAAAAAGCCACGGTTGAAGTCATGCCTTCTAATCTAAACCACTAACGTGGGTGTGTATGGATTCTAGGTTTAGCCTTTCGCAATTGTCCCGTGATTTATCGACGCTGACGCCGCAAGAACATGGCTTTACCTACATTGATATCTCGCGGCGCCCGCTTGCGGAAGGCCGGTTGTCGGGGTGGATTTTATCTGCGAAAGACCTCAATGATGTCGCCGGGATGCCCACGTCGAAGGGTGCCAAGCACCGCGCCTATAACGCTGAGACTTCCGATGCCACCATCGCCGCACTGGAGGAGCAAGGCGCGCTGATTGTGGGGAAATCTGCCACGCCGGAGCTGGGCCTGCGCGTGGATACGGAACCGGTGGATATGCCGCATCCGGCCAATCCGCTGCATCCCGGCGCGACTCCTGGCGGGTCTTCCGGCGGTGCCGCGGTGCAGGTGGCTCGCGGTTTGCTGCGCGCGGCACATGGTTCGGATGGCGGCGGTTCGCTGCGCGTTCCGGCTGCGGCCTGCGGCGTGGTGGGCTTCAAACAGTCCGGCACCGACTTGGGCGTTTCGGGGTTTATCACCCGCACAGTTGCCGATGCTGCCTTCCTCCACGACATCACCCCACGCCCCGCGCCCGCGCGCATTGGCGTGCTCAAGCAGCCACTTTTCGCGCACACCCGCATCGACCCGCGGCATCTGCGCGCGGTGGATGAGGCCGCCGCACAGCTTTCTGCCGCGGGCTACCCGGTCGAAGAGATTAAGCCCTACCCCACCGCCGATGTCACCTTTGAAGCTTTCCGGCATATTTTCACCTCGCGGCTAGCCGGCATGGATGCCGGTGAAGGCTACTTCGAGTGGGTCAGGCAGCAAGGTCTTAAGGTGTCCAAGCGCATGCTTGCCGATGCCCTCCGCCACGCCTCCGGTCTTCCCCGCCTTTTGGCCGATTGCTGGCAAGTCGATGCGATCCTCACTCCCATGCTTGCCTATACCCCGCCACCGATTGGCACGTTCTTGGCGCTGGACCACGAGGAGAACTTCATGGAACAGACCCGGTGGTCGCCGTGGGGTTCGTTGTTTAATGTCGCGCAGCTGCCGGCAATTTCCGTCCCGTGGTCCTCAATCGGCGTTCAAGTAGGCTCAATCACGCTATCTGATGCCGAGCTTTTGCACCTGGCATCGTCGCTTCACGCTTAAGGTTTTATTTCCTCATGACCGTTTCGGATTCCCCGCAGCGCATCCGCGCGGAAATTCTCATCGTCCTAGCGATTACCTTTGGTATCTCCGGCGTACGCGCCATCTTGCGGCTTGTCGATGCCCTCCTAGACCCCGCACCTTTAAACGAACAAAGCGTCACGCTGAATGCACCGCAGTCTGACTTGGCGTGGTTGGATATTGCGTTGCAGCTGTGCTCGGCTGGGGTGTTATTTGCCTATGGCGCGCTCGCGTTGTTTTTGCTCGCCGGCTCTGGGATTCGCTTGGCCATGCCGAAACTTTCCGATATCAGCTGGGGTGCCGGTCTCGCCGCCCTGATCGGCATTCCGGGGCTTGTCCTCTATGTCTCCGCCGTGCACCTGGGCCTGTCCATGGAAGTTATCCCTACCGCATTTACTAACCCGTGGGTTGAAGCGCCCGCGCTGCTGTTATGGTCGGGCGCCAATGCTTTCGGCGAGGAAATCGTGGTGGTCATGTGGCTGATGACTAGGCTCAAGCACCTCGGCTGGTCACTTCCCGCGATTATCGGCGCGTCTTCGCTGTTGCGCGGCTCTTATCACCTCTACCAAGGTGTCTCCGCTGGCTTCGGCAATATCATCATGGGCCTCGTCTTTTGCTACTTCTACCACCGCACCGGGCGCGTGTGGCCCCTTGTCATCGCACATTTTCTTATCGATGCCATCGCTTTTGTCGGTTATTCCTTGCTGGGAGATCTCTCCATATTCGGTCTGTAATCCCGCACGAATCCTGCGCGCCGCTGCAGATTGGTTCTAGATCAGGGCCTAAGGCTTGTAGTCTTAATCCATGAATTCTTCCGGCCATGACCCCGACCGCGAATCCCGCCGTGCTGGCGACCGCTCGTCTCGTTATGTCATTGGCGCCGATGGGCAGCCTTTAAGAGACCGCTACGGTCGCCCCGTCATGCGCCGCGAAGGTGGAAGTCCACAGCGTCCTGGGTCCCAGCGTCCTGCGTCCCAGCGTCCTGCGTCCCAGCGTCCCGCTCCCCAGGGTGGTGCGCAGCAGCCGCCCCGCACGCCGCGCAACCCGCAGCCGCAGAGCCGCCAAGAGCCTTCGGCCGGGTCTTTCCGTGCGGTCAATCCTTCCGCCAACCGTCAGCAGCCTGAGGCCACCCGCTTCGATATCGGCCCTCACGCAGCACGCACCACGGGTGCCTCTGCGGGGTCTGCCGCTGCTGGCACCGCTGGAGCGAATGCTTCCCAGCGACGCCCTCGCCAGCAGATGCCGCCGGAAGGCTATAACGACAACCAGGCACCTGTTCAGCGGCAATTTCAAGGCGCCGGGCAGGTCGGCGGATCCCGCGGTCGTGGAACCAGGCGTGGAACGGTCCGTGGTATTCCCCCACGTCAAGGCGGAGCCCGACGCAAACGTGGCAACCCCGTCAAGCGTTTCTTCGGCTGCTCAGGCTGGATTGTTCTCGCGCTGGTTATCTCCCTCGTGCTTTTTGTCTTCTGGACAGATTCTCGGCTCTCGCGCACCGATGCGCTGCCTCCTGGCAATGCCTCCAGCGGTTCCGGCACAAATTGGTTACTGGTTGGTTCGGACTCCCGCCAAGGCTTAAGCGAAGAAGACCAAGCTGAGCTCGGAACTGGTGGCGATGTCGGCATCGGCCGCACCGACACGATTATGCTGTTGCATATTCCACGTTCTGGCACAGCGCAATTGGTGTCTATCCCACGTGATAGCTACGTCAATGTGCCAGGATTCGGCTCCGATAAGATCAACGCTGCCTTTACCTACGGCGGCCCGCAACTGCTGGCACAAACCGTCGAGGAGGCAACGGGCGTCGGTATTGACCACTACGCCGAAATCGGTATGGGCGGACTTGCGAATGTCGTCGATTCCGTCGGTGGTGTAGAAATCTGTGTGGAAGAAGCCATCACAGATCCTCTCGCTGGTATTGATTTGGCCGCCGGGTGCCAAGACCTAAAAGGCGCCGACGCACTAGGCTATGTCCGCACCCGCGCTACCGCGCAAGGCGATTTGGATCGCGTACAGCGACAACGTGAATTCTTCGCCGCCCTCCTGGACAAAATCACCTCTCCAGCAACTTTGATCAATCCATTCCGCGCTATCTCTTTGATCAACAACACCTCGAAGTCGTTTATGGTCAACGAAGATGACCACGTCTGGCACCTTGCCCGCGTAGCACTAGCGATGTCTTCCGGCGTGGACACCGAAACCGTACCGGTCGGTGGATTCATGGACACCAACGTCGGCAACGTTGTCCTCTGGGACGAAGCCGGCGCCCAGGAGTTGTTTAGCTCCATGCAGTAAATCCTCGGAGTAAATGCTCCTGGCTAAAGCCAGTCCGCTTTACCGGCTCCGCGAGATCTGGTTTCTAAAAAGGGATCGCCAAATTACCCGATTAGACCGAGTTCCTAATCGGGTCTTGCGTGCTCACCGTCTACTGGGCGCGGCTGAGCGTTAGATCAGGTCCATCGCCCCCATGTTGCTCAGGTCATGCGTGTTGCCCACCAGCTTTCCGCCTGGGGTGTGCAGGCGTACTTTGCCGCGGTGACGTCGCATCCTGCCGCGTTTCGGCTTTCCGCGTTTTGTTTTCCCAGGTCTGTGCTTCTTGCGCGGGCCGTCGTCATCATTGACACCGTTGTGGTACTTGCACAACATGGTCAGATTCGATGGTTTGGTGTGTCCACCATTCTTGTGTGAGTCGATATGGTGAACCTGGCACCTATCGGCCGGCACATTGCAATCCGGCCACGGACAGACCAGATTCTCGGCCATGGCCAAGGTGCGCAGCTTCTCTGATGCGAAACGGGCCTCATAAAGATTCACGGGGCCGGCGGTGGGATGAAAGAGCCCAACGTAGAGCTTGTCACCAAGGGAGCCGGCCATCGCAGCGTTAATGAACTCAGCGCCCGTCATGGTCGTGCCATCAGAAAGCGCCACGATGACTTCCTCGCCGCGACCGCAGGAAACTTTCGCGAAATCATCGAGACCAATAGCAATCACAGTGCGGTACTCGGGCTTGATAAGCCCGGTGCCGCCTCCTTCGACTAAATCCCAGAATGGTTCTAATAGTGCTTCGGAACGAGGCTGGTCGTCGTCTTTGATGGCGGCGTCGAGGGTTTTCACTAGGTCAGTGATGCGGCGCTGCGTATCGGTAATACTGATGGTGCGCAGGCCGTCGATGACGCGTCCTACGCGCACGCCGCGCTGTTTCGGTTTGTTGCCGCCTTCTTCCGTGACGCGGGTTTTAGCGTAGGCTTCGACTTCTTCCAAAGAGCCCTCACGGGCAATAAGTTCGGCGCGCAGGTTCCACGCCGCACCGCGGGCTTTAAGCTTCTTCGCGTGTTTGTTGATCATCAACAGATGGTTGACGCTTAACTGGCGCTCTTCGGCAAGCGCGATGGCTTCACGTTGGATGAGCGGGGAGTCGCAGGGGCTAAAAAGGGTGTCTGCAAGTTTGGCGTATTTTTTGGCTAAGGATATTTCAATGCCGTCATCGGCGAGATCGTAGGGTGAGCACTCAGCACACAGCCGTAGGAATCCGATGCCGTTGCTGGTAAGAAGCTTGAAAGCTTTCATTAATTCGTCCATGACTTCGACACTAAAAGCCGCCGCAACCCCACGCTAGGGCAAGTTCAAAAAACTGCTCAAATTTCATATGACACGTCACCCAAACGGCATAGTTATCCACAGGTGCCGCCGAAAACGCCGAAAAGCACAGAAAAAGCCTGCTTTCGCACCCCCTCGGGAGCCAGAAAGCAGGCCTTGAGCCACGCGAGCGTTAACGCGGGTACTAGCGCAGGGTCACCTGACGCGACTTCAGGTTCTCCAGCTGCTTGCGCTCATCAGGATTGAGCTGTGCATCATTGTCGATTTCGGCCTTCAAGGCCTTCTCGACGCGAGCAAGCTCGGACTCATAAGAGTCATAAGCAACATCTGGCTGCAGGTCAAAAACCGGCGCAATCAAACCGTGGGTACGGAAAACACCAGCGAACTTGGTGCCCTCGCCAAGGTTCATCTCACCACGAGCAGCAACGCGGGCAATCGCGTTCAACAAACCGGTTTCGTTCTCAATTGGGAATACCCAGCGGATGTGCGCTTTATCCCCGCCGGAGTTAGCCCAGAACAAAGTGCCATCGATATCCGCACCCACCTGGTGGGATTCAATGACAGTCTCATTCGCCTGGTTCAGGGTCTGCGCGATCTCTGGGGTGATCTGCGTGCCCTCAGGAATCCACCATGCGAAGTCCTGGTGGTCAGTAATCTCCAAAACAGCAGACTCATCGACCAAGTCCTTGAGATCTGGCTGCGCGCCATCAGCGGCGGTTGATTCCAAAGTCTCGCCTGGCTGCGCGTTCTTTGCCCAGTTCAGAGCATATGCCAGGTCACGACCTGGGTTGTGGGTGTGCGTGCGAACCTGCAGCGCAACATAGGCAGCGCCGCCAGCTTCCGCGTCGCGCACCATGCCTGCCGATGCCCCCGGCAAAATCGAGCACACGTACACGTCACGGTCAAAGCCCTTGACACTGAGCTTTGCGGTGGCGGAAGGAACGAATTCCTGCAGCGCAATAAGCTGGGTTTCAGCAGCTAAACCGCCATATGGTCGGGGATCCTTTTCCAAAGCCGCACGCTCTGCCGCACGGGCAGCAAGCTTAGCTTGGCGGCGAGACATACCCTCAGGTAGTTCTTCTTTGTTCTTTTTCTTCTTGGCCATGCCCTACACGATACAGTGACGTTTTAACCTGCTCACATTTGAATGGCGTGCAGCGCGACTTCGGGTTGGTTGGTGGCAAGAATGTCGACACCGTTGGCCCAAGCCCATTTCATGTCTTCAGGCTTATCGATGGTCCACATGTACGTCGGCAAACCATGCGCCCCGATGGCAGATGGTTGTAGTTTGCCGCGCAGCAAAGACATGCCCAGGCCCGTTGGCTCAGAGAGCAAGACGTCAGGACGGTTGAAATGGCGTTCCCAATCACGGCGCAGATAAATCCGGTCCATGTGCGGCGCCAGGGATTTCATGCGGCGGATAGCCCGGTGGGAAAAGGAGATGATGTGAATGCGGGGGTCATCGATAAGCCCTGCATAACGCAGACGAAGCACCACCTGCTCCTCCAAAATGTCCCCCGCCGCACCCGGGTGCTTGGTCTCAATATAAAGATGCTGGCCGCTTGGCTCCCACATCTCTAAAAGCTCATCTAGCAGCAGCGGATACTGCTGCGGATGCTTTTCACTACCGATGTCGGCGAGCTTTATCTCCGCCCAATCCAGTGCAGAGAGCTTACCGATGCGATCTGAAGTCCTATCCAACGTTGCATCATGATTGACCACGACCTTGCCATCCCGCGACATCCGCACATCGCATTCTATGCCATGAATAGGCAGCTCCAAGGCCTTTTCAAAAGCCAGCGGGCTTAGCTCCGGGTACTTTCCCGAATAGCCTCTGTGCGCAACAATCTTCAACGTCGGACGTCCCTTAAGGTCTGCTTTCTCGTGCTCCACCGACTCTAGTTCACTGCTGACGAAGGCGTCGGTATGCTCAGGCGAGATCGAAGCCTAAATCGAGGACGCGGTTGGAGTGGGTCAACGCGCCGACGGCAATGTAATCGACGCCGGTGCCGCGATAAGCAGCGACGTTGTCGAAGGTAATGCCTCCACTGGCCTCGGTGCGCACGCCAGCCGGGTGACAGATTTCCACAGCGGCTTTGGCAATATCCGGCGACATATTATCGAGAAGAATCAGCTCCGCGCCGACATCTACTGCCTCGGCGACCTGCTCAAGCGTGTCGCACTCGACCTCCACGGGAAGAACTGGGAATTGCTCGCGGACGGCTCGAAATGCGGCGGCCAGCGAACCTGTGGCCAAGATGTGATTGTCCTTGATCAACGCGCTATCGCCTAAGCCCATGCGGTGATTGGTACCGCCACCGCAGCGCACCGCGTACTTCTGTAAAACACGTAGGCCTGGAACAGTCTTGCGGGTATCGCGCACCGCAGTTCCTGTGCCCTCCAGCGCCTTGGCCCAGTGATGGGTAGCCGTGGCCACGCCCGATAGCTGGGATACGTAATTTAGAGAAGTGCGCTCGGCAGTCAAAAGGGTGCGCACCGGGCCCGTTGCCCGCAGGATGGGGTCGCCTGCGGCAACGGTCGCGCCGTCCTCGCGCAGGATTTCAATATCGAGGTCAACGCCATCACGCTCGGCAGTAATCTGCAGAGCCAGCGCCGCGACGGGAACGCCCGCCAAGCAGCCAGGCTCGCGGGCGACGATTTCCGCGGTACCGGTGACATCGGCACCAATGGTGGCGAGGGTTGTCGCGTCCGGGCCCCAGGCGAGATCCTCATCGAGGGCCGCTGCAATATGCAAGCTTGTCGCCTCTACATCAAGACCGGCCGCATCCAGCGCGGTATGAATGGTGCTCACTGGTGAGATGGTCATATTATGCTCCTGCAAAGTGGTAGTTCTTGGTGGTTGCGGCAGCGTTGTCGCTACGACGGTGACAGCCGAGTGAGTCGGTTCGCTCGCGTGCAGCTTGCACGATGGCAAGACCGGCCGCGGCCATATTCGTGGAATCTAAGCTTGCATCATTCAACTCCGCTGCCTTAGGCAGCGATGAGAGGATGTCTAACGCGGCGCTCAGGCCGGCATCATTACGGCTAACACCAACATAGGAATCCATCGCTGAGCGGATGGTTGCAGCTCCGTCAACAGGCGTGACCTGCGTTCGTGCGATTGGATTTTGAGCTTTCCCGGCGCGCTTTGAGATGGCCAGGCGGTTCCCGCATCGATGGCCCGCTACGAGTGCTTCCGTCAAAGAATTCGAGGCCAGCCGGTTTGCGCCTTGCACGCCCGTGCCGGCGACTTCGCCGATGGCGCTAAGTCCTTTAAGGCTGGTGCGCCCGTCAAGATCAGCCGCGACGCCGCCGCAATGATAGTGCGCGCCTGGGCGGACTGGAATGGGATCGACGGTGGCATCGATGCCGCGGGCCAGAAGTTCGGCGTGGATCGTCGGAAAGCGTTGCGGGAAATCAATAATTGAGCGGGCATCGAGAAAGACCTGCTCAGCGCCGGTATCCTTGAGGTGGTTGATAATTTCGGCGGAGACCACATCGCGTGGGGCAAGCTCGGCCAAAGGGTGGAGGGCTTTCATGAAGCGGGTGCCCTGGGCATCGATAAGCACTGCTCCTTCGCCGCGAACTGCCTCCGAGATGAGCACATCGCGACCGCCTGTGCGGGGAAGATCCAACACAGTGGGGTGGAACTGCACAAATTCGATATCGCGCGTGGCTGCCCCGGCGCGCAGGGCCATGGCCAGGCCATCAGCGGTGGCAACGGCCGGATTGGAGGTCAGCGTCCACAGCGCGCCGACACCGCCGGCGGCCAGCACGACGTCATCGGCAAGCCAGCGACCAACCTGGCCATTATGGAAGCCGCGCACTCCACACACGGTGCCATCGGCGGTGGTCAACAGGTCAATCGCGCGGGCATGGGAGATGATGTTAATGCCGCGGTCACGGGCTGCCCGCAGGAGAGTTTTCTCCACTTCCCACCCAGATTGGTCGCCGGCGTGCACGATGCGACGTAGGCTGTGCCCGCCCTCTAGGTGCAGGTCATCGGCGAATTGGGCACCGTGGGATACTAGGCGGTCGATGGCTTCTTTTGCCTGCTGGACTAGTTCGGTGACGCGGGCGCGGTCGCCGTGGAAACCCCCCGCGGCCATCGTGTCCTCGATGTGCAGGTCAAAAGAGTCTCCCGGGGAGATGACTGCCGCAAGGCCGCCTTGGGCCCATGCCGTGGAGCTGTCCGCCGGCTCACCGCGGGTGATAACGGTAACCGAGCGTGTTGGGTCTGCCTCAGCAATGGTCAGCGCAGCGGTGAGTCCTGCCGCGCCGGAACCGATGATGAGCACGTCGGTGCGCTCGGCAAAGCTCTCAGCAGGAGTGATAAGTTCCGTGGTCATGCTTTTCCTATTCGCCGGAGCCAGGGTTGCCGATGGCAATCATGCGCTCGACCGCGGTGCGCGCGGCATCCGCAGTCTGCTTCTCGACGAATACCTCATCCTTTCCCTCCTGCAAGCACTTGAGTAACTTTTCTGGGGTAATCATCTGCATGAATGGGCACGCGGCCTGCGGGTTGACCGGCATGAACTCCGTGGTCGGGTTGGCTTTACGCAGCTGGTGCAACATGCCGATTTCGGTGGCGACTAAGACGCGCTCACTGGTGGTCTTCTTGGCCTCTTCCAGCATGCCGCCGGTTGACAGGATGTGCGTGTTGTCGCCTGGAATTTCACCGGATTCCGCCATCCACAAAGCGCTGGTGGTGCAGCCGCATTCTGGGTGGACGTAGAGTTCCGCACCCTCGTTGGCACGGACCGTATCCACCAAGGCACTCGGGGAAATATCTGCGTGCACGTGGCATTCGCCTGCCCAGACGTGGATATTCTTGCGGCCGGTCACGCGACGTACGTGTGCGCCGAGGAACTGATCTGGGAGAAATAGAATTTCTTTGTCCTCGGCGATGGAACGCACGACGTCGGCAGCGTTGGAGGAGGTGCAGCAGACATCGGTGAGCGCTTTGACCTCAGCGGTGGTGTTCACGTAGCTAACCACCACCGCATCAGGGTGTTGTGCTTTCCACTCACGTAGTTGGTCGGCGTTAATGGTGTCCGCCAAAGAACAGCCGGCATTAGCATCCGGGATAAACACGCGCTTTTCCGGCGAGAGGATCTTTGCGGTCTCAGCCATAAAGTGCACGCCGCAGAAAATCACTTCATCAGCGTCTGTTTCCGCCGCGATGCGCGAAAGCCCCAAAGAATCTCCGACGTAGTCAGCTACGTCTTGGATCTCTGGCAGCTGGTAGTTGTGCGCCAGGATGACAGCATTGCGCTGGCTTGCCAGTTCACGGACTGTTTCCATCCAGTCAGTTTCTACGGTGGTGTCTAATTTGATTGCCATGGTGGGTCCTTTCTTTTGGGTTTTTGCCTCACAGTCGATAACCCCGGCTACGGTAGCACCACCCCCCATCAAAATAAAAAAGTGACCCACCGCACGGCAGGCGTAATGCGTTTTCGCAATCGCCAGCATGCAGCGGGAACACCCGGAATTAGCCCCGCGGGCTAAAACTGAATTTTAATCGAATACTTGGTTCTTGATGTCCAGTAGCGTGTTCACGGAGGCATCGAGACGCTCTTTCTCGTGCTCGTCGAGGTCTAGCTCCAGCACGCGAGCAACGCCCCCACGATTGATAATTGCTGGGGTCCCGAAGTAGATGTCGTTGTAGCCATAGTGGCCATCGATATACGCAGAGACTGGCAGCGCAACGTCTTGGTTCTGGATAATCGCGCGAGTAATGCGCGCCAGCGCCATGCCGATGCCATAGCTCGTCGAGCCTTTAGCATCGATGATGTGATAGGCCGCATCACGGGTTTGTTCAAAGATTTCTTCGATACGTTCGTTGAACCCCGGCTCTTTTTCCGCCCGGCGCGCAAGCGGGACGCCACCAATATTTGCCGAGGATACAACTGGCAATTCAGAATCGCCGTGCTCACCGATGATGTAGGCATGCACTGACGTGGGCGCGATACCTGCCATTTCCCCGAGCATGTAGCGATAGCGCGCAGAATCCAGCACCGTGCCCGAACCGATGACGCGCGAGGTCGGCAAACCGGAGGCTTTCCACACGGCATAGGTCAACAGATCTACTGGGTTGGTCGCTACAACAAAAAGGCCATCGAAGCCTGCCTCCATGGCAGATTCAACGATGGCATTCATGATAGTGACATTCTTATCCACCAAGTCCAGGCGAGTTTCGCCGGGCTTTTGCGCAGCGCCTGCGCAAATCACGACGATGGATGCATCCTTGCAATCTTCGTAAGTGCCTTCAGTTACTCGCGTGCGCGAAGGCGCCCACACCACGCCATGGTTTAAGTCCATGACGTTTCCTTTAAGCTTCTTTTCATCAATATCGATGATGGCGAGATGGTCAACGGTTCCCTGGTTTACCAATGCATATGCGTAGGCGACACCAACATCACCCGCGCCGATGAGGACAACTTTGTTTCCAACATTTGGGCTCATACTTCTTCATTATGCGCGAGGTTTTACAACGGCGCTGCCCAGTCAAAAATCGACTACTATGTATGCAGAAAATTTCGCGTTCTGGGACAATAGTACCCATGAGCAAAAAAGCACGTAAGCCCCGGATAGGACAGCTTGCGTGCTCGTTACTTCAGAAAATTTCGTGCCCTCAGCCGCAGTCGGTGGAGCCGCGAAAAAGTGTGGCGCCGCCTCTTCCCCGTTCCCTGCGGCGAGTAGCCCTTGAAACCGCGTCATCGTCACTGAAACTAGCCTCAGGTGCGCTGCAGGTATCCATCATCGGTTTAGAAGTGCTCAGCGATATCACCCCAGCGGTGCGCATGGCACGACGCAATCGACTTCCGCACAATATGGCAGCAGGCATTTTAGGTGCGGAAGTTGCAACCTGGGCAGCAATTTGGCCCTCACTATTGCCTAGGCCCTGGTGGGTAACGGCGCTCAATGTGGCCATAGGGCAGGCCATCGGACATTTCTTTGCCGCATCGGCCGCTTTTGGCTTGAAGAATGCGCTACGCGCTGCCGGAAAACGCCCGCAGGATCATCTCACTCCGCGGCTCAAACGCAATGCTCACTGGGTCTTGGGAACCATCACTATCGCGGCCATGGCTAAATCCGTGCGCAACCAGGGCATTCAGGCAGACCTGGTCGGTAAATCGCTGGACCGCGGCCCAGTGCAGGCTGCCCTCGGCCTTTCCCTCGGCTCCCTGGGATACGGTGCGCTGTTATTGCTCGGAGAAATTGTGCAATTTACCGTCTCCAAAATATCCCAACAGCTGGGGCGTGCAGTGCCAATGTTGGTGGCCTGGCCTCTGGCTGTAACAACATTTATCGTGGTCATCGTCGCTTTATCTGACCGGGTAGTATTGCGCCGTTTCATCCACTCTGCATCGGTACGCGCACAAAAGATTAATAGGTCAGTCTTTCCTGGCTCCATCATGCCGTGGGAACCAGAACGCTCCGGCAGCCCGTGGTCTTATGAACATTGGACAGCAGTGGGAGCCCATGGCCGCCGCTTTTTATCCGGCGGTCCGCGTGCACGTGATATCGCGGAAGTCATGGAATTTACCCGTGCCCGTGAGCCCATTCGGATTTACGCCGGTCTCATGTCCGGGCGGACAGTACGAGGACAAGTACGTCGCGTGCTCTTAGAAATGGAAAGAACCGGCGCTTTTCACCGCAACACCATCGTGATTCAGATGCCCTCTGGTTCCGGCTGGGTCAGTGAATGGATGTCTGCTGCCCCAGAATTTCTTACCAAGGGAAATTGCGCTTCAGTAACCCTACAGTATTCGATTCTGCCATCGGCTTTTTCTTATGTCGTCGACAAGCAAGCCCCTATTGATGGAGCACATTCACTTATTCGCGCGGTGCGCAACCGACTTGATTCCATGCCCGAAGATAACCGTCCCAAGCTGTACTTATCGGGCGAATCCTTAGGCGCGTATGCACACCTCGATGGCTATGACAACTTTGAAGATCTCCTAGCCTCCTGCGACGGTGCAGTATTTACCGGCCCACCAAGCATGACAAAACTGCTTGCCAATTTAGAGCACGATCCGGGCTCTCTGGAACGCGCACCTATCGTCGACGGCGGCCGACATATCCGCTTTGCCGCAGCACCTGCGCACACGCGTCACGATGCCTTCGGTCGCAGCTATAGCCATGAATGGCAACGACCCCGAGTATTAATTGCCCAGCACACCTCTGATCCCATCGTGTGGTGGTCCCGCAAACTCATCTACCGCCGCCCCACGTGGATGCATGAGCCCGCACCATCGACGCTGTACGCCGATACTTTTCACGACATGGGCTGGGCGCCGCTGATTAGTTTTTGGCAGATCGGGCTCGACCAAATTAACTCTTTAAACGTCCCCGGCGGACACGGGCACAACTACTACGAAGAAACCTTCTGGTACTGGGATTCGGTGCTCGGATCCCAGTCACGAGCACCACTGACTCCGCGGCTAGCGCAGCGCGCGGAGAAGTGGATACGCGATCACCCCAGCTAATTGGCACAAACTAATCGCACTTCACGCCGGTGGAGTGGTGTGGGCAGTAGCCATTAGGCACCTTGTAGAGGTATTGCTGGTGCTCGTCTTCTGCTAGATAGTACTCGCCAGAGTCAGTGTCACTGAGCAGTTTGACCTCAGTGGTCATGGCGCCAAAGCCGTTTTCGGCGAGCTTCTTGTCATAGCTATCCACCAGTTCCTGGATGATTTCCAGTTCTTCCTGAGTACGTGGATAAAACGCGGAACGGTACTGGGTGCCCACGTCATTACCTTGCCTAAAGCCCTGGGTTGGGTCGTGGGCTTCAAGCGCCATCACCACGAGTTCCTTCAGGCTAATCTTTTCCGGGTCATAGGTAATTTCTACGACCTCAGCGTGATTGGTTTGGCCACGGCAGACCTCAAAATAAGTCGGGTTGGGGGTGGTACCGCCGGCATAGCCTACCGATGTAGATTCCACCCCATCTGTCTCCCAGTACATTTTTTCATGACCCCAGAAACATCCCAGCGCTACTAATAGGGAGCGTTGACCTTCCTTCCACGGACCGGTAATCGGAGTGCCTAAAACCGCATGCGGCTTAGGCTCCAAGATAGGTTCTGCGCGGCCGGGTAATGCATCTTCTTTAGCAACAAGTTGAGGGGTAGGTGCAAATAAGAACGACATAGAAATCGTCTCCTTTCTGTTTTTAATCAACATACACCACCACCTAAAAATTCCCCGACCAGCAAGTTCACAGTATTCGGGCACAATATCGTTGCCAAAATATTGTTTCGGAATATCATGGGATACGTACCCAACGAAAGGAAACACTCATGGCTGTTTATGAACTACCAGAACTTGATTACGCTTATGACGCACTGGAGCCACACATCTCCGCTGAGATCATGGAGCTGCACCACTCCAAGCACCACGCTACCTACGTAGCTGGCGCAAACGCTGCTCTTGAGGCTTTGGAAGCAGAGCGCAACGGTGACGCAAACCCAGATAAGGTTCGCGCACTGTCCAAGAACCTGGCGTTCAACTTGGGTGGCCACACCAACCACTCCGTATTCTGGAAGAACCTTTCTCCAAACGGTGGCGGCGAGCCAACCGGCGACTTGGCAGAAGCTATCAACCGCGACTTCGGTTCCTTCGACAAGTTCAAGGCTCACTTCTCTGCTGCAGCACTTGGCCTGCAGGGCTCCGGCTGGGCGGTTCTTGGTTACGATCACATCGCAGGCCGCCTGATCATTCAGCAGCTGACCGATCAGCAGGGCAATGTTTCTGTAGACTTCACCCCACTGCTTATGCTCGATATGTGGGAGCACGCTTTCTACCTGCAGTACAAGAACGTTAAGGCTGACTACGTTAAGGCAGTCTGGAACGTCTTCAACTGGGATGACGTTGCAGAGCGTTTCGCAGCTGCGTCCAAGTAATTAAAGTTTCTTAGCGCAGCCTTTAGTGCGCGGAAACACACCTGCCCCTGCCGGCTTCTTCTGATTTTCAGAAGTTCCGGCAGGGGTTTTGGCATTTGAGTACTTTCCCGTGACGATGACACAGCACTGGCGAGGGGTTATATCTCAGACCTGTGAAACCGAGTTCCTAGATGTGGAATCTTTCATTACCTCTCAGAATGGGCAAGGTTTCCTCAGTGCCCATTTGAAGGCTGCGATTAATGTTTGGGAAAATTCCGCGGTCATTTCGGGATCTCAAGTTGTAGACGGCGTGAGCACGCAATACCCCACGTCATACTTGGTTGAAGATGACTTATATGTTGGCGCCGATGACGATATGTTCCTACTATTCGCGGAAGCGGAACTCTCCAACACTCCAGTAGCACCATTATTTTGGTTTAATAAAGCCCCAATCTTTCAGCAGCTATCCGACAACCAGGCATTAGCCGCCGTCCCATGTTCACAATTAGCTAAGGGAGGAAGCTTCGAGCTCAGCGGAGATTTATCGGTGTCAGCATCAAGTGATTACGTCGAAATACACCTCACTGAGAAGAACGGCCTAATCAGCACAGTTGTCGTTGAAATTGAACTAGACGGCTCAACCACGAGAACAGATTTGGGCATAAGCCCTAGGGACAATGAAGTACAAGTAGCTCGCCCACCTGCCCGTAAAATAAATGAGTGACTTAACTGCCACCTTCTGCTCCGACCAGCTTGCCCTGTGCTGGCTCTATGATGGGGCGCATGACGGAATCAATTTCAGATCTTGCCAATGCCCTGGACCATCTCACTCCGGAAGAACACGGATTTTCCTATATTGCCCTTGACCGCGAGCCGGTAGCGCAAGGCGATTTGTCGGGGTGGATTATCCCGGCCAAAGACCTTTATGACGTTGCAGGTATGCCCACCACCTTCGGCTCCAAGGCGCGCACGCGCATGGCAACGGAGACAGACCCTTTCATCACCGCCTACGAAGCGCGCGGAGCACGCATTCCTGGAAAGTCGGTGTCTTCAGAGCTGGGATTAACCGTGGATGCCGAGCCACGCGACCTGCCGGCGGTAGATAACCCAATCTGGCCAGGACATACACCAGGTGGTTCCTCGGGCGGTGCGGCAGCGATGGTGGCGCGCGGGCTGGTGCGCGCCGCACACGCCTCTGACGCGGGTGGATCCATTCGTATTCCGGCGGCTGCCTGCGGAATTGTCGGATTCAAGCCATCCGCCGATACGCTCGCCGTGCATGGCTACTTGACTACTTCCGTGCAAGACCAGGCATTTTTGCACCAGATTGAGCCGCGTCTAGAGCGCAAACTTCGTATCGGCGTGCTGACCACCCCAATTATCGCTAAGACACAGGTGCAGCAGGAGTACCTCACGGCAGTGG
This sequence comes from Corynebacterium stationis, assembly GCF_001941345.1. Classification (NCBI taxonomy): domain Bacteria; kingdom Bacillati; phylum Actinomycetota; class Actinomycetes; order Mycobacteriales; family Corynebacteriaceae; genus Corynebacterium; species Corynebacterium stationis. The sequence continues at coordinate 2,635,351 of NZ_CP009251.1, forward strand.
CAGAGGCCGCACAGCAGCTTGCCGATGCCGGCCACGACATCATCGAGGTCGGCGACTGGCCAGAAGCCGAGATAACTTTCGGGCATTTCACCAACCTATTTTCGCATCGGTTAGTGGAATTGGAGCACTATGACTACATCGCTGAGTGGCTGCGCGAAAAGGGGCTTAAGGTAACGCCAGAACAGGTCACGGGGTCCGAAGTCTACGCCCGCGAGTTGAAAGGCAAGCTCGCAGAGCATTGGGGTGTGGATGTCATTCTCAATCCCACCATCGCATCCGATCCGCCAAAGATTGGCGCATTCTCATCCCTGCCGCCGGCAGAGAACTTCGCAGCCCAAGCCAAATGGGTGCCGTGGACATCGTTGTTCAATATCGCGGGTACCTGCGCGATTTCATTGCCGTGGCCGGTGCCGGGCCGTTTCCAGCCAGCGGCGGTTCATTTGGGCTCGCTGACTTTAGACGATCCTGAGCTATTAGCGCTGGCAGAAGGCCTACACGTCTAATACAGTCGCGCCGCCACCCAACCAAACCTGTAAAGTTCCCTTGACACGCAAAGGGCGCTTTACATATGCTGAGGTTAGTTCACACGCACACCACTTCCAAGAGGAGCAATTCTCATGAACACCACGGCAGCACATGGCGCAGCAAATAACGTGGAGCAGCCCAAGCCGCGGTCTCGTTTCGGGCGCTCGAAGTTCGGCGGTTCGCCGGCGGCACTGATCGCCGGTTCCATAGTGGCCGGTTTGGCGGCCGCTTTTGCGGCGGCGTTAATTCTCTGGGCGATTGTGCATCCGGAAGAATCCATAGGGTTGTACCTCGGCGTCTTCACGCTGTGCTTGTTCCCCGTAGCATCGGCAGGAGCGTGGGTATTCATGGTCGACCGCGACACTATCGTGGGCGCTACACCGAACCCCGAAGACTCCATTGAGTCCACGTGGTATGACAACGCGACGCAGAATACGTTCCACATCATTTTGTTCGCCATCGGCGCCTTGGGGGTAGCCAGTGCCTTTACGGACGTGAAGCTTTCGCTAGGCGCATTCGCGATCGCCAGCTACGTCTTTATCCTGGTTGCTTTCGGCGGCAGCTACTATCTCAACAAGCGCCGCGATTCATAAGCCGGCCCTACTAAGACTATGGACAATAACTTGAAATCCCTGCGCGAGCAGCACGGTCTTTCGCAACAAAAGCTTGCCGATGCCTTGGGCGTTTCCCGCCAGACCATCATCAGTATTGAAAAAGGCCGCTACGATCCCTCACTGCCGCTCGCGTTCCAGCTTGCCGCGCAGTTCGATTGCGCCATCGAGGACCTATTTATCCCTGATTCCCCGACGCCCTAATAAAATCCCGGAATTGTTTCACCGGCGGGGCATCATCTCCGTCGCGCCACACCATGCCGAGTTCACGGTAGCGCGCGGGCTCGAGTGGAATTAAGTTTGTGGCATTTAGATACGGGTCGTCTAAAGGCAGCAGTGCGCAGCCCAAACCAGCGGTGACCAGCCCGGAGACCGTGGTCAGTTCCATGGATTCAAACACGAACCGCGGCACAAAGCCCGCCTCAGCAGCCAAAGAATTTAATAGCATGCGCGTGCCGTAGCCAGGCAACATACCGATAAAGGGTTCATCGGCAAGCTCTGCCATGGCGATGCTTTTTCTTGTCGATGCCCAATGCCCTTCCGGCACCGCAATCGCCAGCCGTTGCATCTCCAACTGGTGCCAGCGCAGCTGAACTTGGCCCGGCGCGGCCAGATCCTGTGGCTTCGGGCCCACGAGCGCGATATCACTGACCCCAGCGCGAATCCGATCCGTCAAATACTGCGCCGCTCCTTGGTGCAGCGCAAATTGCACATGCGGGTACATCTGCCGGTAGCTACGCAAAAGGTCAGGCACCATCCAGGTGCCCAAGGAGTGCATGAAATCTAGGCGCACACGGCCGCGTCCCGGATCCATCAAGCGTGCGACGTTATCTATTGCCTGCGTGCGTTCATCGATCATGGCTTGTGCGTGCGGCAAAAATGCCTGCCCACGGGTGTTTAGGGCCAACTTGCGGCCATGGCGCTCAAACAAAGAAGTGCCCAGCTCCTGCTCTAGTCGCTGCAGCCTGCGAGTTAAGGCAGATTGCGAAAGATACAGGTCATCCGCGGCGTCGGTGAGATTCTCCCCGGCATCCACTGCGCGCACGATCGCCAGAAATCCTTCAATGTCGTGAAAATTCATGGGCTTCTCCCTGGCACGGTCACTTATGCACGCTACGCATTGAACTGGGTACTAAAATGCATTTTACTCATACTTCGCGGTGAGGGACTATAGGTACATGCAAAGAAATACCCGCGCCATGGTCGCCGTGCTCTTTGTGGGCTTGGCAATCTTTTCAGGTCTGTACTCCACCCAGGCTATGCTGCCGACCTTCGTCGAAGTGCTGGGCTTTACCCCGACTGAGGCCGCGCTGACCGTTTCTGCTGCGACCGGTGCTTTGGCGCTGTGCATCGTGCCGCTATCTATCTTGTCTGAGCGTTTTGGACGCGGGCGGCTATTGGTTATCTCTGTAGTACTCGCTACCATCTTGGCTTTTGCAGTGCCACTGGTTGGCGAGAATGTTTTGGCTATCATTGCCGTCCGCGCACTACAGGGGGCTGTTTTGGCCGGTGCCCCGGCTGTGGCGATGGCGTGGTTGTCAGAAGAACTCGACGAGGATATCTTGCCGCGCGCGATGGGACTGTACATCGCCGGCAATACCCTCGGCGGAATCGCCGGCCGCCTGATTCCCACCGGGCTGCTGGACTTTACCGGCTGGCGCGGCGCACTGTTGGGATCTGCGGCAGTGTCAGCGATTTTCGCTGTGCTCTTTGTCATTTTGCTGCCTAAACAGGAAAACTTCCGGCCTAAGCAGCTGCACTTTAAAGCCGAAATACGCGCGATGATTAATCACTGGCGCAATCTGGAGCTCGGCCTGCTTTTCCTTTTCGCCTTCTTAGGCATGGGCGCTTTTGTCTCCATGTATAACTTCATTACATTCCGGCTCATCCACCACTTTGGCTTACCAGTGACACTGACGGGCCTGGTGTTTTTGATGTATCTGGCGGGCACGTGGTCATCAGCACGTGTGGGCACCATCATCAATAAATACGGCCACAGCAAGACTTTCGTTGTCTCCTCAGTGCTGTATGCCTTGGGCATTGTGATGACACTCGGGCCGCTGCCGGTGCTGTTGGCCGGCATGTTCATTTTTACCGCGGGCTTTTTCGCGGCCCACTCCACCGCCTCTGGCTGGGTCGGCCACGCCGCTGCCACCAACCGCGCTGAGGCGTCCAGCATGTATCTGCTGTGCTACTACGCCGGCTCGTCCGCCGTCGGCGCTGCGTCCGGCCTTGTCTTTGAAGCCACCTCGTGGACTGGCTTTATCGCCTTTATCTCCTGTTTCACCGTCGCGGTCATCCTCATCGGCGCATGGCTGCTGAAATCCACCAGCCGTGTTAAAGAGCCCGTTGCGGTGTAAGCAGCTACAGATTCGTTGCCTCCTCTACCGATAAATCACAGACGTGGGACGCCCGGCGCGTTATCGCTCATCCACTCACGCACCGCGAGCGTTGCCTGCACGTCATCGGCGTTATAGGTCAATAGCATCTCCCGCGCACGCATTGCCGTCTCATCTATGCCAATAGCAACCCGGCGCGCGTTGACGGATTCTTCGCCGTCGAAATCGCCCTGCTCCCAGTTAAAACCAGCCTGTGGTGCCACCGTCTTCAGGCTCAAACCATAGGGACCGTCGAAGTTCTTCTTCACGTGGACGAACATGTCCACCCATTCACCTGAATTGATAAACGCGTTGACTTCCTCCACTGAGGGAACGCCCGGGGTGTGCTCATGAAAACGCTGCGCTGACATGCGCATCCAGTGGTTTTCACCGTGCGCCGAGTAGCAATAGGCAGCAAAAGTCTTGCCCGCCGCATGCGCCTCGTCACGCCTTTCCATCAACCAGGTCCAAAAGTCCGCGAAATTATGCGCCTCAGCCTTGGAACCCAGCTTCTCCCAGGTGACGAAGTCGTAGTAGGTACCGTCCATCCACGCACCCCACAGGTATGCGCCTTGGTCCATGTACGCTTCCATGTCCACATCAATTTCAACATCGGCACGCGGCATGGTGATATCTCCGTGGGCTAATAACACTGTGCCGTCGCGCCACGCGGAGGCGAGCTGTGAAGGAAGGCCGAGGGAGGCATCGATAAGCCCTTGCACCGTATTAATTCCGTCTTCGCGATATGCTCGCGCGCGGTCGCCAGGGAGAAAGAGGCTGATATCATCCATGGCTTTGAGCTCTGGTTCACACAAAGGCCAAAAGCGGCAGCTAGCACACTCTTTGACCCGCCGCGGCTGGGTGGGCAGGTTCGCCGGCTCCACCGCCGCCAAAGCCGCGTCCAAGGCTGGCTGGTAGCTTGCGGTATCAGAATAAAAGGCCAGAGACTGGTCTTGGCCTACCAGCGCACCACGGCCCGAATTCAGCCCTAGGTCTTCGAGCGCCCGCGCGGCCATCGCCAAATGGTAGCCATCAAGCACGTGGTGCCGCGGCTTATAACCAAGTTCTAAAGGCTCACTTAAGCCCAGCCGGTGGGTGGGCACGCCCAGAATTTTCACGGAGTCATGTTTGCGCGCCACACGGTGGGTAGAGACCATCACCGGGGTATAGGAGCTTTCGCTTGTCGATGCCCCCTCGCGCACCAACATATCCACCCCCACCAGCCACTTCTCATTGGTGAAGACTGCACCGGTGATGTGCGTTGCGCCAGTGGCGAGAGCTTCTAAGGTCTCTAAAGAACGCAGCCTCGGATCTTCAGCGGGAAGAGGACCCAGATCGATGCGACGAAAAACTCTGCGACGCGAATCTGATTTGCGGGGGAATTTCTCCCACACGGCCTCACGCGCGGCGTCATAGCGTGCGGCACGGGCTTGTGCTGCATCGGTGCGCGGGACCTCGGGGTGGGTGCGACGCTGGACGAGCCGATATCGGCAGCCCACGAGATCTGACGCACGTACCTGTTTTTCCACTCTCATGAGCTTAACCCACTCATCAAGGTAATGTTGAATACAGTAAATACAATAAGTACTGCACTTGATGAACAAAAGAAATGGACGGAAACTAATCCATGAGCCTTCTGAAGAAATTCCGCAAGTCACGTCGCGCCGCTAAAGCTGAGTTGAAGGCGGCAAAAACCAAGGCGAAAGCCGAGGTCAAGTCCGCAGACAAGGCGCGCAAGCGCCAGCAGAAGCTTCTGGCCAATCAGGAGAAGCAGCTGGTTAAGTCCGAAGAGAAGGGGCTAAAGCAGCGCCGCAAGCATGAGCTTAACCTTGCTAAGACCGAATTGGAAAAGCTGCGCGCGGGCCGCTTTAATACCGATAACGTCAAACGCTACGCCGGCGCGGCGCGCACTGCCGCTCCTTTGCTGTTGCCTTTGCTTTACCGCGCTATTGTCTCCGGCCGCCAGCAATTCGAGCAAAGCCGCGCGAAAAAGGCCGGTGTCACTACCGATCAGCTCGCTTCTTTCGCTGGCCACGGCGCTTCTATCAAGGCCCGCACCCAAGGTATCCGCAACACACTTGATGAGAATGGTTCCTTGCCGGCGGGTTTCAAGCGTGACATCAAAGAACGCCTCGATGACCTTGATGCTGCCGTTGATAACGCCGAGCTCATGACCCCACAGCAGCGCCGCCGCGCGCACAGCTCGATTAACCGCGAGATCGATATGGTGACCCAAGAAATCCAGGACCGCATCACCCGGGGTTAAATTCGGTCAAGCCGAATTTAACGCCAAAGAATAATGACCTTGGAGAATTTACTTCCCAAGGTCATTTTGATGCCAAGCCCGGCGTGTGCCGCTAGGACTTAACGTGTTCTGGTAGCTCCGCGTGGCGTGTGCTGAAGCGCATAGCGCTAAAGCACACCCTGCTCGCGGGCAGCTGCGACAGCAGAGGTGCGAGAGCGCACGCCTAACTTGTCGTAGATGTGCACGAGGTGCGATTTCACGGTTGCTTCCGAAAGCATCAGTTCCTGGCCGATTTCGCGGTTCGAGGAGCCACCTGCGACTAGTTGCAGAACCTCTAGCTCGCGCGGGGTCAGCGAGGAGCGCGGGGTGCGCACGCGGGTCATCAAACGGTCAGCGACCATCGACGACAGCGCGGAATCACCCTCGGCTGCGGAACGCACCGCGTTGGTGAGCTCCAGCGGCGGCGCATCTTTGAGCAGGTAGCCAACAGCGCCTGCTTCGATGGCACCGAGGATATCGGCGTCCGTGTCGTAGTTTGTCACCACTAGCACCTTCGGCGGTTTATCCATCGCCTGACGGATCCGCTGGGTTGCCTCGGCACCACCCATCACGCGGGTTCCTTCAATACCTGCGCCGAAACGCAGGTCCATCAAGATGACGTCGATTCCGCCTGCTTGGGCCGCGGTGATCGCAGCCTCGGCTGTGGCTACCTCGCCGACCACTTCAATGTCTTGGGCTTCTTCCAAAATTGCACGAAGGCCCAGACGAACGATTTCGTGGTCGTCAGCTAGCAAGACACGAATCACTTCATCACTCCTTTTTGCTATGTATCGTCCACCAAAAGTTTAATGGGCGTTCGTTGTTAAGGGTACACTAACGCTGACTGCAGTTCCGTTGCCTGGGCTCGATTCAATTACTACTTCGCCCGAGACTTCTTCCGCACGCCGTTTCATAGCCGCAAGACCAATGTGTCCCAAGCCTGCCGGGCGTGACTCGACGGCTTTCACATCAAAACCGACGCCATTGTCGACGATGTCTACTCGCACCGCGTCGTCAGAATAAGACACTGTAATTCGCGCGCGCGTAGCCTGAGCATGTTTTGCCACATTACCCACAGCCCCCTGTGCGATGCGCAGCAAGACGGCTTCGAGCTTCATCGGCAGCTGAGTAACCTCACCATCTGCTTCCACCTCGATATTAAGGTCCGCCGCTGCGGCAAAGCCTTGTGCCATTCGGTCCAACGCACCCACCAGTGAGGTTTGCGACAGCGCTGCCGGCTGCAGCGCGGCAATCATGGCGCGGGCTTCTTGGAGATTATCCGCCGCGGTTTGTCGCGCCAGGCCAATGCGCTCACGTGCTTTATCCACGTTAATATCACCGTCTAAATCCCGGTTAGCCGCATGCAAGAGCATTTGTATCGACGATAGTCCTTGCGCGAGCGTGTCATGAATTTCATGGGCAATGCGCTGGCGCTCCCCCGCGACACCAGCCGCGCGCTCGGTCTCTGCCAGCTGCTCGCGCGTTTCCATCAATTCCCGAATCAATGCCGTGCGCTCAGTATTAATCTCATGAAGGCGCGTAAAGGCATAAAAAATCGCCACGGTGACCAGCGCGGAAACGACAGGCCCCATCACCCCGCCAAAGGTCAGACCCTGCGGAATTTGAATACCAACGGATACCGCGGTTCCAAAAATCACTGAGATGCTGCCCCAGACCATTCCGAGTACACGCAAATACAAGAAAAACAGCACGAAGAGCAGGTAGATGCCTGCAGAAGCAACCAGAATATCGGCTATCCACACAACCGTCAGCGCTATCAACCACGCTAATTTCCAGACGCCAGTCATGCGCTCCAGATAGTAGCTGCCTACAAAATACAGCCCAGCAAACAGCGAGAGCAGTACCAAATTCAGCACGGCGAGCGACAGGTCCATGCGCACCGACATCAAAATTGCCACCACGAGGATTGTCGCGGTGAGAATATGCACGCCGTTGCGCATGATTTCTGCGCCCTCAGAGGACTCGATGGCTTCTAGCTCGTCCTGATCTAGACTGTAACTCATGCCATTGAGCCTACTTCCCCGAGCAATCTCCCTGGTAGTTGCAGCAGGAGTTCTCTCCTCCTGCGCCGCAGACACGCCCACCGACCCCAACAATACCTCCGAATCATCGCCCTCGTCGCCGGCAATATCGAGTGCGCCGGTCGCACCTCGTGATGGGCTCGCGGTCGATGCCCTTCCGGAGGTCGGCCGCGGCGGACAGGAAGCATGCCCGTACCTGGATACGCAGTTCGTGGCGGATGCCAATGGCCAGCGCGTGACCGATTTTGGGGTGGATACACGCTTTAACCCGCCAGCATGCGTGTTTTATTCCTACCCTGATGAGCCTCAGCTCATCGTGATGGTTCGTAGGTTGTCAAGCTTCGGACAAGCCATGGAAGTCGTTGATTTCGCAGCGCCTATCGATTCCACCTCGCCCGCCGAATACGGCGAGTGGGACGGAGGTCGCGGCGCGCTTGGCGGTATCCCCACCGGCGCCGGCAGCGTCTTCGCCGTGGCCAAAGACTCCATGGCCGTGGTGGTGTGGAGCAATCAAGAACAATCTGTTAAAGCCGAAACCATCGCCAAGCAGGTCATTATCAACTTAGGGTTGTGAATACCGTCCCGCTAAATTACCTTTCCGGTATTTTCCGTTACACAGCGACGTCGTTATAAGGCATCACCAGCGAGATCTGCGGGAAGACAACCTCCATGAGCAAGAAAAATACTCCGATTGCAAACGCGATAGCTAAGAGCGCTTTCACCGGTGCGGATCCAGGTAACAGATTCCATAGAGCGCGGTACATGATTTCTCCTATGCGGTTTCTTCTAATGCTGCAGGGCGTTGGTTATTGGTAGCACCAGCAGTCTTGGGCAGGTTTTCTACTTCCATCGCGTGAATAATCATGCGCTCGGCATTGGAAAACTGTGGGTGGCAGGTAGTAAGCGTTAAAATGCCTTCGCTCGCGATGGCACCGCTAAGCGATGGCACCGGATCCAACACCGAAACATCTCCCGGCACCGTAATGTGCCGACCCTGCACGTGGGAATATTCTGACTGCAACTTGTCCTGCTGCTCCGAGCTTAAACAATCCAACCGCGGCGCCTCATCCCCCGCAATCGGCAGCACGCGGTAGGTCACCCAGGCGGTTTGTGTCTCCACCACGATGGCATCGCAAGTCTCCAGCGAGCCTAAATCATTAAACGGCGCTCCCTTGCCCACGCGGTGGCCCGCAACCGCGAAATTACCTTCCTCGCCCGGCATCTGAGTTTGTTCATAGCGCCCAGGTCCGCGCAGCAGGTCATTTTCATCGGTGCCTTCAACGATCGCGAACTGAAAATCATCGCCGAAAGCCGGGATGTACATCCGAGCAAAAGCTTCGCCGAGCTTCGGGCTAAGCTGCTTACGGGGATTTTGCCAAGTTTCATCGAGCTGCTCTTGAGCCTGCTCCTGCAACTTTCCAGATTCCACATTTGTCCAAAACGCTTCATAAAACGCAAAAAGCAATAGCACAGCGCCGGCTGTTAATAGCAGCTCACCTAAAATTTGGCGTAAGCTTATGCGGGATTTTTCCATAATTGAAATTATAGTGAGCGGAAAGACCCACGCAGAAAGGCACAAATGCTCGATATATTTGTCTACCCAGTTTCGGGAATCATGAAGCTGTGGCATTTGCTCACGCATCATTTCTTCGACGAACAAACTGCGTGGCTTGTATCCATTGTCCTGCTAGTTCTCACCGTACGATCACTTATCGCGCCACTGACGTGGTACTCAGTTAAGGCTGGGCGCATCTCTGCGCTGCTACGCCCGCGCAAGGCTGCGCTACCTACTGCAACTACCCCCGAAGAGTTTCAGGCGAACCAAGATGCCATCGACGCGATGCACAAAGAGCACGACTACAATCCTGCGATTGGCTGTCTGCCGCCCCTGATCATGCTGCCGGTTTTCTTAGGCCTTTACCAAGTAGTGTTGCGTATGGCTCGCCCGACTTTCAACGGCAGCATCGGCTTCATTACCGCCGAAGAAGTCGATTCTTTCCGCGACACGATGCTCAACGGCGTGCCCATTCCGGCGTTTATCTCCATGCCTGATTCCTGGGCGACTGATTTGGCCGTTGAACCTGCCCTAGTACGTGAGAAAGCCTTGCCGTGGCTGGTGCTGGCGATTGCTTTTACCGTCATCAACCTCTGCATCTCCACCACGCGCAGCTTCTGGACCACCGACTTCAACTCAAAGCTAACCCGCCGCGTCTTTATCTTGATGCTGATTTTGATTCCATTCATCCCGATCCTGTTGTGGAGTCTGGCGATGAATGGTCCTATTCCTCTGGCCGTTATCTTCTACTGGTTCTGCACGAACCTATTCACATTGTCCCTGACCATCGTGTGCCAAATCGCGCTAGCGAAAAACTACCCGCTTACCGATGACGTCCATAACATGCGCCGCGAATCCATCACGGATTTCAGGGAATTCCGCAAGTTGCCATCCGCCGAAAAGAAAGAGCACAAGGCAGCGACCAAGGCAGAGAATAAGAAAACTGCGGAAATCCGCCGCGAAGCTAACAAGATTCGTATGGCCAAACGCCGTGAGGAACGCCAAGCAAAGTTGGCCCAAAAGAAGAAGGCGAAGACCAAGGACTCCGCTGAAGAGGTTGAAAACGCTGACGTTAAAGACTCAGACGTCCAAAAGACAGACGACTAAATGGAGTAATCCGCTGGCGGTTCTGAAAGCATGTGGACCGCCAAGTCACGCGCAGTATTCAAAGGCTTGATATCGCGCATCAAACGCGCACCCGACATGCCGCCGTCTAAGAAGATCAGCAGCTGGTCTGCCTGGCTTCCAGAAGGGTAGCCGTTAATTTCGTTGAGCAGCTCCGTCATCGTCGAATGCATCCAACGACGGTGCTCCAGACAGGCTTCTACAATGCCGCGCTCGGCATCAGTTTCCGGCCGTGGGTATTCGCCCGCTGCATTAAGAAAGTGCGAACCACGGAATTCCTTACCGGGTTCTTCTTCAATAGCCATGTCGAAAAAGGCGAGAATTTTACCTTGCGGGTCAGCAACCTCTGCGGTGCGTTCTGCCCAAGCTTCGCGGTATTGCTCATCGAGCGTTTCCACATAAGCAATAACGAGCGCGTCTTTAGAGCCAAAGAGCGAATAGAGCGAGGCTTTGGCCACATCGGCTTCACGCAGGATACGGTCAATACCGATAACGCGGATGCCTTCGGTTGTAAAAAGGTTCGTTGCAGATGCCAACAGACGGTGACGAGGACTCGGGCGATTACGGCGCGACTTCTTTTGGGTCACTTTGACATCCTTCCTGGGTGCAGGCACAACTAAACCGGTTCATCTATACAATATAGACAAACCGGTTTGTTCGCTAATTTTTGGGTGGGTATCTATTCACTACCCGCAGCCAAGGGCTGTGATCCCAATACTAGTTCGCAGTCTTCGAGCGAATTGCCCCTACTACCCACAGCAGCAGACAAGCGCCGATAACTGCCGTGATCAGTGTCCAGATCCAGCCGCCGCTGCCCAAGCCAACTAGCGAGAGCAACCAACCACCGATAACACCACCGACAATACCTACGACGATGTTGGTCAACAGACCGTGATCGCGCTTCATAATCTTTTCTGCCAAGAAGCCAGCGATAGCACCGATAATAATCCAGCCGATAATACTCATGAGTTCTTTCCTCCTTGCGTGCTGAAACAGCCGTAGGCCTCTATGAGACTCTAGTTTCAGCTCAAATCAATTGTTTGTGTCATTCTCTTTATCAGATCGAGCCCAGCCTTGTAACTTCGTTGGTGAAGCTAAAAGGCTATATTAACCATGATGCCACCTTATGTGACCGATGTAAATGTTCGTAGTGGTATTGTTTGCGAACTGTAATAAAAAAGAAAGGCTCCAACTTGCCATTTTAAGAAGCTGGAGCCAAATCAAAGCCGAAGCTAGATGCTTGCCTGACCTACTTGTCGTCTTGTCCTTCTTCGTCACCGATGTAGGACTCTGGACGGACAACCATCACTGGGCAAGGAGAGGACTGCAACAGTGCGCGTGAGGTCGAGCCCAGCAGCATGCCACGGAAACCACCGCGGCCGTGCGAACCAACGACGACCAACTGGGCGCCCTGGGCGGCATCGGCAAGCGCGCGAACTGGACGGTCACGGGCAATGATGCGGGTAACCTTCACGTCTGGGTACTCATTTTCAAAAGGCTCGAGGCGCTCTGAAAGCAGCTCACCCTGTTCCTTTTCAATCTCGCCCCACTCGGCCTGTGCTGCGGCCAGACCTGCCAGCGAAGTCTGTGCTTGCATATCCATCCAGGTGTGGATGGCGACAAGCTCTGCTCCACGCGCCTGCGCCTCGCGGAAAGCGTACGCAGTTGCCTTGCCGGATACTTCCGAGCCATCCACGCCGACAACCACAGGGCCGTACTTGTTATCAGCGGTCACCGCGTTGTTCTCACGAACGACAACAACTGGGCAATGTGCGTGGGAGACGACGTTTGCCGAAACCGAGCCCATAACCATGCCGGAGAGTCCACCCATGCCACGGGAACCCATGACAATCATGGTGACATCGTGTGAAAGCTCCAACAACATATCAATTGGAGAGCCCTCAGCAATGGTGTGCCCGATTTTCAGATCTGGGAAGGCCTCGTGCGCGATGACGCGAGCCTCCTCAATGCGAGAAGCGGTCTCATTCTGGAGGTCTTCGTAGAGCTCCTTCGGTGGAACCATTCCCTCCGCGTAGAGGAACTGAGGCATGGTGTAGCTCGATGCGATGCGCAGCGGGATGCCGCGCTTGGTTGCGGTGTTAGCTGCCCACAGGACGGCGTTTTTGGAGGCTTCCGACCCGTCTACTGCTACAACAACGATGTCTTCTTTGGCCATGATGTTCCCTTCCTCGGTTTTAGCCAGTTGACGGCAATTCCGCACTGGTCAGGCGACAATCTACGGGGATGAAATAATTTCATTTCCTAGACTTAAGTATAGCTGTTTATTACCGGTGGCAGGGGTTGTTATACCCTAATCGGTGGGCAGTACTCTGAACTCTTCTCGGAATTACAGAGAAACCAGAGCATCTTTTAGCTGCATCGCAGAGTCCACTTTAGACTCTAAAGCTGCAGGAGAGCCCGGCGTTGCTGGGTCTGCATTCGATGGATACAAAATGGTGTAGAAAAATTCAGCGATTTTGAGCATGATTGCTCCGATACCATCGGAAGAAAATTCTACAGCTGAGTCAAGGAGTTCTTTATAGTCCATGGGAAACAGATTACCGCATCAGCGCAGGGGCTACATCCCATTGCCGATCAAAGATGGGCTGAACCCTACGCGTGTTCGCGTGCCAGAGGAAGTATCCCCGATTAAGGCGGCGGACTTTCTTATGGAGGTAATTCAGACTCAACGGCACCGTCACCCTGATGATGACCGGGAAGCATTGCTGAAACGTTTTGCCGACCAAGAGGTCGTGCTTTTCGATGCCACCCCGATCTCCCCCGAAACCCTATTATCGGCGGAGCAAGATGTCTTTTTCTATCGAACTCCAGCACCGGAAACCCCGGTGCCTTATGACATTCCTATTGTCTATGAAGACAACGACATCCTGGTTGCCGATAAACCACCTTTTATGGCGACCATGCCGCGGGCACGCCACATCGTGGAAACCGCGACGGTCAAATTACGCCGAAGCACCGGTATCGATGACCTCGCTCCGGCACACCGTTTGGACCGTCTGACCTCAGGGCTTTTACTGTTTACCAAACGTCGCGAAGTCCGCGGTGCCTACCAAACTCTATTTGCCCGTCGCGAGGTACACAAGACCTACAGTGCCATCGCCGAGCACCAAGTTTTAGATACTCCCTTGGTGTGGCAATCACGGATGGAGAAGACACCCGGGGAGATTCAAGGCCGAATCGAACCAGGTGAAATCAACGCCATTACCAACCTGAGTTGCATTACGCCGTTGACTTCTTCCGAGCAGAAAGCGGTGGAAGACATTCACGGCAGTCAGCCGCAGTTGGCACGCTATTCCTTATCTCCCGAAACCGGGAAGACACATCAGCTTAGGCTGCATATGTGGGCGGCTGGTGTTCCTATCCTGGGCGATCCTGTCTACCCAGTTATCTATCCTGTAGATGCGGAAGATATGAATGTCCCGATGCATCTTACCGCAGCCGAATTAGCCTTTACAGATCCTCTCAACGGGAAGCCCCGACATTTTCATACGTCGTTGGCCTTCTAACATTCTCTTTTTCGCCCGTGCCTCGTTACGTTACGGGCGAATGAGGGGTAGAAAACGCAAGAAAGGAAGGCTAACAGCAACATGATGTCGCCTGCTAGCCTTCCTCTTAGTATTTAGTTGTGTTTTGTTTAATTGTCGGCGGTAACTTACTCTCCCACACCCTCCCGGGTGCAGTACCATCAGCGCGGGCAGGCTTAGCTTCCGGGTTCGGAATGGGTAACCGGGCGTTTCCCTGCCGCTATCGCCACCGACAAATCATCGGAACAACATGTTCTGATGCCAGGGGTGTTGTGTCAGATACTGCATAGTGGACGCGTTCACACCACAAGGGTGTGCTTGATTTTTGTCTGTGCGACAAGAGTCAATTTTTCTCGTTACGTGTTACAAACCAACAACATGTGTTGGTTGTGTTTGTTTGTTGGTGTATTAGTACCAGTAGCCTTAACATCTTACAATGCGTACAGGTCTGGCCTATCAACCCTATAGTCTGTAGGGAACCTCAACAGAAACCTCATCTTAAAACAGGCTTCCCGCTTAGATGCTTTCAGCGGTTATCCCTTCCGTACGTAGCCAACCAGCCCTGCTCCTGGCGGAACAACTGGCACACCAGAGGTACGTCCGTCCCGGTCCTCTCGTACTAGGGACAGCCTTCTTCAAGTTTCAACGCGCGCGGCGGATAGAGACCGAACTGTCTCACGACGTTCTGAACCCAGCTCGCGTGCCGCTTTAATGGGCGAACAGCCCAACCCTTGGGACCTACTCCAGCCCCAGGATGCGACGAGCCGACATCGAGGTGCCAAACCATCCCGTCGATATGGACTCTTGGGGAAGATCAGCCTGTTATCCCCGGGGTACCTTTTATCCGTTGAGCGACACCACTTCCACAAGTAGGTGCCGGATCACTAGTCCCGACTTTCGTCCCTGCTCGACTTGTCAGTCTCACAGTCAAGCTCCCTTGTGCACTTACACTCACCACCTGATTGCCAACCAGGCTGAGGGAACCTTTGGGCGCCTCCGTTACATTTTAGGAGGCAACCGCCCCAGTTAAACTACCCACCAGGCACTGTCCCCAACCCAGATCATGGGCCAAGGTTCAGGTATCCAATCCGATCAGAGTGGTATTTCAACAACGACTCCACCACAACTAGCGTCATAGTTTCACAGTCTCCCACCTATCCTACACAAACCGAACCGAACACCAATACCAAGCTATAGTGAAGGTCCCGGGGTCTTTTCGTCCTGCCGCGCGTAACGAGCATCTTTACTCGTAGTGCAATTTCACCGGGCCTGTGGTTGAGACAGCAGAGAAGTCGTTACGCCATTCGTGCAGGTCGGAACTTACCCGACAAGGAATTTCGCTACCTTAGGATGGTTATAGTTACCACCGCCGTTTACTGGGGCTTAAATTCTCAGCTTCGAAACCACAAGGTTTCTAACCGGTCCTCTTAACCTTCCAGCACCGGGCAGGCGTCAGTCCATATACCTCAACTTAACGTCTTCGCATGGACCTGTGTTTTTGATAAACAGTCGCTTCCCTCTATTCTCTGCGACCCACCAACACTCACACCGCAAAGGGCGGTCATCTCAGTGGGTCCCCCTTCTTCCGAAGTTACGGGGGCATTTTGCCGAATTCCTTAACCACAGTTATCCCGAACGCCTTAGTATTTTCAACCTGACTACCTGTGTCGGTTTGGGGTACGGGCCATATACACACATCGCTAGAGGCTTTTCTCGACAGTACAGGATCACCAACTTCACCAAAAAGGCTCCGCATCACGCCTTAGCCTTAAATAAGTGACGGATTTACCTATCACTTGGCCTACACGCTTACACCAACAATCCACTAAGTGGCATGGCTACCTCACTGTGTCACCCCATCGCTTGGACCACATATTAGGCCCCACGCACGCACACAAAACCAGTAACCCGAAGGCAACCAGAACATGCTTGTGGGTGGTTAGTATCAATGCTTTACCGCGGGCGCGCATATACGGGTACCAGAATATCAACTGGTTGTCCATCGACTACGCCTGTCGGCCTCGCCTTAGGTCCCGACTCACCCTGGGAAGACGAACTTGACCCAGGAACCCTTAGTCATCCGGCGGGACAGATTCTCACTGTCCAATTCGTTACTCATGCCTGCATTCTCACTCGCACACAGTCCACAACTCCTTACAGTATTGCTTCAACCCATGCACGACGCTCCCCTACCCAAATATCAAAAATATTTGCCGCGGCTTCGGCGGTGTGCTTGAGCCCCACTACATTGTCGGCGCAAAACCACTCGACCAGTGAGCTATTACGCACTCTTTCAAGGATGGCTGCTTCTAAGCCAACCTCCTGGCTGTCTTCGCGATCTTACATCCTTTTCCACTTAGCACACCCTTAGGGGCCTTAACCGGCGATCTGGGCTGTTTCCCTCTCGACTATGAAGCTTATCCCCCACAGTCTCACTGCCGTAGAACACAACTGGCGGCATTCGGAGTTTGGCTGATGTTGCTAAGATGATAGTCCCGCTCAACCAACCAGTAGCTCTACCTCCACCAGGCTACTACGACGCTGCACCTAAATGCATTTCGGGGAGAACCAGCTATCACGGAGTTTGATTGGCCTTTCACCCCTACCCACAACTCATCCCCGCAGTTTTCAACCTACGTGGGTTCGCGCCTCCACGACGTCTTACCATCGCTTCACACTGGCCATGGGTAGATCACCCCGCTTCGGGTCCAGAACATGCCACTTGCCACCCTAGTTAGGATTCGGTTTCCCTACGGCTACCCCACACGGGTTAACCTCGCGACATGCCGCTGACTCGCAGGCTCATTCTTCAAAAGGCACGCCATCACCCACACAAGGGGCTCTGACGGATTGTAGACACATGGTTTCAGGAACTATTTCACTCCCCTCCCGGGGTACTTTTCACCATTCCCTCACGGTACTCATACACTATCGGTCACACTGAGTATTTAGGCTTACCGGGTGGTCCCGGCAGATTCACAGCAGATTCCACGAGCCCGCTGCTACTCGGGCACCACAACACACACCACACATCGTCTTCACCTACAGGGCTCTCACCTTCTACGGCCGGGCATTCCAACCCACTTCACCTAACAACACATAGCGCGCTCTGTTCTGGTAGAAACAGAAAATCATGGCCCCACAACACCGCATGCACAACCCCTACCAAGTATCACATACACACGGTTTAGCCTCATCCACGTTCGCTCGCCGCTACTAGCAGAATCATTATTATTTTCTCCTCCTGCAGGTACTAAGATGTTTCACTTCCCCACGTATAACCCCCACACTGACTATGAATTCATCAGCAGGTACCTACCCATAACGGCAGGCGGGTTTCCCCATTCGGACATCCTCGGATCAACGCTTAATTGACAACTCCCCGAGGCTTAACGCAGCCTTACACGTCCTTCATCGGCCCAGTATGCCAAGGCATCCACCATGCGCCCTTAAATAACGAACACACACCCCACACAAAAAATGCGCAGGGTGAACAACCGTAACTAAAAAAATAACTAAACACACAAACAACCAAGCATTAACACCCAGTGTTTATGCGCGTTCTCACAGAAAAAATAAGAAAAAATTACACACACCACACAAACCAATGACCAAAGCCAAAACATTCATGTGGTGGATGCTCGCGTCCACTATACAGTTCTCACACAACACCCCACACCACCCTGGGCAAACCACTGCTAAACAGCATCAGCTTGCCTTGACCTGGTGTGAGCATCAGGACCAACCCATAAACAATGGATTGCTGTCCCAGACACCCAACAGTGCACCAACGAATTACCTAGAAAAATTATGTCCCTGTATATGCTTCAAAAAATTCCTGTTACCAACCCTTATATGGTTGGCGGTGTGTTTCCACTCCGATTCAAACCGGTGGCATGACCACACTCGGGCCATCAACCACCAACCCAACAACACCATGGTTACTACCACGTGGTGGGTTATATAAATAATGCTCCTTAGAAAGGAGGTGATCCAGCCGCACCTTCCGGTACGGCTACCTTGTTACGACTTCGTCCCAATCGCCGATCCCACCTTCGACAGCTCCCTAACAAGTTTAGGCCACTGGCTTCGGGTGTTACCAACTTTCATGACGTGACGGGCGGTGTGTACAAGGCCCGGGAACGTATTCACCGCAGCGTTGCTGATCTGCGATTACTAGCGACTCCGACTTCATGGGGTCGAGTTGCAGACCCCAATCCGAACTAAGGCCGACTTTCAGGGATTCGCTCCACCTTACGATGTCGCTGCCCACTGTATCGACCATTGTAGCATGTGTGAAGCCCTGGACATAAGGGGCATGATGATTTGACGTCATCCCCACCTTCCTCCGAGTTAACCCCGGCAGTCTCTCATGAGTTCCCACCATAACGTGCTGGCAACATAAGACAAGGGTTGCGCTCGTTGCGGGACTTAACCCAACATCTCACGACACGAGCTGACGACAACCATGCACCACCTGTATACAGACCACAAGGGAAAGACTATCTCTAGCCCGATCCTGTATATGTCAAGCCCAGGTAAGGTTCTTCGCGTTGCATCGAATTAATCCACATGCTCCGCCGCTTGTGCGGGCCCCCGTCAATTCCTTTGAGTTTTAGCCTTGCGGCCGTACTCCCCAGGCGGGGCGCTTAATGCGTTAGCTACGGCACAGAAGACGTGGAAGCCCCCTACACCTAGCGCCCACCGTTTACGGCATGGACTACCAGGGTATCTAATCCTGTTCGCTACCCATGCTTTCGCTCCTCAGCGTCAGTAACTGCCCAGAGACCTGCCTTCGCCATCGGTGTTCCTCCTGATATCTGCGCATTTCACCGCTACACCAGGAATTCCAGTCTCCCCTACAGCACTCAAGTTATGCCCGTATCGCCTGCACGCCCGAAGTTAAGCCCCGGGATTTCACAGACGACGCGACAAACCACCTACGAGCTCTTTACGCCCAGTAATTCCGGACAACGCTTGCACCCTACGTATTACCGCGGCTGCTGGCACGTAGTTAGCCGGTGCTTCTTATCTACCTACCGTCACCACACAGTGGCTTCGTCGATAGCGAAAGGAGTTTACAACCCGAAGGCCTTCATCCCCCACGCGGCGTCGCTGCATCAGGCTTGCGCCCATTGTGCAATATTCCCCACTGCTGCCTCCCGTAGGAGTCTGGGCCGTATCTCAGTCCCAATGTGTCCGTACACCCTCTCAGGCCGGATACCCGTCGCCGCCTTGGTAGGCCATTACCCCACCAACAAGCTGATAGGCCGCAGGCTCATCCCACACCGCAAAAGCTTTCCACCACACCATCCAAGATGCGGTCCTATATGGTATTAGACCCAGTTTCCCAGGCTTATCCCACAGTGCAGGGCAGATCACCCACGTGTTACTCACCCGTTCGCCACTCGAGTACCTTGTGCAAGCACAAGGCCTTTCCGTTCGACTTGCATGTGTTAAGCACGCCGCCAGCGTTCATCCTGAGCCAGGATCAAACTCTCCACAAAAAAGGCGTGAAAAGCCCAAAACCTAACAAAAAAGACAAACAACACACACAAAGCGCTTAAACCCCATGTGTGAAGCTGACCAAAAATTACTACATAAAGAAATCAACAAACCCAACCAAACCAAAGTCCAGCTGAGCAAGGTAAAAGTGTTTTATCTCCGTATTAAATACAGACAACAATTACATCGATTCAATATGTACCGTTAAAAAAGTTTAACTATTTTCAATGACACTTAATAACGACAAGTGACATCCGGTACACACCAACAACCAAACACTAATCAAAGTATCTAGTCCAACATAATTCTCATCCACACAACACAGACAAAAATATAAAATCTAGTACATTGGTACACTATTGAGTTCTCAGACAACAACCACACCACACACTGCACACCCCACCATTGGCGCGGCACAGAAGAAGTGAATGGAAAGTCAAAAAATAATTTTGCGTTTCTCGCCAGCGGCTGTTTTCCTACCGCCATTCTCACCAGAACCTAATGTTCTGTGCGGGGCGTTGTCGGTCTCGCTGACTCACATAAAGTTACACACCCACACCAACCAACACAAATCCCCAGGCAAACACACATAAACGATTGATCTATAAACATCGCTTTGATGCTTAGCTTGTTGTTGATGCCATTCCGAGCCATCGAGCCAGGCCTTCGGAGTAGATATCGGTTCTTCTAGCCATAGATGGAAGCAGGAGTCCACCAACTACATATCCTGCGACCGCCGCGATGGTCGGCAGAATATAGCTCTCGTGGTTTATACCGCTGACTATGTACACCTCGAGTGCTATTGCCCCTATAAGGACAGGCACGGTTACGGGCCAGCTCGTTCGTGCAGTTAGACCTAGGGCAATGACCATGAGGACGAGCAAGAGATAGATGGCGCCGAGTGCGCTAATCAAATGCCATCGCGGCACGGCAGCACCAGCAGCAATGAGCAGACCGGGCACAACCGCATTGATGAGCATGGTGCGCTTAGCCCAGAACGTCCTAGTTCCACCGAAAGTCACGTATTCACGTAGGGAGCTCGACAAAATGTCTTGGTAGACCACGAAGAACATGGCTGTCCAAATAATCGCCAGGATTGAGATAGTCTGTGACCACGCACCACCCCAGATCACTGTTATGCCCCAGTAAATAAGGCTGGTGGCTACGGTCAAGCACACGATTCGTATCCAACCTTTAACCTGTGGCCGGTCAAGCAGCTGACCTTCGATAGTCGGCGGGAAGCGTCCCTCAGCAGTCCGGCCACTAGATTGGGAGAGAAGGTCTTTCTTCCTAGATCCGTCTCGCTGTGGAATTTCCATATTGAAGGTCAATACGATCGCAGCAACGAACAAGTATCCAGCGATAAGAAACCACGGGATGCCCATGGAAACCATGATGACCACGAATATCGCGACTGATATTCCAATTTCAAGACGTCGCTGAATGTTGTAATCGCGCCTGCTCAATCCCAGAATCCAATAGGCATCACCTGCTGGCCCCAGTAAAGCTTGAAGTCCCACCAGTGTTAGAAGTACATACCGTATGGTCGTACCTTGACTCATACTCAAGCCCAGTATCACTAACAAAACCAGGCGGAAGAACCATTTTGGTTTGTCTACTAGCTCCCACATTAAGCGCGCGTTCATGCAAGTCCCTCCTCACCAAGAGCAAGGACTGCTCTTTCTAGGTTTACCTCCTGGACGCGGACATCGACATCACCTGCCGCGTCAAAGACGTGGTCCGGGCCAAGGGAAATGGCATCAACAATCACACGCTCGCCCAGGGCAGTTGATTCACGTGAAAGCGGTTTTACCTGCAGGCGGTTGAGCAGACGGTCGACGTTATCTGAGCGGCCGGTTAGCTCCAAGATGCCATCGATAAGCTCTTCCACCGCGCCGTGTTTCATTCCATTGAGCATGAGCACCGTATCCAGGTGTCCAGAGAGTTCATTGAGGTGGTGGGTCGAGATAACAATGGTCCGGCCATGTTCCTCGCGCAGCACATCGTAGAAGACCTGGCGTTTTTCAACATCGAGACCGAGATAGGGTTCATCGAGAAGCATGAGCTCACAACCTGAAGCCACTGCCATGATGATGCCCATCGCGGACTTTTGACCCCGTGACAATGCCGAATAGTTCTTGGATGGCAATTCGAGACGGTCCTGGAGTTCACCGGCACGCTCTGCATTCCAGGTTGCCCACCGGGCTTTGCCAAGCCGCATGAGCTTAGCAATATTCCAGCCATCTACTAACGGATTATCAATTCCCATCAAGATGGTGCGATCCATAACCGCACGATTATCAAAAGGTTCCTGCCCAAAGACTTTCAAGCCTTTTGATGGTTGCTGCCCAGCTATTTTGCGCAACAGCGTGGTCTTGCCAATGCCATTGGGGCCAACCACCCCATGGGTAAGCCCCTGGTCCAGCGCATAATTTTTCGAAGTCACGATTGCGTTCATGGTTTGTCCTAACCCGTTGGAAGTGTCGGTCATTTGTATAGCCCTCGGCTTTCAGCAACTCTTTCGATCAAGTCCAGCAATGCTGCGCGGGAGTAATTCAGGCGCACCGCTTCATCGATAAGCGGGGCGACGTAGTCTGCCGCGAACTCACTGCGGCGGCGCTGGCGAATAACCTCAATGGCGCCCTCAGACACGAACATGCCAATACCGCGGCGTTTATCCAGTACCCCGACATCAACCAAGAGATTTAAGCCTTTGCGTGCAGTAGCCGGATTGATCGAGTGGAAATCAGCGAGCTCATTAGTCGAGGGTGCTCGCGCCCCCTCCGCCAGGACGCCGTCCACAATGGAGTCCTCCACCAAAGAAGCAATCTGCCTAAATAGCGGCTGCGTTGAGTTATCCATCGCCATTGTCATTGCACCTGTCGTAGAAGTTGAACTGAGCTCCCCAACCAAGTTGGTTCGTTACTCATGTAACTAACCGTATAGCCAATGCTGCTAACCCGCAAGGCTTTGCCTATCTTTCGACATAAATTCACGGGCCAAACAGCATACTTTCTCAGGACAAATGGAAATTACCAGCAGATTCACGCAAGGATATCGACGTAGTGTGACAGATGAGGCAAACTAGAGGAATACAAATAAAATTAGAATCAAATGAACGGAATTTAGGAGCCATGCTTGAACGCACAGTTGTCTTTGTTGACACCTCTTATTTATTGGCCAGCTTTTATAACTCATGGGAAATCGGTGCACGTGCCCAGTTAGAAATTGACTTACCCGAGGTCGTAGCCACTTTACGGTCTATGATCGAAAACCAGATCGGCCATCCTGTCCACCGCCAAAATTGGTACGATGGCATTCCAGATACTGGTCCGCACCGCTACCAGCGTGCCTTGCGCACCTGTGATGGGGTGCAACTTCGCACTGGTCAGCTCATTGAATGGGGCGAGCGACGTACACAAAAGGCCGTGGATACTCGTCTCGTTGCTGACATGGTGGTCACCGCCATGAATCAGCACTTCACCGACTTTGTTCTAGTCTCCGGTGATGCTGACATGATTCCCGGTGTGAACGAAGCAGCTAATAATGGCATGCGCGTGCACCTTTATGGATTCGGCTGGGATTCCATGTCTTCGGCACTGCGCCACGCCTGTGACACCACTACCATTTTGGATCCACGCGAGGATTTCCAGGACTGTATGGAAATCCAGGTTTTAGAAGGTCCGATTTCACCAGTGGTTCCAGAGTCCACGGAGGACGAATCCTCTTCTTCAGCCGAACTACCTGCGCGCGATGAGTGCCGCGAGCCTTCCGAGGTCGAGGCCGCTTTTTCCTCCACGCCGCTTATCCAAACAGAGGAACCAGCCGAGGAAAGCAGCGAACTCACCTCGACTCCTACCCCAGCACCGACTCCCACCCCTGGACCAAAGCCCAGCCCAACGCCTGCCGCGGTGCCTACTTCCACCCCGAATCCGGACCCACAGGTTTCAGAA
Source organism: Corynebacterium stationis (assembly GCF_001941345.1). Lineage (NCBI taxonomy): Bacteria > Bacillati > Actinomycetota > Actinomycetes > Mycobacteriales > Corynebacteriaceae > Corynebacterium > Corynebacterium stationis. The sequence continues at coordinate 2,658,874 of NZ_CP009251.1, forward strand.
ACCCCTTCCGAACCAGATGCTGTAGAAGCCACGGAAGCTCCGAAGCTACCGGAAGCTGGTGAACCAACCGAGGTTGCTGACAATGTGCAGGACGAACAGGATTCAGAGGATCCAAAGGACGCTGCTGAAGCGCCGAAGCCTTCTGGAATTCCAAAGCCATCGATGATGGCGCCGCGACGGAAGCTGCGTTCACGTTATGTTCCGCTGCCAGAAGAAGTCTGGACCTCTTCTGGTTTCCAAACCCCTTTCGATGTCGGCCAACAATATGCCAGCTGGTGGTTTGAAAATGCTGCATCGGCTGACCAGCGCGACCAGGCTCATATCCTGTCCGGCGGTGGACTTCCGCCAGAAATCGATCGCCCTTTGCTGCAGTTCGCGTGCGAAACCCTCCACGAATACACCCTGAGTGAAGCGCAGCGCGTGAATCTTCGCGACGGATTCCACTCCGGCATTCGCGGGGTTCTAATCAATATCACTCGCCACAAATCCCAGTAGCTACAACGAATCACTGGGCATAAATAAAAGCAGCGAGGCCACCATTTACTTGGGGCCTCGCTGCTTTCTTTTTGCCGGTAGCAAGCTATTTTTGCTCTCTACTCTTTGTCGTCGACAGCCTTTTTGGCTTCTTCTAGGACCTGCTCAATTTCGGCATCATGGACATCGTCCGACGCCGTTTTCGCTGCGGCATCGCCGGCTACTTCTGGATCCACTGCTTCAGCCTCAACGTCCGCGTTTGCTTCGGCATTAGCGTCTTTTTGTTCAGCCGAAGACTTATCGCCAGCGGTAAGCTGCTTATCGCCTGCCATTGAGGCACGGATTTCATCAAGACGCGATTTTGCGCGCATATCTTCGGTCGACTCGAGGGCTTCTTGGATGCGGCTGCCGCCCGATGCTTGGTAGAGCTCTTGGGCACCAAGTGCATTCGAGTAGCGCTTTTCAATCTTTGCGCGCACCGAGTCCAAGGTTGGGGTCGAACCATCAGGGGTGAGATCATCCATGGAGCTGAGCGCCTCTGCGTTCATCTCCTGCATGGTAGCCTGGTCCGCCTGCGCAATCAGCTGGTCTACCTGCGCGAGCTGCTCACGCAGTCGCGCCTCGGACTGCTTTTGCTGTTCCTGCGCCTGCTTCGCAGCCTGCGTTGCAGATTCATGCTGGGCTTTGACCTGTTCGATTTCCTGATCCGTGGCAACCAGCTGTGCCGCAACAACCTCGGCGGCGTTGTTGTACTCCTGCGCGGTAGCTGAATCTCCGTCAGATTGCGCCTTGTCTGCTAGCTCTAGAGCGCGACGGGTCTGCGTTTGCAAATCATCCTGGGATTTCAGCAAACGGTTTAACCGCAGCTCCAGCTGCCGCTGATTGCCGATAATCTCCGAAGCTGACTCGGTAATTTCCTGGTGGCGCTTCTTTGCGCCTTCCACAGCCTGCTTAATCTGGACCTTAGGGTCAGCATTTTCGTCAATTTTCTGATCGAAAGATGCCATCAAGTGCTTCCAGCCCTTAGAAAATGGGTTAGCCATCGCCCGCCTCACTCCTTGTAAATGTTCTCAATCAATTAAAAAGACGCTTTCTAGCGAGTGTAGCGTCACTCACAAGAAAGCGTCGAGTAAAAGGGGCAATTACTTGCTGGAATTAGCCCTGATTCTTCTGCTGCTCAACCTGTTCACGAACAGCATCCATATCCAAATCGCGAACCTGCTTGATCAGATCCTCAAAAGCAGCAGGTGGCAAAGCACCAGCCTGGTTAAAGACCTGGATGCCATCGCGGAAGACCATCAAGGTAGGAATTGCCTGAATCTGCAGCGCACCGGCTAGATCCTGGTTATTTTCGGTATCTAGCTTGGCAAAGGTGATGTCTTCATGCTCTTCAGAAGCCTTGTCGAAGACTGGAGCAAAGCGCTTGCATGGTCCGCACCATTCAGCCCATGCGTCAACAATCGTAATGCCCTCACCGATGGTGGTTTCTTCGAAATTTTCCTTGGTTACTTCTACGGTTGCCATTGTTCTCCTTAAATAAGTTTCGGATTTTCCGCTCTGTTGGTATTCAACGGTACCGAAAGACAAACTATTCCCGCTGCACACCCTTGTCAGATACCCCAAGGGGGTATATCATGAAGGTTGTTAGAGCACATTCATCCACCTTTAAGGAGTATCCATCATGGCAACTACCAATTACACCGTCGAAGGCATGACCTGCGGCCACTGCGAAATGTCGGTGCAGGAAGAAATCGGCGAAATCGGAGGTGTTACCGCGGTCAACGCTGATCACAAGACCGGCCAGGTTGCCGTTGAAGGCGCAGGATTTACAGATGAGCAGGTCTCCGCAGCCGTCGCGGAGGCAGGCTACAAGGTGGTTTAATCCCCCATGAGCACTCACATCGATCTTGGCGTCACCGGCATGACGTGCACCTCGTGCTCGTCACGCGTGGAGCGCAAGCTCAACAAAGTCGATGGCGTCAATGCGACCGTTAACTATGCCACCGAGTCTGCATCGGTTAGCTACGATCCCAGCTTGACTGCGCCGGAGGACCTCATCAAGGTCATTCAAGACGCCGGATACGATGCCTACGACGCCAGCCCAGCAGCGAAAGCCGACGCATCAAAAGACGAGACACAGTCGCTTGACGGTGCCTCCCCAGCTGACATTGCCCGCGAGGAAGAAGCGAGCCATCTCAAGCGCTTGACGATTATGTCTGGTGCCCTGTCCCTTCCCATCATGCTGGTGTCGATGATCCCGGCACTGCAATTTGATTACTGGCAATGGCTGAGTGCCATTTTAGCCACGATCGTCTTCATCAATGGCGGCGCCCCGTTCCACAAGGCGACGTGGACAAATATTAAGCACGGCTCCTTTACCATGGACACGCTGATTACGATGGGCACTTCAGCGGCGTACTTCTGGTCGCTGTATGTCATGGTTTTCGGCCACGCCGGCATGCCTGAAATGCGCATGCACATGGAGCTTATCTCCAATAACGCGCAGATGGACCATATCTATCTGGAGTCCGTGGGCATGGTCATCACGTTCTTGCTACTGGGCCGCTATTTTGAGGTTAAAGCGAAGGGGCAGTCCTCAGAAGCGCTGCGCACGCTGTTGAATATGGGTGCGAAAGACGCATCTTTGCTTGTCGATGGCAAAGAGACCCGCATTCCCATCACTGACCTTGCAATTGGGGATCTCTTCGTCGTGCGTCCAGGCGAAAAGATTGCCACGGACGGCGAAGTCATCGAAGGCTTCTCTGCGGTTGATGAATCCATGTTGACTGGCGAATCGGTTCCGGTGGAAGTTCAAGAAGGCACACGCGTTACTGGCGCATCTATCAATACCTCCGGAAAGCTCATTGTTCGCGCTACCCGCGTGGGCGAAGACACCACCTTGTCACAGATGGCCAAGCTGGTCACCGAAGCCCAGTCTTCCAAGGCACCGGTGCAGCGCCTCGTTGACCGCATCGCGCAAGTCTTTGTCCCTGCGGTAGTAATCATCGCTGTTGTCGCGCTCTTTGCGCACCTGCTGCTGGCGCAAGGTATTGCCCCAGCGTTTGTCGCCGCAGTATCGGTCTTGATCATCGCGTGCCCGTGCGCGATGGGTCTTGCTACCCCGACTGCGATTTTGGTCGGTACCGGCCGTGGCGCGCAGCTGGGTCTGCTTATTAAAGGTCCAGAGATTCTCGAGTCCACTAAGAAGGTCGACACCATCGTCTTAGACAAAACCGGCACGGTAACCACCGGTGTTATGAGCGTAAGCGACGTTATCCCCGCTCCTGGCGTGGATTCACACAAGCTCATCAACTACGCCGCGGCAGTGGAATCTGGTTCTGAACACCCGATTGCACAGGCCATCGTCAAGCATGCTGATGACATCTTGCCCGTTTCTGATTTTCAATCGGAGGCTGGGATCGGAGTATCCGGCACCGTAGAAGGCGCGCTGGTATCCATCGGCCGCGCAAGCCACGCTGAGCTTGGCGAGCTTGCCGATGCCTTCACGGCCGCCGAAGAATCCGGCGCCACGGCGATTGTGGTGAGCATCGATAGCAAGCTGGCCGGAATTATTGCCGTGCGCGATACCATCAAGGACACCTCCGCTGCTGCCATTGCCCAGCTCAAGGATTTAGGCCTAACCCCGTATCTGCTCACCGGCGACAATGCCGGTGCGGCGCATGCGGTTGCACGGGAAGTCGGAATTGATGAGACTCACGTCTTTGCCGGCGTGATGCCTGAAGAAAAGGTCGCGAAAGTATGCCAACTGCAAGATGCTGGTCTGACTGTGGCGATGGTCGGCGATGGTGTTAACGACGCCGCTGCCTTAGCCCAAGCCGATCTTGGCTTGGCGATGGGCGCGGGCACCGACGTTGCCATTGAGGCTTCCGATATCACGCTGATGAACTCTGATCTGCGCTCAGCCGCAGCAGCAATCCTACTTTCACGCAAGACGTTTAGCACGATTAAAGGTAATTTATTCTGGGCCTTCGCCTACAACGTGCTCTTGATTCCAGTCGCTGCTGCTGGTTTCCTAAACCCGCTCTTTGCAGGCCTGGCCATGGCTTTTAGCTCCGTGTTCGTGGTTGGCAACTCCCTACGCTTGAGGTCCTTCCACACGCATTAGGTTTTAGCCCATTAGGCAGAAACCTATCGCGTTGTTTACTATCAGCGCCCATGACTCAAACTACTGCTTCTTCTCTAAGCAAAAACGAGCGCCTTGACCGGCTGCCGGTAACCTCCAAACACAAAAAGCTATTGGTAGGTTCCGGCGTCGGCTGGGCGCTCGACGCCATGGACGTCGGACTTATCTCTTTCATCATGGCCGCGCTAGCGGTGCACTGGAACTTAGAATCGACCCAGACCTCCTGGATTGCCACCGCCGGTTTTGTCGGAATGGCGCTCGGCGCCAGCTTGGGCGGATTACTGGCTGATAAATTCGGCCGCAGGCATGTCTTCGCCCTTACCTTATTGGTGTACGGGCTCGCGACCGGCGCTTCGGCACTGGCAACCGGGCTTGCCGTGCTCATTGCTCTGCGTTTTATCGTCGGGCTGGGCTTAGGCGCCGAGCTCCCTGTTGCCTCAACTCTTATCTCTGAGTTTGCTCCTCGCCGCATCCGCGGGCGCATGGTGGTTTTACTTGAGGCCTTTTGGGCCGCCGGCTGGATTGCAGCCGCTATCATTGGCACCTTCGTCGTCGGTGCCTCTGACTCCGGCTGGCGCTGGGCATTAGCTATCGGCATGGTTCCAGCAGCCTATGCGCTCTATGTCCGCTTAGCCCTGCCCGAATCCGTCCGCTACCTCGAGGCGAAGAATCGCCATCAAGAGGCTGAAGAAATTGTCACTTCTTTCGAAAACGCCGCCTTAGCCGAGGGCAAGAATCTCGACTCAGATCTCGCCCCAGAGGTAGCGCTCGATGAAGCTTTTGAAGAATCCTCTATCTGGTCATCGCGTCTGCGCGCACGTACCGCTGCTTTGTGGATTATCTGGTTTTGCATCAACTTGTCCTACTACGGCGCATTCATCTGGATTCCTTCGCTGTTGGTCGCCGATGGTTTTACGCTGGTGCGCTCGTTTAGCTTTACCCTCATCATTACGCTCGCGCAGCTGCCGGGCTACGCCGCTGCCGCTTGGCTTATTGAAGTATGGGGGCGACGAGTAACGCTTGCAGTATTCTTAGTCGGCTCCGCAGTGTCCGCCGGCGCCTTTGGCCTGGCAGATTCCGAAGTCAGCATCATCATCGCCGGCTGCTTCCTGTCCTTCTTCAACCTCGGCGCCTGGGGCGCGCTTTATGCGATTGGCCCTGAGCTCTACCCCACCCACATTCGCGGCCGCGGCACCGGCGCTGCAGCTGGCTTTGGCCGCATCGCCTCGATCATCTCCCCACTGATCGTGCCGCCGATTCTCGCTGCCGCCGGACAGCCCTGGCTCTTCGTTCTCTTCGCTAGCGCCTTTGCAATCGCAGCCATCGCCGCCTTTACTCTGCCGGAAAACAAAGGAAAGGCCCTCGCTAGTTAACAGCGAAGGCCCCCACACGCTGTCATTTAGCGTGCGAGTACTTTTAATTATGCTTAGCACCAAAGACGCGGGCTAGAAGTGCAGCAAAGCCCGAAGGACGAGGTGCCTGGCGTTCAATCTCGCGGATATCGCGGGGAACATTCGACAACACGGTCGCAGTGCTGGTGCGGGATACCGAAATACTCATCTTTCCTCCTCACAATTCGTCGGTAGCACTAACATTGCCACCTGTGAGCAGGGATTTCATCGATGGAAAGGCTTTCCTATCTATGGCCGTACTTAGATAGGAAAGCCTCATAATACCAGTAAATAACGTCTTAACCAGTACGAATACATTCGAGCACCGTTGGTGTCACAGCCTCTCTGACTTTTAGGCCAACAAGCTGTGATGAATTTAATACATCGCGGACTAGCCGTGAGCCATATTCACGAACTTCGAGTAGTGCAACTGGTGCGCAACCTGGACGGTATCGATTGGGCCACCACGGTGCTTCGCCAAAATAATATCGGCCTCACCGGCGCGCTCATTGTCGCGGTCTTGGGAGTCAGGACGGTACAGCAACATAACCATATCGGCGTCCTGCTCCAACGAGCCAGACTCACGAAGGTCAGCCAACTGCGGCTTTTTATCAGTACGCGACTCGGGGCCACGGTTTAGCTGGGAAATAGCGATAACTGGCACTTCGAGTTCCTTCGCCAAGAGTTTCAGCTGACGGGAAAATTCCGAGACCTCTTGCTGACGCGATTCAACCTTCTTACCTGAGCTCATCAGCTGCAGGTAGTCCAGCACAACCAAATCCAAGCCCTGTTGCTGCTTGAGACGGCGCGCCTTGGTTCGGATCTCCATCATGGTCAGGTTCGGGGAATCATCGATGTAGAGCGGTGCATCCTGAATGCGGTTGAGCGTATCGGTCAGGCGCTCCCAGTCTTCACCAGAGACTTTGCCAGAGCGCATATCCGACAGCTTGACCTCAGATTCTGCTGACAGCAAACGCATCACGATTTCTGAGGCACTCATTTCCAGAGAAAAGACCACCGAGCCCTTATTTTGATGCAGCGAACACGAGCGCATAAAGTCCAGCGCCAACGTCGACTTACCAACACCAGGACGCGCCGCGATAATAATCATCTGTCCCGCGTGCAGACCGTTGGTCAAGTTATCTAAGTCAATGAAACCGGTGGGAACACCGGATTCTAAGCCACCATTATTCTGCAGCGCGGTGAGCTCATCGATGGTCGGGATGATCAGGTCACCAATGACCTTGTAATCTTCCGTGGTCTTCTTCTGCGCAACCTTGAAGATTTCCTGCTGCGCTAAGTCCAACACGGTTTCAATTTCCGCGTCCTCATCGCCATTAAAGCCGAGTTGGACCACGCGCGTGCCAGCATCGACAAGCTTGCGCAGCAGCGCCTTCTCAGCGACAATCTCAGCGTAATAACGGGCATTGGCGGCCGTTGGCACCGTTGCCAACAAGGTGTGCAGGTACACCGCGCCACCGATGCGCTCCAGGTTTTGCTGGCGGTCCAGACGGCTCGCAACAATCACTGGGTCAATGTCGGTGCCATCGGAGTACAAGTCCAGCATCGCAGCATAGATCAGCTGGTGGGCAGGATAGTAGAAATCCTCCGGATCGACTTCATCGATAACCTCAATGACTGACGCAGGCGACAGCAACATCGCACCGAGTACGCCCTGCTCGGCATCTTTATCCGACGGCGGCTGACGGAACTCCCCGTAGCGTTGCGGGTTTTCCAGCTCATCGCGCTTACCGTATTTGCGTCGGCCACCGCCGTAATTATTGGAGGGATAGCTTGCTTCGGGGATATCGAAAGACTCCGGCGCCGGCTCTTCCGGCGGCAGGTAGTTATCGTCGTCGAAACTTGCTCCCATACTCGACGTCATCGACTTTTCCCTTTCATTATTAAAGGCCTCTTCCAGCCTAGTACGTCCACGCAACCTTCGCTTGGGCACAACTTGAACACATCTTGGGGATAGTTATCCACAGTTGTCCACAGCCGCCTGTGCAATTTGCAGGTCAGCGGCAATTTTCCCTTTTTAACCCTGAGGAATAGTTTGAACTATTCCCCATTTACACAGCTCACAGGTGGTTTCTGCTACGAAAATAGCAGCTTAGAGCAGCGCTTTTCGATGCACCTATATAGCTGAAGTTATCCACAGGTTTGCGAAGTTATCCACAGTTATCCACAATAGTGCACAGTTGTCCACAGATAAAAAGCACGCAGGCCCCGATGCCATTCCCACCTCACATAGGAATGATACTTCGGGGCCTGCGCGCTAAATGCTGTTGTCGTTGGGTCTATAAATTTCTAGAAATTATGACCGTCGAACGCGCCAATTATTAGGCAGCGACGACCGAGAAATTAATCTTGCCGAGAACGTCAGCGTGCAGCTTGACCTCGACCTGGTAGTTGCCAGTCTTCTTGACTAGGCCCTTTGGCAATTCGATGATTCGCTTGTCCAAGTTAGGGCCGCCAGCCTTCTTGACTGCGGCAACAATATCATCAGCGGTAACAGAACCGAAGAGCTTGCCCTTGTCGGAGGTCTTGACCTCGACAACAACCTTCTCCAGCTGCTCGAGCTGAGTGCGGACCTCACGTGCATGGTCCAAGTCGCGGATTGCGCGAGCTTCCTGTGCACGCTTGATGCCTTCAATCTGCTTCTCAGCGCCGCGGGTAGCAACAATTGCCAAACCGCGTGGAAGCAGGTAGTTACGTCCGTAACCGTTCTTAACCTCAACAACTTCGCCTGGAGCGCCGAGGTTATCAACGGCAGCGGTGAGGATCAGCTTCATGATCCCTGCCTTTCACTTATATGTTTTTAAGTTGAATGTTGATTAATCGCTGACAGTAAATTTAGAACGGGGGTTCGTCATCTCCGCCGAATCCACCAGCTGGTGGAGCGGAGTTCCAAGGGTCATTAGCTGGCTGTGACTGCGCACCGGAAGATTGATTTCCACCGAATCCTCCACCAAAGCCACCTTGGTTGCCGCCGCCCTGGTTCCCACCAGGTTGTCCGCCGCCTTGATTTCCGCCAAAGTTGCCGCTTTGTCCACCCTCACGTGGATTACGGTTAACTTGTGCGGTGGCATAGCGTAGCGATGGCCCGACCTCATCAACGTCAATTTCAAAGACGGTGCGATTCTCACCCTCACGGGTTTGGAAAGACCGTGCCTTTAAACGACCGGTAACGACAATGCGCATGCCCTTAGTCAGGGATTCTGCGACATTCTCAGCCGCCTGGCGCCAAACGTTGCACGTCAAAAACATAGCCTCGCCGTCTTCCCACTGATTAGTCTGGGAATTGAAGCGACGCGGGGTGGACGCTACGCGAAAGTTCGCGACTGGTGCACCCGACGGGGTAAAACGCAGCTCTGGGTCAGCAACAATGTTGCCAACGACCGTGATATTGGTATCGCCCTGTGCCATGGTATTTGCCTACTCCTTGAGAATCGGATTAATGAGTTAAGCCCCAGTATCCGTTATTTGCTGTCTGTGCGCAGAACCTTGGTTCGCAGAACAGAGTCGTTCAGGCTCAGGCGACGGTCGAACTCCAGCACGGTCGCAGACTCGCACTCGAGATTTACAACAGCGTAAACGCCCTCTTCCTTCTTGTTGATTGGGTACAGCAAGCGACGCTTGCCCCACACATCAACGTTCTCAACCTTGCCGCCTTCAGAGCGAACGGTCTCGAGGAACTTGTCTAGGGACGGGGTTACAGTGCGTTCATCTTGGCTCGGATCCAAAATGATCATGACTTCGTAGTGACGCACGGACCTCATCACCTCCTATGGTCTAGTAGTTTCGGCCACATCACCTTTGCGGACATGGCAGGAGGGTACGTTGCGTCAAGCAACCTCAACAGCGTACCGCAAAGCAGCACGGATCGAAAATCCCCCGCACCAGCAAAATCTCTGTAGATTTAATAGCCGTGCGAGGTCGCGGCATAAAATACCGCGCAGGTAACCGGAATGATGGTCAAAAGGACAAGTGCCGCAATTCCCAGCGCCAGCGGAACCCGGCGGTCTTTACCGCGCTGGAAGGTGTAATAAGCGCTCAGGACGCAGATAAAGCCCAAGCCAATTGACACGATACCGATGATGGTGACAACACTCATGGCTATCATTATGGCCCATCACCGGCTAAAACCAACGATCCTTAAGTCGGCCCTTTGGGCAGTGCTTAGTTGAAGAGATCTTCTAAGTCACCAATGACATCATCGACTGTCGGCGGTTGCGGCAGGTTCGGTTCATTACCGCCACCGCCTCCACCACCGCCGTTGTCGCCATTATTGCCGCCGCCGTTTGATGGACTCGTGTTCTCCGGCGACTGCTCTTCTTCGCGGTTCGCCTCATCGTTGCCGTCTTCATCACCTTCGGTGCCTTCACCGTCGGTCTCAGAATCTTCAGTTGTTGCTGCATCACCGGAGGAGTCATAGTTCCAAGATGAATCCCACGCTGTGGCGTTGGAGAGCTCATTGAAACCGTAACTTACGGGCACGGCTTGTGGGAAGGACTCCCACTCGGCATCGGCAAGCGAAGTGTCTAGAATCTGCTTCCAAATTTGCGTTGGTGCACCGGCGCCGTACATGACACCACCCCAGGCGTTGTTAATCGCAGAGGCATTATCCGCAGCGCCAACCCAGACAGCCGATGCCAACTGTGGCGTCGAACCAATCATCCAGGTGTCCTTGTTCAGGCCCGTATCACCCAACTGGTGGGTACCGGTCTTCGCAGCTGACTCGCGGCCACCTGCCAAAGCACCGTTGGACCATCCTGCAATAGGCTTCATCGCCTGGATGACATTGTCGGCTACCTGCTGGGAAACGCGGCGCTCGCCCTCATCAACAGGGTGCTCGTAGAGTACTTCACCGGAGTTGGTTTCTACGCGCTGAACAAAGTACGGGTCGTGCCACACGCCGCGGTTGGTTAAAGTTGCCATCGCTACAGCCATATCCAGCGGGCGGGAGCGGTACTGGCCCAGCACGATGCCTTCATAAGGCTGCTCGCCATTTTCGGTCAAGGTGCGCTCAATCCCCGGCAAGGACTTGGCTACGCCCAAGGCATAAGCCATGTCAGCGGTGTCCTGGGTGGTGTTTTCCAAATCCGCCTGCAGACGCATAAAGGAAGTGTTGTAGGAGTGCATCAACGCTTCTTCAATAGAGCACACGCCACAGGTGGTATTTGAAACATTACCCACGGTAATCCCGTGCAGGTCATAAGGCGCCGAAGAGTAGTTCTGGCTCAGCGGAATACCTTGCTGCAGCGCTGCCGCAAGTGCCATCACCTTGAAAGTCGAACCGGTTTCAGTAGGACCATTGGCATAGTCCCAACCCTCAGCCTCGTTCCCACCGAAGTAACCACGCACTGCGCCTGTCGATGGATCGATGGTCACCGCTGCCGCACGCGCATCTTCTTGCAGCGGAGCAAGGTTGGCATCGACTGCATCGACGCTGGCATTTTGCACAGTCGGGTCAATCGTGGTGGTAATACGCAAACCGCGAGTGTTGACGTCATCTTCGGAGATGCCAACTTCTTCGAGTTCCTCAATCACCTTGTTCTTAATGTGCCCATTCGCACCGGTGGCTTCGGTATAAGCCGACACCGCCGATGGTTCTACGGTGTGCGGAAATTGCATGCCAGCGCGCTCTTCGGCTGGTAGCGTGTCCATTTCTACCAAGCCATCGAGCACGTAATTCCAGCGCTGCTCGGACTGCTGCGCATCAACGGCTGGGTCCCAGTTGCTTGGCGCCTGGATGATACCGGCGAGCATGGCGCCTTCTTCAACGGTGAGCTCTTCAACATCTTTGTCGAAGTACGCCAAAGAAGCGGCCTGCAGACCGTAAGCGTTGCGGCCGAAGTAAACGGTGTTGAGATAAGCGTTGAGGATGTCTTCCTTCGACCACTGGTTGGTCATCTTGATGGAATACACCAGCTCACGCGCCTTACGCACATAGGAGATCTCATTGCCGACCAGCGTGTTTTTCACGTACTGCTGGGTAATTGTCGAGCCACCACCGGCGGAGTCATCGCCAGTAACCTTGCCGACGACCGCGCGCATCAGGCCGGTAAAAGAGAAACCTGAGTTAGTCCAGAAGTCACGGTCTTCAGCAGCCAAAACGGCGCTTTCGACATGATCTGGGATCTCTTCTAAGCTCACGTGGGTGCGGTTTCCTTCCGGCGGCACAATCCGCGCGAGCTGCGTATTGTTATCCGAAGCGTAGATCGTCGAAATCTGGTTATTGGCCAGGTCTTCTGGCTCGGGAACCTCATACTGCACATACGCATACGCAAACATTCCGCCGGGAATGACGATGCAGATTGCGGCAATAATGAGCACAATCCACGGCCAACGGCGGGTGCTTTTCCTGCGCCTACCGCCCGCAGACGGAGTCGTTTCCTTCTTATCGCTCACCTAAACGCGCCTTACTTCCATATAGCTTTAATAATCGCCGGGTATATCACTGGGGTCTAATACTACTGCGATACATGCACGTTAACACTTTCGATAGGCAACTTCGGAGGTTAAAAGGTGGTTCCATCGACAGCTGCGACAAACCTCTACGGTATGAACAGTAAATTCTAGGCCTTCTGCAACAAATTCGGCGATTTCTTTCTCACTGCGCGCACTACCCGCGCGCCGCCCCAAGACTTCGCCATAGACCCAGCGCGTATTGCGCAGTACAGAGCCACAAATGGGGCAGGCACGTTTCGAATCAACACCGTGGTGGGTGGCTGCCGCGCGCAGCAAAAAGTCAGCGTCGCAGACATCGTCTTGCGCGAGCCGTCCGGCTCGCAGCTCGCGCAGGGTTGCTGCGCGTTCCCATTCATGGGACACCTTGTGCTTATACGCCACTTGAGGTGTTATGCCACTCACTTTTTCCACCTTCATATCATCAACTTTATCGATCCACCTCGCCACAAAGTAGCACTTGAGAGGCCTTCCTCCCTAGGGTTGGGAGTTCAAGGCTTAACCAAAAATTATAATCAAGGAGCACATTTAGAAAATGGCCTCACAAGTAAAGGTTGCCATCGTTGGCATTGGCAATTGCGCCACTTCCCTTATCCAAGGCGTGGAGTACTATCGCAACGCCGCGGTCGATGAAAAAATTCCCGGCCTCATGCATGCACAGTTTGGCGACTACCACGTTGGCGATATTGAGTTCGTTGCAGCCTTCGACGTCGATGCAGCCAAGGTAGGCCAGGATCTTTCCGACGCCACCCGCGCATCCCGCAACTGCACCATCACCATTGCTGAGCTGCCACACCTGGGTGTGGAGGTACAGCGCGGTGTCACTTTAGATGGTTTGGGCACACATTACCTGGAAACTATTGAAGAATCTGACGCAGAGCCTGTCGATGTCGTTCAGGCTCTGAGAGATTCCGGCGCAGATGTCGTAGTGTCCTACCTTCCAGTTGGCTCAGAAGAAGCGGATAAGTTCTACGCCCAGGCAGCTATCGATGCAGGCTGTGCTTTCGTCAATGCCTTGCCAGTTTTTATTGCCTCCGATCCTGAGTGGGCACAGAAGTTCACCGACGCTGGCGTCCCTATTGTTGGTGATGACATCAAGTCCCAGGTCGGCGCGACGATTACCCACCGCGTGATGGCCAAGCTTTTTGAAGACCGCGGCGTGCGCCTCGAGCGCACCATGCAGCTCAATGTCGGCGGCAACATGGACTTTAAAAACATGTTGGACCGCAACCGTTTGGAATCCAAGAAGATCTCCAAGACTCAAGCTGTTACTTCTAACTTGAAGGATTCCCCGCTCGCGGGCAAGAAGGAAGACCGCAACGTGCACATCGGTCCATCCGACTACGTCGAGTGGCTCGATGACCGCAAGTGGGCCTATGTCCGCTTGGAAGGCTCCGCGTTCGGTGAGGTTCCACTAAACTTGGAGTACAAGCTCGAGGTGTGGGATTCCCCGAACTCCGCCGGCATCATCATCGACGCGGTGCGCGCGGCGAAGATTGCGCTCGACCGCGGCATCGGCGGACCCATCCTGCCGGCGTCCGCTTATTTGATGAAGTCTCCGCCGCAGCAAATGCCTGACGATGAAGCGCGCGCTGCACTCGAAGCCTTCATCGTCGACGCCAACTAGCTTGCACAACCACGCTTTCGGACACGCTCTCACATGCGTTAGCCCCCGAAAGTGTGGTTTAGCTTTATACGGAAATATTTTAGGGCCCAAAACCTAACCTTTTGGTCAATTAACAACACATCGGACGAGGTGGGCGGTATCATATTTTTATGACTGAAGCTAATAAAAACTCCCCGTCCAGTCTCGAAGACGCCCTAGAAGTCGCAACGGAAATTCAACCGGCGCTTAATAAATTAGTCGTGATTTTTCAGCGCACCACCGAAGGTGGATCGCTTACCACTTCGCAGGTCTCGATTATGAACCAGCTCAAAGCTCGCGGCGCAGCGCGCGTTAGCCAGGTCGCGGCCGCTGAGCTTATCCGCATGCCCACGGCATCTAATGCGCTTTATCAATTAGAACAACGCAATCTTATTGAGCGTAGCCGCGATGAAAAAGACCGCCGCGGCGTTATGGTGCAGCTGACTAAGAAGGGCGAAGCCGAACTTCAGCGCGTTAGCGACGAACGTGCCGAGGCTTTAGCAGAGATTCTACGGTGGCTGGATGCTGAGGGTTTGCAAACAGCACGTGAGGTTTCCGATTTGATTAATAAGCTCGCGGAAATTTATCGCCCTACCCAGGATTCACAGAAATAGTGTCGGATCTCTAAGATGAGGGTGTAGAACGCATCCCTTTGACCTGACGTTGTTTCTTTATGCCGCTGAATTCAGATAATCGCGCTTTTCGCATCCTTATTTCTTGGACGCCGGCTTCCGGCGGCACTGAACCGATCGAGTATGCCGCTTGGCTTGCTCGCACCACAAAAATTGAGGTTCGGGTAGTTTCCGCCTTCGTCCAACCCTGGCATGAAGTTTCCATGCAGAAATTGGGCGGAAAGTACCATAAATGGTTTGCCCAGGAAGCTAAGGCCTGCAAGCAAGCGGTCAAAAGTACTTTGCAGGCAGCAGGGATTGCCCGCGATCAGTGGAACAAGGACTATTCCGTGCTCATGGATGGTCCTTCCAAGCCGCAGCTTTTAACCCAAGCTGCTGAGGACTTTGAGGCCGACTTGGTGCTCTTAGGAACAAACCAAGGTGCAGCGAAAGGTCGCTTCGTGGCGGGTTCGACCGCCGATAGCCTTTTGCACTACTCGCCTATTCCCGTAGGCCTTACCCCGCGCGCGGTGAAACTATCCAAACATGGTGTCACTCGTTTGAATTTTGCGATGACTGAGGAGCAAGGCAGCAATGATTTGCCCGCGCTTCTCGATGCCGCCCAGCTCGCCGCCCAGTGGAAAGTTCCCCTGCGCATCGTCGTCTTTTCTTCGCATGGACTAGTTGCCGCACCTATTCACGACAAGCTCGACGTTGCTTTAGAACTGACTTCGCAGTGGCGCGAGCATTCCTTAGGGCGCCTCGATATCGCGCGCGAGAAGGTGGGCGAACAATTTCCCGATCTAGAAATCCGTACTGAGATTGGTTCTGGGAAGGGATGGCGCGCAGCAGTCGACTCTTTGAAGTGGAAGAAGGGCGATTTAATCTGCTTGGGCTCTACTCCGATGGGCGCTATCGAACGCGTATTTATTGGTTCCCGCGCCACGGAATTGCTGCCGCATCTTTCGGTACCGATTATCGTATGGCCTTCGCGGAAACCAAGCTAGTAGGGTTAAATGCATGAGCGCTCGTCGATTTGATTTCACAGGTCCAGATCACCCTGAAAATGATCTGTCCACGGACGCGGACTTTGCCAATATGCCGCGTCCGGAACCGCACTCGCTCGATGACTTAGCCGATGAGCCAGACCCGGCAAAAATCGCCGAGTTAAACCGCGCTTCCACACGTCAAGCCGTGTGGTTTACCATCATCACGGTCGCGCTTTCCTTCGCTATCGCGATCGGACTCCTGGTCATTTTCCGCCTGGTGGGCGGCCCAGACTGTACCGCCGGCGAAGCCGTGTGGTTTTGCTCCAATAGTCAGCGAGTCATCTGGATCATTGGCGCATCAATCGTCCCCATCGTTGGCCTTTTAGCCTCCGGGCTTATTCTGGTTCGCAAACTGCGCAGCTACTTACGCTGGCGCCCATGGATGGGCGCCTTTTGGATCATGGTTCCACACTGCATGTTCTGGCTGCTGCAAACCCTGCTGGAGCTCTCGAACGTGCTGAACTCCTAGTCAGTTTCAGTGCCCGCTTCGGCGCCAGTTTCGGCAGCGGCAAGCTCCGCTGCTACTTGTTGGCAGTCCTTGCGGCCGCAATTGGCGGTCGCGGTGTGCGCAGCGCAGTCATCACACAGCAGCACCTGCTGGCGGCAGGTATCTTCGTTAACGCAGTTGACGAAGGTATTGGTACCGGCACCGCATTGCACGCAGTGGCCCAGCTGAATGAATCCGGGGTCCTTGACGCCAGCACCAAATTCGTGGTGCATGCGCTTGTCAAAGACGTACATGGAGCCTTCCCACAGGCCCTCGTTGCCGTACTTTTCGCCGTAGCGCACGATACCGCCGTCGATTTGGTAGACGTCTTTGAAGCCGCGGTTTTTCATCAGCACGGATAGAATCTCGCAGCGAATACCGCCGGTGCAGTAGGAGACAATCGGGCGGTCTTTCATCCAGTCATATTTGCCGGATTCGATTTCTTTGATGAAATCGTGCGTGGTTTTCACATCGGGCACCACGGCATTTTTGAACTTGCCGATTTCGGCTTCCATCGCGTTACGGCCATCGAAGAAGACCACGTCATCACCATGCTTTTCAACAAGCTCGTTGACCTCTTCTGGCTTGAGGTGCACACCGCCGCCAATGACACCGTCTTCATCGACTTTCAGCTCACCCGGCGCGCCAAAGGCAACGATTTCGTCGCGGACTTTGACCGACAGACGCGGGAAGTCTTCGGCATCGCCGTCGGACCATTTGAAGGCCATCTTCTTAAAGCCTGGGTATTCCCTGGTTTTGCGTACGTATTTTTTGCACGCTTCCATGTCTCCGCCCACGGTGCCGTTAATACCGTGTTCGGAGATCAAAATACGCCCCTTCAGACCCAAGGATTCGCAGAGGTCGCGTTGCCACAACATGATGGCCTCTGGGTCTTTGAGAGGGGTAAAGCTGTAGTAGAGAAGAATTTTGCCGATGCTCACGGGCATTAGTCTAAACCCGTAATTCCACTTTGTGGAATCGTGGCCTTCGTCCGCTTTCCGCCTCTTCTCGAGTTAGTGTTGTCGCACCCCGAATATTCCCCCGGTTGATTTTTCTTTCGGAAAATCTACCGCTTTTGGTACAAGGCCTTCTTGCGCGCGAAGACTGGGTCAGAGGTTACCAGCACGCCGAGGTTACGGAAGATGCCTTCGTCGACCGAACCGAGGATCGTGGTGGTGTGCACGTCGCAGCCACGCAGCTGCTTGATGACATCAAGAGCCCGGCGCGCATTTTCGTCTTTCGCTGCAGACACAGACAACGCAATCAATACTTCATCGGTGTGCAGTCGCGGGTTCAGCGAGCCTAGGTGCTTGGTCTTGAGCGACTGAATCGGCTCAATGGACTCTGGTGAGAGCAACAAGGTCTCATCGTCAATGTCGGCCAAGTACTTGAGTGCGTTAAGCAGCATCGCTGCTGAGCAGCCCAAAAGTTCGGAGGTACGCCCACGAATGATGGTGCCATCGGCAAGCTCAATAGCGGATGCGGCATCGCCGGTTTCTTCGGCGCGCATGCGTGCGGGAGCCACTACGCGGCGGTCGGTTTCTTTAATGCCAGCTTTGGCCATGACCACAGCGGCGCGCGAGGACCAAACATCATCAAGGCCGGCGCGGGCTTCATCGACAAGCGTCTTGAAATAGCGGCGAATGATTTCCTGCTCGCTGGCTTTGCGGCAGACCTCATCATCGGTGATGCAAAAGCCCACCATATTTACGCCCATGTCCGTCGGAGACTGATAAGGCACATGCCCGGTCATTTTCTCCAACAGCGCCGAGAGCAGCGGGAAGGCTTCGACGTCGCGGTTGTAGTTGACCGCGGACTCACCATGGGCCTTGAGATGGAAGTGGTCAATGACGTTGGCGTCATTTAAGTCCACGGTCGCAGCCTCATAAGCCAGGTTCACTGGGTGTTCCAGCGGTAGGTTCCACACTGGGAAAGTTTCAAACTTCGCGTAGCCAGCCGTCTTCCCAGAGTTCAGTTCGTGGTAGACCTGCGACAGGGCCGTTGCCAGCTTGCCGGAGCCCGGTCCCGGTGCGGTGACCACCACGAGGTCGCGGGTGACCTCGGCGTATTCATTCTTGCCAAAGCCTTCTTCGGAGACAATGACATCAGTATTGGTGGGATAACCGGCAATCGTGCGGTGTTTCGCAACCTTGAGACCCAACCGGCGCAGGCGCTCAACTACTGCGACTGCCTGTTCATTGCTTTCTTCAAACTGGGTCATCACAACATGTTCGACCAAAAATCCGCGCTCGCGGAAGATATCAATCAAACGCAACACATCATCTTCGTACAAGATGCCTAAGTCGGCGCGGACTTTTTGCCGCGCGATATCTTTGGCGTTGATGCACACCAAGATCTCGACATCATCTTTAATGCGCTGAAGCATCGCAATTTTATTGTCCGGCGTGAAGCCGGGTAAAACGCGAGAGGCGTGCATATCGTCGAAAAGCTTGCCTCCCATTTCTAGGTAGAGCCGGCCTCCGATGTCTGCACGCCTTTTATTGATGTGTTCGGATTGCAACAAGATGTATTTCTCTCGGTCGAATCCTTGTGCATGCGTCATCTAGTGTGCCTTTCTCGTTCGCGTTCAATCACTGAATGTACCGGAAAAACTTATAAACTATTCAATATGCCTGAAGGACACGTAATTCACCGTTTAGCCCACACGTTTAATCGAGATTTTCGCGGGATGGATTTGCAGGTGTCCTCACCTCAAGGCCGTTTTGCCGCGGAAGCCGAGCAGTTAGATGGGCACCGCTTGGAGCGCGCTGAGGCATGGGGGAAGCATCTTTTCTTGCTTTTCGATGCCCCCTCGCCATCCCACATCATCTACATCCACTTAGGGCTTATCGGGCAGTTTTTATTTGAAGACCCGGATACCCTGCGTGGGCAGATTAGGCTGCATATTTCGAATGGCGAGCAGGCGGCGAATTTACGGGGTCCGCAGTGGTGCCGGCTGATTACCGAAGAAGAATATGAAGCACAGCTTGCGAAGGTCGGTTGGGATCCGCTGATTGCCGGCACCGATCCGGCACCGCTGCAGGCGAAGGTGCAGCGTTCCAAGCGTGCGATTGGGTCCTTGTTGTTAGACCAGGGACTCTTTGCCGGGGTCGGGAGTATTTATCGGACCGAGGTGTTATTCCGCCAGCAGATTGTGCCATTTCGCCCGGGAAATGAGCTTTCCGATGCCGAGTTTTCCGCGCTGTGGCAAGACCTCGTGGCATTGATGCAAGATGGCGTGGACGTGGGCCGGATTGATACGGTCGCGCCCGAGCACACCCCTGAGGCGATGGGACGCGATCCCCGCAAGGATGACCACGGTGGTGAAGTCTATGTCTACCGGCGCGAGGGCTTGCCGTGTTATGTCTGCGGAACCCCGGTGGTCTCACGCATTATGGAAGGTCGAAAGGTATTTTGGTGCGCGACGTGTCAACGATAGCCCCTGCTTTAAGCCCGGTTTTTAGCCTGGAGGCTGCGCGCGCTGCCGAAGAAGAACTTCTATCACGCGAAGTAGAGTCCGATGCGTTGATGAAGAAAGCCGCTCAAGCCTGCGCGGAAGTCGCCGCCGCGCTGCTCCCCCTACCTGGACAGACTGAGCCTGCTCGCGTCCTCGTGGTGGCAGGGCCTGGCGGCAATGGTGGCGATGGGCTTTTTGCCGGCGCGCATTTAGCACTGCAAGGGCACACGGTGCACGCCGTTCTAACAGCTGACACCGCGCACGAAGCAGCGCACAATACTTTTCTTGCAGCTGGCGGGCAGGTCGTCTCAGCGCAAGACGCCTCGACGAACGGTATGTATGACCTAGTAATTGATGCGGTCGCGGGTCTGGGTTCATCGCGTGAAGCTACCGAGGAAGTGGCAGCCTTGATGGCGTGCGGGAAGAAAGTCTTAAGCATTGATGCTCCCACGGGCTGTGGAACCCAGCGCAGCGTGATTGCTGATGCCACGATTACCTTCGGTCACGCGCGCACCGTGCACGCCGAGCATCCTGAGTGCGGCGAGGTGTTGATTGCGGATATTGGGCTAGCGGAGATCATCGGCAAGCATGCGCCCGTGGGTTATACCAGCGCTGAGCCTAGCTGCGATAGCAACCTGTGGGAATCGCCGCTGCCTGAAGGTATTGCTCGCCTGGCTGATACCGGTCCCATTCCGCGGCTTATTCCAGGGATTTTTGATAATAAATACACCCATGGCGTCACGGGTATTGCTGCAGGAAGTGAGCAATTCCCAGGTGCTGGCATCATGTGTACCGCAGGTGCTGTGCACACCACTACTTCGATGGTGCTGACCATCGGCGATATCACGAACTTTCCTGAGGTTGTTCCCGTCAAAGACGTTGCCGCAGCCCGGCGCGTGGATGCCTGGGTGGTGGGCCCTGGCCGCGGTACCGACGGTGCTGCGCTTTCTGAGCTTGAAGAGATTCTAGATTCCAAGCTTCCGGTGGTTATCGACGCCGATGCCATCACCTTAATCGCTCAGCATCCGCACCTGCGCGAGCGTGTGCGCGGGGCAGTCTTAACCCCGCACGCCGGCGAATTCGCACGTCTAGGTGGTAAAAGTCAGCAACAGCTCAGTGATGAGCTTGGCTGCCACATCCTACTCAAAGGGCGTATCACCACGATTACTTCCCCGCATGAGCTGCCGGTAAGTATAAATACCGGGAATTCTTTCGCGGCTACCGCAGGTTCTGGCGATGTACTCGCGGGCGTTATTGGTGCTTTGCTCGCGTGGCGCTCCGTACATCACCCCACCCAAGATTCGATGCAACCCTCGATGCAGGAAACCCTGCTTTCGGCGGTAGCTATTCACGCGCATGCTGCAGCGCTGTCAGCCAAACAGCCGGAAGGTTATGCTCCAACGACAGCAATGGGGATAGCCACAGCTCTAAGCCGGGCTATCGCCAAGTTAAACAACCGTTAAGCTCTGCGGATCTAGTGGGTTGCTAATGCGTCAGCATTTGCAACGCGCCCGTCGCGGACTTCGACAGCTTGGTCGACGTAGTCCAGCAGACGGCGGTCGTGGGTGACCATCACGGTGGCGGTGTTCATTTCGCGGGTAAGTTTCGCAATCAACGCCATGATTTCCTGGGACAGGGAGGAGTCAAGGGCGGAGGTGGGCTCATCGGCAAGCAAAAGCGCTGGCTCGGCCATCAAGGCGCGCGCGATATTGACACGCTGGCGCTGACCACCGGAAAGCTGCGCCATGCGGCGACTGCCCAGGTTGGCCAAACCGACCTGCTCGAGCAACTCATCGGCACGCTGCGGGCGCATGCGCACCCCGCGGATGTGGTCCATAATCAGCAGCTGTTCGCGCACCGTCAACGATGCCAAGAGGTTTGCTTGCTGAAAAATCACGCCGATATTCTCACGGCGCACCTTGGAACGGGTCTTATCATCCGCGCCGGTGAGATCGATGCCGGCGACTTCTACGCGGCCAGAAGTCGGAGTGACCAGGCCAGCAGCAACGGAGAGCAGGGTGGATTTACCGGAGCCGGATTCACCGATAATGGCGGTCAGCTCGCCCGGCTTGGCGGATAAATCAGCCTTGTCTAATGCGGTGACGGTGGATTCTCCATCGGGGTAGACCACTGTGGCCTGGGTTATCTCGAGGGCGTGAGTGTTCTTATTCATGTTAAGCATTTCCTCCAAGAGCAATCATTGGGTCAGTTTGAGAAACCTTGCGGGTAGCAAGCAGCGCGCCAAGTAGTCCCAGCAACCAGATGCCGACGGTGGGGACAACCACGGTGGCAGCGCTTAGTTCAAAGGGCAGGACACCCGAGGCAAGGGCTCCAAGCCCCCAGCCGATAAGACCGCCAAGGCCTGCCCCGATGGTCAAGATGACTGCGGCTTGGCTCAGTGAGTCTTTGAGCAAGTAGTTTCCGGATGCGCCCAGTGCGCGCAGGATGGATAGGTCGCGGGTGCGTTGGATGGTCCACACGGTCAAGAAGGCAATGGTCACAAGAGCCGAGATGACGTAGAGAAAACCCTGCATGGTCAGCAAGGAGCCTTGTTCCGAGGAATAAGAGGCAAGTCCTGCGAAAGCTTCTTTGAGGGAGACGGCATCGGGGTCGTCAGCATCGGTAAGCAGCACCGTGCCGCGAACATCAGCTGGCGCGTGGGTGATATCGGCCCAGTTAGAAAGGCTGATCCACACCACAGGTGAGTGGGAGTAGTACAAATCAGGCACAATCGCAGTGATTTCTTGGGCTTGTCCGGCCAAGGTGACTTCCTCGCCTAAAGCAAGGTCTAGTTCCTCAGCGGTGGTCTCAGCAATGGCAATGCCCTCACCGATGGTTTCATCAGTGCCGGGGATAGCGTTGCCTTCGGCCAGGCCGAAAATGCCCACGCCTGCGGCGGTGTCATTGGCCTCCATGCGAGTCTGCCCCACACCCAGTGCGGTGGCATTGTCGTGCGCGCGAATGTCATCGGCAGTAATGGCGGATTCGGTAAAGGAAGGCTCCTCCGAGCTAAAGACCACGCCGGCTGGGTCAAGGGCCTCAAGCGCTGAGGTATTTTGCTTACCCAGCCCGCCGGTTAGGCCGGAGAGCATAACTAAAAGGAGTGTGATCATCCCGACGACGCCGGTCATTAGCGCGAACCGTCCGCGGGCATACGCGATATCTCGAAGACTTAAGAACATGACTTCTATTGTGGTTTGCGCAGGTCACGTTGTAATCGGGTCGCTGGTTGGTTTGCTAATCAACCGTCTGGTTGATTCCTCCTCCCCTGTTTGTCACGCTAGCCTTGATGAGTGAGTACTTCGAATTTTTCCTCGCTGGTACGCGTGCTTGATGCGTTGCGGGTGGGCTTGCACATCATGTTTGCCTTTTTATTGGGTTTCGGTGTGCTTCGCTCGCTTTTCGATGCCCCACATAGCGCCGCCGTCCCCCTCTTTTCCGTGTTGATGGCTGGGTTGTATGTGTACGGCACGGTCTTAGAGCGGCATCGCGCGCGTGCGCAGGTGGAAATTTCTAACAGCGCCAAATATGCGTGGCTGACGGGCATTTTGGTGCTGTGGTTAATGTTGCTGACGCATTCGCAGGACTTTTTATGGCTGGAATTTCCGCTGGTGCTTTTGACCTTGCATATCGCAGCGCTTGTGCCGGCGCTGTTGATTTCCCTGGGGTTGTGGCTGGTCGCAGCGTTTGTGCCCTTGTGGCTGCATCCTGAAACCTGGGGTGTGGCAGCGGCCGTGGGTCCCTTGATTGGCACGGTCTTTGCCATTGCCATTTTCTTTGCCTATCGCGCACTACATGCAGAAATTGAGCATCATCGGGCGATTGCTAAGCAACTGCGTGCAACGCAAGAAGAGTTGGCCGCCAGTGAGCATCAAGCAGGCCGGTTGGAGGAGCGCGAAAGGCTTTCGCGCGAGATTCATGACACCGTAGCGCAGGGTTTAAGTTCGATTGTGCTGTTGGCGCGCGCAGCGAAAAGTAGTGCAGATCCGAGTTCGCAGTTAGCCACGATTGAGTCGGTCGCGGCAGATAATTTGGCTGAGGCACGGCGGTTTGTGCGCGATTTGGCCTCACCAGATGTGCAGCAGTCTTTGCCGGAAGCTTTGCGTTCCACGGTGGCACGCATGCGCGACCGGGGTGCAGGTTTGGGGGAAGACACGGAGTTCCGTCTAGAGTTTGCCGGGGATACCACCACCGCTATTCCGCAGCCGATTGCCGCTGCTGCATTGCGGTGTACCCAAGAAGGACTGTCGAATGTGGCCAAGCATGCCCATGCCTCTACTGTGGTGGTGACCTTAGGTATCTTTGCGGATGCTTTAACCATTGACATCGTTGATGATGGCGTAGGCATGAATACTGCTGATGCCTCAAACTCGACCTCTAGCTCGAGCTTTGGCCTGAGTGGTTTGCAGCAGCGCATTGCATCTTTAGGTGGCACGATGAGTGTGGAGTCACCACCAAACGGTGGGACTGCATTAGCAGCCCGGTTGCCGCTCACTAGTGAAAGAGAGGACCGCGATGAGCATTAAAGTCATGCTGATTGATGACCACCCCGTAGTACGTGCGGGTCTGCGCGCAATTTTGGATTCTTTTAGCGATATCGAAGTAGTCGCTGAAGGCTCCAGCGGCGCGGCCGTCGATAGACTTTTTGCACCGGAATCGCTCGCTGTCGATGTCGTGGTCTGCGATATTCAAATGCCGGGCGTTGATGGCATCTCCGCGACCCGGCGCGTGCGCGATAACGACGGGCCACCGGTGCTGATTTTGACGACTTATGACACCGAGGCCGATATTATTGCCGCGGTGGAAGCTGGGGCTTTGGGCTATTTGCTGAAAGATTCCCCAGAGCAAGTGCTTCACGATGCCGTCGTCGCAACCGTTGAAGGTCGCCGCACTTTATCGCCCGAGGTCGCAGGACTTTTGGCTGAGCGTGTGGGCAGGCCGCAGCAAGCGCTCTCAGCCCGCGAGATTGAAATCTTGCAGGCTTTGGCCACCGGCGCTTCGAATAAGGCCTTGGCGCAGCAGTTATTTATCTCCGAGGCCACGGTAAAGACGCACCTGATCCACGTCTATCAAAAGCTCGGCGTGGATAATCGCACGGCTGCGGTCACGGCCGCACGCGAACGCAAGCTGATTTAACTTGGGTCCCAGCTTTGCTGGGCGCGCGGGCGCAAAAGGGATTAAAGTGGCCTTACATGAGTGTTTCCCAGAATTTGCTAAGCATCGGGGGCAGCATCACTAATGCCCTAGGGTCATTAATCCAGCAGCGTAGCGTTGACGCGGAAGAGATTATTCCGGTCGGGTGGCACCGCCACAAGCAGGGCGTAGAGACACTCGCTCAAAGCTTCGCGGCGGTACCTGCCGGGCAGCGCGTGCGGTTGGCGAAGAAAACATCGAACCTCTTTCGCGGTCGCACTGGCGAGTCGGCGGGCTTAGATGTCAGCGGCTTGAACGGGGTCATCGAAGTAGATCCGGTGGAGCGCACCGCACAAGTACAGGGCATGTGCACCTATGAGGATTTAGTCGATGCGACATTGCCGCATAAGCTTGCGCCTTTTGTCATTCCGCAGTTAAAGACCATCACCTTAGGTGGTGCGGTAACCGGCATGGGTGTGGAGTCCACGTCTTTTCGCAATGGCCTGCCGCATGAATCAGTGCTGGAGATGGATATTCTCACCGGCACGGGTGAGATTGTGACCTGTTCACGGGAGAAGAATGTGGATTTATTCCGCGCTTTCCCGAACTCTTATGGCTCTTTGGGCTATGCCGTGCGGTTAAAAATTGAGCTGGAAGAAGTCGCGGACTTCATCGAGTTAAACCACGTGCGCTTTCATAATGTAGAAACCTATGAAGATGCCGTTGCGCATTACGTTGAGAGCCAGGAATTTGATGGCCAGCCGCTGCACGGAATTGATGGCGTATCTTTTTCACCGGAAGAATCCTATCTGGTGCTCGCGGTAGCAACGGACGCTCCAGGGCCGGTGTCTGATTACACGCGCGATGAAATCTACTACCGCTCTTTGCATCACTCCGCAGGAATTAAGCGCGACCGGTTGACCATCCGCGATTATATTTGGCGCTGGGATACCGACTGGTTTTGGTGCTCCCGCGCATTTGGCGCGCAACAGCCCAGTATCCGCAAGTTGTGGCCGCGTGAGCTGCGCCGCAGCTCTTTTTACTGGAAGTTGATCGGCATCGATCGCAGATACGATGTCGAGCACAGGTTGATTAATAAGCGCAAGGGCGAACCGCACCGCGAACGCGTAGTCCAAGACATTGAAGTCACCGTCAACCACATCGCTGACTGGCTGACGTGGTTCTTTGACGCGTGCGATATTCAGCCGGTCTGGTTGTGCCCGATTAAGTTAAGGGCATCGTCCGCCGTGCTAATTGGCACAGGCGAAACAACCAAAGATGCCAACGTACCGTGGCCTTTGTATCCGCTTGATACGAACACCACGTGGATTAACTTCGGTTTTTGGTCCGCGGTTCCCGGTGACCACGTCTCCGCGGATGCGCAGCCAGGTGCGTTTAACCGGGTCATCGAAAAGCAAGTATCTGCACTTGGCGGGCACAAGTCCTTGTACTCCGAGGCCTTTTATAGCCGCGAGGAATTCGAAAAGCTCTACGGCGGAACCTTGCCTCACCAACTCAAGGACAACTACGACCCACACCAGCGCTTTCCTGGCCTGTATGAAAAGACCGTCAGCGGTCAATAACTGCATAACAACACTAAATATCGAGCACAAGAAAGTAGATCTTAACGATGAGTACTGCATTTCAACCCATGACTGTCGGGGAAATTATTGACGCATTCATCGACGGCCATAACCCCTTTTATTGGAAAGCCTTCGACGGCTCCACCTCTGGTTCACCTGAGTCGAAGTACACGGTGAACATTAACTCCGCAGAGGGCTTGTCTTATATCGTGACGGCACCTGGCGATGTTGGGCTGGCGCGCGCTTTTGTCACCGAGGGACTTACGGTAGAAGGGGAGCATTTAGCGCACCCTTACGGCATCTTTGACGCCCTGCGCGAGCTAAACGGCAAGACGAGGAAACCAGATTTTGCGACGATGGCAAAGATTTTGCGTTCACTAGGTTCTATGGGCGCTATCCAGGTGCAACCGGTGCCAAAGGTAGAGCGCTCTTCGTGGATTGAACGCACCATTCGCAGCGGCTTATCGCGGCACTCTAAAGAGCGCGACGCGGATGTTATCTCCGACCACTACGATGTCGGCAATGATTTTTATGAGCTGTTCTTAGGCAAAGCGATGACCTATACCTGCGCCTACTACCCCACGGAAGACGCCAGCTTGGACGAAGCGCAGGAAAATAAGTACCGCCTGGTGTTTGAAAAGCTCAACTTAAAGCCCGGCAATACGCACTTGGATGTCGGCTGCGGCTGGGGCGGCATGGTGCGCTACGCTGCACGTCACGGGGTGAAATCGCTCGGCGTGACGCTTTCGCGCGAGCAAGCTAATTGGGCGCAGGCAAAGATCAAAGAAGAAGGCCTCGAGGACTTAGCGGAAGTGCGCTTTTTGGACTACCGCGATGTGCAAGAATCCGGCTTCGACGGCATTTCCGCCATTGGCTTGTTAGAGCACATTGGCGTGGATAATTACCAAGCCTTCTTTGAGTTTATGCACGACAAGCTGCATGAAGGCGGCGTGATGCTCAACCACTGCATCACATACCCTGATAATCACAAGACGGCCAAGGGGACGTTTATTGACCGCTATATCTTCCCCGATGGTGAGTTATCTGGCTCCGGCACGATTACTAGGTCGATGCAAGATATTGGTTTCGAGATAGTCCACACCGAATCTTTGCGCTTTGATTACATGCGTACGCTGCGGGATTGGTGTGAGAACTTGAAGGGTAACTGGGACCAGGCCGTGGCACTGGTTGGCCTGCCTACCGCCAAGCTGTGGGGAATGTACATGGCAGGTTCTGAGTGGGGCTTTGAGCACAACGTGGTCAATCTTTACCAGTTCGTCGGCATCAAGCTTGACGAGGAAGGCGGCCGCGCTGGCCTGCCCGAGCGCCGCTGGTGGAGCGATTCCATCTTCTAAGTATCACGTTTAGTGAGCTAAACGTGATACCGGAGTCCGAGGACGGTCATTGCACCCAAGAGCATCGCGAGCAAGATGACCAGCAGGCGCATCAGGCCGCGGTGCTCGCGTTGCGGAATTAGCGCAAGCGCACCGGCACCTAACACGCCGCCTAGGGTGTTGAAGAAAATATCATCGATATCGGTATAACCCAGTGCGAAGACGTACTGGGTTATTTCAATGCCCATCGAGCCGAAAAAGCTGGCGCCAACGGCGGCGATAAAGCTTTTCGTGCGCGCATAGATACCAGCCGCGAGCGGCATAAATAGCGCGGTATTGCCCAGCGAGTTCGTCCAGGGGGCGTACCAATAATTGGGGCGGTCGAAGCTATCGAAAAGCTGCGCATCGATGCTGCGAATAGCATGCGCTGATCCATCGACCACTCCGGGAATGTCCACGAAAGGCTTGCCCAAAGTCACCAACACAATGATGATTGTGGACAAGGCGATAGCCACAGGCACAGAAATACTGCGCTGTGGCTTCATCACCTGGGGCATGCGGGTCGAAGTTGAGATCATGATTGACCTAACTTAACAGGTGGATCTTAAAAGCAACTGGCCGAAGTATGGCAATTGCCAAAAGCAATTTCTACATGTGATCTACACGTGCAAGTCTTTATCCTGAATGCCCTTAGGCACCATGAGGACGCCGATGAGCGAAATGAGCGAGATGGCCACGCTGTAGGTAGCAATCGCCATAGAGGTGTTGAAGGTGGTGTAGAGGATTTCTGCGATCATTGGTGCGAAGGCGCCGCCGATGATGGAGCCGATCGCGTAGCCGATAGAGACGCCAGACAGTCGGACCTTGACGGGGAACATCTCGGCGAAAAGCGCACACATTGGGCCGTATGTCGGACCCAATAGGGCGCCGGTGACGATGACTGCGAGGTAGAACATCGCGATGGAGCCGGTGTCAACGAGCATCCACATCGGGACACACCAGATGGCGAGTGCGATATAACCGATGATGAAGGTGCGCTTGCGGCCGACGCGGTCGGATAGCTTACCGAAGTACAGTGTTGAAGCAAGCCAGAACGCGGAGGCTACCAGCGATGCGCCGAGCACATCGGTGCGCTCATAACCCACGTACTTGGTGCCGTAGGCGAGGAAATAGGCGATGACAAAGTAGCCAATCGCGTTGTTTGCGGCGAAGATCAATGCGCACTTTAAGACGGTAGCCCAGTGGCTCTTGAACAAAACTGCCAGGGGTGCGGACGAGTCCTTCTTGAGCTCCTGCATTTCCTCAAACGCTGGAGATTCTTCCACCGCGCGGCGGATGAAGTAGCCCAATGCAATCAGGACGATAGAGGACAAGAATGGAATCCGCCAGCCCCAGGCGAGGAATTGCTCAGTGCTCAAGATGGCGGAGAGCACCAGCATGAAGATGGTGGCCAGTGCCATGCCCATGGGTACGCCGATTTGTGGGAAGGACCCGAAGAATCCGCGACGACCGTTCGGAGCGTGCTCGACGGTCAACAGCGCCGCACCGCCCCACTCGCCGCCGGCGGACATACCCTGCAAGATGCGCAAAAGCACCAGCAAGATTGGAGCGGCTAGACCGATCGCGTGGTAAGTCGGTAACAGGCCCATGAGCGTAGTGGCTGCGCCCATGCCCAACAAGGTGATAACCAGGACAGGTTTGCGTCCCATACGGTCACCGAGGTGCCCCGCCAAAATCGCGCCGAGTGGCCTAAAGAGGAAAGAAATACCCAGCGACGCCCACGATATGATCTGCGCGAGCGAAGGATTCTCGTTGCTCACAGGGTCAAAGAACTGCGCAGCGAAAATCAGCCCGGCTGCTTGGGCGTAGATAAAGAAGTCAAACCACTCGATGGTGGTTCCGACCATGGAGCCTGCGAGCACGCGCTTGTGTTCAGCGGTCATGCCCGCGGCTGGTTGTGGGTTATAAGTTGTAGAAGCAGTCATGTCCTACAAACCTCCGGGAAATCGGCGACGATAGGCGTCGGGGTTTAAGGTATCGGGGGGTTAGAGCTTTAGTGGTCATCTTTAGGGCGGTTGTCAACGAGGCGCTTGGCTTTGCCGTCGCCGCTATTGACCTGGTCTTGGACAAGTACTTCGACGGTGACGCCGATGCGTTGCTTGATTTGCTTGCCCAGCCAATCGGTGGAATCTTCCACGTCCTTTTCGGTGGCTTGCGGGTCGCGCTCCACCAACAAGGTGAGGTGGTCCATGCGGCCCTTCTTCGAGAGCACGCACTGATAGCGCGGGCGCAAGCGGTGGTCTTCGGTGATGATCTCTTCGAACTGGGACGGGAAGCAGTTCACGCCGCGCAAGATGATCATGTCGTCATTGCGTGCGGTGATGCGGTCCAAGCGGCGCATGGAACGCGCGGTGCCTGGCAAAATGCGGGTGAGATCGTGGGTGCGGTAGCGAATTATCGGCAGCGCTTCTTTGGTCAAGGTGGTGATGACAAGCTCACCATATTCACCATCAGGAAGCGGCTCGAGAGTTTCTGGGTGCACGATTTCTGGGTAGAAGTGGTCTTCCCATACGGTCAGACCATCTTTGGTCTCCACGCATTCTTGAGCTACGCCAGGGCCCATGACCTCGGAAAGACCGTAAATGTCAGTGGCGTCAATTCCGAATCCTTCTTCAAGTTCGTGGCGCATGCCTTCAGACCACGGCTCAGCACCGAAGACGCCTACGCGCAGTGAAGTTTCGCGCGGGTCCATGCCTTCTTTTTTCATGCGGTCCAACAGTGTCAGCATGTAGGACGGGGTGCCCAAGATGGCATCTGGTTTAAAATCCTGCATGAGCTGGATTTGACGCTCGGTCTGCCCGCCGGAGGTCGGAATGGCGGTGGCTCCAAGTTCTTCAACGCCATAGTGCGCACCGAGGCCACCGGTAAAGAGACCATAGCCGAAGGTCACCTGGACCTTATCGGATGGCCGCAGACCACCAGCGCGGAAGGAACGCGCTACCAATTCTGACCAGATCTTGATGTCGTTGTGGGTGTACCCCACCACGGTGGGACGACCCGTAGTGCCAGACGAGGCGTGGATGCGCGCAATTTGGTGCTGTTTAACTGCAAACATGCCAAAGGGATATTCGGCGCGCAGGGTGGATTTATCAGTGAACGGAAACTTAGCCATATCGGAAAGTTCATTGAAGTCGTCTGGGTGCACGCCGATTTCGTCAAATTTCCGGCGGTAGTGTGGCACGTTGTAGTACGCGTGGCGCAATTTGTTCTTCGCGCGCTGGGTTTGCAGCGCGATGATTTCATCACGGGATGCGTACTCAATGCCCATCTGTGGGCCGTGATTGTCAGAAAAGATGTCAAAAATGGCGGTCAAGGTATTGCCTTTCTCATCGGGAAAGTCTGGGGGTCCACACCCTTAAACCAGGTTTCCCACTGGCTGTGCAGAGATCTAAATGTCATCCGAACTTGCCACCACAGCGCGATCTTCAGGGTTTCGCAACATTGGAAGAAGTCGCAGACTCTGACCAGATGTCCGCGCGCGCAGCGCCTTGCGTGGCAAAAATTCACTTACTGACTTACCAATCGGTCAGGTAAATCATGGTTGAAGCGTACCAACTCTGCGTGTTACTTGCAACACAATTAAAAATCTTTTTTAACCACATCGCAAATACAGCGAAATCCCCCGAGAGCAAATCCACGCAAAAACTAGCGTTGTGCAGCACCGTTAAAGAGCAACACGACCGCATGGCGGGCAATCTCATCGGGTGAGAGACGCCCACCCGTCTCATACCATTCAATAACTGAGTTGACGGTGCCGAACATCAAACGCGTGAGCACGCCGGTATCCAGATCAGAGCGAATCTCCCCAGAAGCCTGCGCGGCATTGATAAGCGGAATCACGCGGCGAGTAAATTCCCGTCGTCGCTGCAGGGCGCGCATTTCCAACTCGGAATTACCCCGCAGACGCAGCAATAAAGTCACCGATTCCTGGTCAGCACACAGCACCTCAATGGAGCCATAAATCAGTGCCCGTACCTTCTCACCTGGCGAAGCAGCACTTGCCTCCGCCTTATCCACCACCCCATCGAGCGCATCCTGGGCGCGGGTCACCGCATACTTCAAAATCTCTTCCTTGGAAGAAATATGGTGATACAGCGCAGACTTAGAAATCCCCAGCACGCTGGCAACATGGCCCATGCTTGTTGCCTCATAGCCACGCTGGTTAAATTCACGCACCGCGGCATCGATGACATCATCACGGGAATAGCCGGGGCGCCCGCGGTTGGGAGAGGGAGTAACTTTCACTGGTGGGTTCACGTCTTACATTCAAGCAAAGAAACCTCACTTCAGATAGCCCCCGCCCCACAGATGTGCTGATAAGCGCTGTCCACAGCGTTAAAGAAACCGAACGGACAGTCAGCATGTACACTTTCGACCACCACACCCTTTAAACCTCTAGTTTCCGCATGGCTGCGCAGAATTTCCCGCACAAGGAGCACAGCATGCGCAAGATTTTGGCACCCGGCGTCGCCGAAGAAGAGCAATTCGCCCACGTCCGCACCATGTTCGCCGACGACCTCGCTACCGCGAATCTCGGCATCACCATCACATCTTTATCCCTCGGCCGCTGCGAGGGCACTTTTACCATCACCCCGGAAATGTGCAACGGGCACCTCACCGCCCAGGGCGGGTTTCTATTTACCTTTGCCGATTCACTTTTCGCCGGGGCGTGCAATTCCCCCGGCAAAGTCGCCGTGGCCGTGCACAATTCCATCCACTACATCGCCCCTGCCTTTAACGGCGATGAAATCCGCGGTACGGCAGAAATCAAACAGCACTGGGGCCGCAACGGCATCGTAGATGTTCAGCTCACCAAAGAAGGCCAGCCCATCGCCGAATTCCGTGGCACTTTCCGGCAACTTCCCAGCAAGCCAGAGGCCCGCAAGTAGCTCGTCCTGCACTAAATCCACGTCAAATCTTCGCTAAAGATTGACGTGGATCACATTTGGCCATATACTGACCAACCAGTCAGTAAGTAATGAACTTTTCACAGGAAGGTTGCCACCATGACAGCCACGACTCGCTCCCTGAGCTCGGTTGGCGAAGACGACGCCGCCGGACAAAAGCTTTTCGACGAACTCATCGCCGCCGACTCCCGCATCGAACCTACCGACTGGATGCCAGCGGCCTACCGCAAGACCCTGGTGCGTCAGGTGTCCCAGCACGCACACTCCGAAATCATCGGTATGCAGCCGGAAGCCAACTGGATTACCCGCGCACCATCGCTTAAGCGCAAGTCCATTTTGATGGCGAAAGTTCAAGACGAAGCCGGCCACGGCCTCTACCTGTATTCCGCGGCAGAAACCCTGGGCACCTCACGTGATGAGATGGTGCAACAGCTTCTCGATGGCACCGCCAAGTACTCCTCCATCTTCAACTACCCGGCGCGCACCTGGGCTGATATCGGCGCAATCGGCTGGCTGGTTGATGGTGCTGCGATTGTTAACCAGGTTCCACTGTGCCGCGCTTCTTATGCTCCTTATGGCCGCGCGATGGTGCGCATCTGTAAGGAAGAGTCCTTCCACCAGCGTCAGGGCTGGGAGATCCTCTACGAATTGGCGCACGGCACCGAGGCACAGAAGCAGATGGCACAAGAAGCCATTAACCGTTTCTACGGCCCGGCACTGCAGATGTTCGGCCCACCAGATACAGATTCCCCGAACTCCCAGCAGTCCATGGAATGGAATATCAAGCGCTTCTCCAATGACGATCTGCGCCAGCGCTTCGTCGACATGATTGTTCCGCAGGCAGAGGCATTGGGCTTGCACTTTGAAGACCCAGACCTGAAGTGGAATGAAGAACGCGGCCACTACGACTTTGGCGAGCTGGACTGGGATGAGTTCAAGCAAGTCATCAAGGGCGAAGGCCCATGCAGCGTGCAGCGTATGCAGCGCCGCCGCCAGGCACATGAAGACGGCGCCTGGGTTCGTGAGGCTGCTGCTGAATTTGCCAAGAAGTACCACGGCGCCGAATCCGCACTCTCGGCCTAATCCCCTGATATTTAAGGAGTCACCCCATGACTGAAAACCAATGGCCAATGTGGGAGGTCTTTGTTCGTTCCTCCCGCGGTCTGTCACACGTTCACGCTGGTTCTTTGCACGCGCCTGATGCCACGATGGCATTGCGCAATGGCCGCGATTTGTACACCCGCCGCAATGAGGGCAGCTCCGTATGGGTCGTGCCATCTGAAGCGATTTCTTCCACCGACCCAGATTCCAAAGGCGGCTTCTTCGAATCCGCAAAGGGCAAGGCTTACCGCCACGCTACTTACTACAACAAGAGCGAAGGAGTGCCACACCTATGAGTGGATTCGCTGCAGCAGATTCCGCAACCACCCAATCTTTGGGTAATGCAATCTCTACTGAAGATATTCGTAACTCCGGTATCAAGGCTGATGACCAGGTCGCGCAGTATGCCGCCATGCTTGGCGATGACGCCCTGATCCTCGCCCAACGCCTCGGCTGGTGGATTTCACGCGCCCCAGAGATGGAAGAAGATATCGCGCTCGGCAATATCGCACTCGACCTAATTGGGCACACGCGCTTTTTCTACACCTACGCGGCCAGCGCGTGGGATAAGACCGAAGATGACCTGGCGTATTTCCGCACCGAAGAAGAGTTCCGCTCAGCACGTTTGGTGGAGCAGGAAAATGGCGACTTCGGACAAACCATCGCTAGGCAACTGCTCTTCTCGCACTACCAGTACGCGCTGTATAGCAAGCTGCAGGACTCTGCTGATGAGACCATCGCTGCGATTGCTGCGAAGGCAATTAAGGAAGTGGAATACCACGTTGACCACTCCAACCAGTGGATGCTGCGCCTAGGTCTTGGTACTGAGGAATCACACCGCCGCATCTCCGCTGGCATCTACTACATGTGGCCTTACCTGGAAGAACTTTTCGAGGACCTGGAACTACACAAAGAGTTGGCCGCAAAAGACATCGCCGTCTTGCCGTCAACCCTGCGTGATGAAGCACTTGGACGCATCACCGAAGTGCTGGAGAAGTCCAACGTAGAAATCCCCCAGGTCAAACCCGCGCGATCGAGTCAGCGCACCGGACGCTTTTCTGAACAACGCGGCTATATCTTGGCCGAAATGCAATCGCTGGCACGCCAGCACCCTGGCGCAACCTGGTAGAAGGAGGCTTTAGCCATGTCTGCCGCAACATCCCCGCACCCTTTTGATAAACCCACCGTTAGCCCTTCTGACCACCCGCTTCGTCCTGTCAATGAGCAGGATGCTGCGGTGTGGGATATTGCAGCACGGGTTCCGGATCCAGAAATCCCGGTTATCTCCATTGCTGACTTAGGCATCCTGCGCGACGCGAAGCTCGTTGGTGACAAAGCCATAGTTACCATCACGCCCACCTATTCAGGTTGCCCCGCAATGGATCACATCACCGCCGATGTCACCGATGCCTTAAAGGCCGCCGGCTTTGACCAAGTCACTGTTGATCTGGTGCTGCAACCAGCGTGGACCACGGACTGGATGACCGAAGAGGGCCGGGAGAACTTGCGCGAATATGGCATTGCACCTCCTACCGGCAAGGCTGCGAAAAGTGGCCCGATTCCTTTAACACTTGCTGCGCCGACACCGATTGCGTGCCCGCGCTGTGGGTCTAAAAATACTTCTAAACTCGCCCAATTTGGTTCGACTTCTTGCAAGGCGCTGTACAGCTGCCGCGACTGCTTTGAACCTTTCGATTACTTCAAGGTGCACTAATGACTGCTTCGCTGAAAAAGAAAAAGGCCACGTTCAACACGTTGACGGTCTCCAAGGTTCGTCCGCTTACCGATAATGCGGTGGAAGTCTCCTTCGATATCCCCGAAGAACTTCAGGATGACTATGACTACATCCCCGGCCAGTACGTTGCACTGCGCGCGATGATTGATGGCCAGGAACACCGCCGTTCCTACTCCATCTGTGATGTACCGCGTCCTGGGCGTTTGCGCGTTGCTATCAAGCGCGACCGTGGCGGTATTTTCTCCACCTGGGCCAATGACACTCTAGAAGCGGGCACGCAGATTGACGTGATGAACCCGCAGGGCGCGTTCGTGTCCAAGACCCACCTCACGGGCTTGAACAACCCTGAGGTCATCCGCGAGGAAATCTCCAAGATTGATAATCCACACCTGGTGGCAATCGCCGCGGGTTCTGGCATCACGCCGATCATGGCGATTGCGCAGACCGTCCTCGCCGAAAGCGATGACAGCACCTTCGAGTTGATCTTTGCCAACAAGGGCGGCAGCGAAGTCATGTTCGCCGAGGAAATCGGTGACCTCAAGGACAAGTACCCAACCCGCTTTGCTGTGCATCACGTGCTCTCACGCGAACAGCGTGTGAACCCATTGTTCTCCGGTCGCATTGACTCGGAAAAACTGCAGCTTCTGCTCGATAATGTCATTCGTACCGAAGCCATCGATGAGTGGTTCTTGTGCGGTCCTTTTGAACTCGTCCAGCTCGTCCGCGATGAACTTAATGGCCGCAAGGTCGATGAACAGGCCGTGCGCTATGAGCTCTTTACCACGGGCAAGCCCACTGGCAGCCAGCAGCAAACTGGCCGCCACGTGGAAGCAGATCCCGATGGCAAGAATGTGGAAATCACCTTCAACCTCGATGGTTTATCCGGCAAGGTGGAATCTCCTGAATCCGCCAATGAAACTCTTCTCAACGCCACGCTGCGAGCGCGTCCCGATGTTCCTTTCGCCTGCGCGGGCGGCGTGTGCGGCACCTGCCGCGCCAAGCTGGTCGAAGGCGAAGTAGAGATGGCCGAGAACTTCGCTTTGGAAAAGGATGAGATTGAAAAGGGCTACATCCTCACCTGCCAGTCCCGTCCAAAGACCGCCTCAATCAAGCTTGACTTTGATGCTTAAGGCGGCGGCACATGATTGACTTATTATTCAACGAGGACCGCACGGTTGCCGAGGTCGTGCTCAATAATCCTAAGGCCATGAACTCCCTGGCACCTGAGGATCTCACCGAGCTATCGCAGGCGTACACCGAGGCCGAACAAGCCAGCGTTCGCGCGCTTCTTCTGCGTGGGGAAGGCCGCGGTTTTAGTGCCGGGCGCAACATCAAGGGCTTGGATCCACGTGATGATGACGCAACCGACTACTTGGCCAACAAGGTCACCCCGGTGCTCAAGCAGATGTCGCAGTTTCCTGCCCCCACCTTCGCTGCAGTCCATGGTGTCTGCCTCGGCGTCGGGCTCGGCTTGGCCATTGCCACAGATATTGTCTACGTCGCCGAAGACGCAAAGTTCGGCTCACCGTTTGCGAATCTCGGCGCGACGCTGGATTCAGGTGGGCACGCGCTTTTCGTCGAAAGGCTCGGCGCACACCGCGCGATGGATCTGATTGTCACCGGCGACATGATTTCCGGCGCCGAAGCCGTCCAAGCCGGGTTGTTCTCACGCGCAGTGCCTGCCGATGACCTCCTGGAATTCACCCGCGAAAAAGTTGAACGCGCAGCTCGCGGCGCAACGCAGGCTTTTGTGGCCTCAAAGAAACTCATCGCCGATATCCGCGACTCCAAGACTGGGCTGTGGGACTCGGTCCACGATGAGAACTTTGCCCAAGGCGCGCTGTGTTCATCCGAGGACTACCTCGAAGGCTTCGCCGCTTTTAATGAAAAGCGCGCCCCCGTCTTTAAAGGTATTTAGACCAGCCAGAACGACTTAATAGTTCCTAGTTAAATACAAGCAAGAAGGACAAGCATGACTGATTCAAGTGCATACCTGGTGTCAGGTTTTAGAACCCCGGTGGGAAAGTACGGCGGCGCGCTGTCATCGGTACGCCCCGATGACCTGATGGCGCTGACTATTCAAAAGACCGTCGAAGAAGCAGGACTCGATCCCGCGGCCGTGGATGAAGTCATCATCGGCAATGCCAATGGCGCGGGTGAAGAAAACCGCAACGTCGCGCGCTTGGCTTGGCTGCTCGCTGGTTATCCGGATACCGTGCCGGGTATTACCGTCAACCGCCTGTGCGCCTCCGGTATGTCGGCAATTGCGCTCGCCACCGCCATGGTCGAGTCCGGTCAGGCGGATATCGTACTGGCCGGCGGCGTGGAATCTATGTCGCGCGCACCATGGGTCATGGAAAAACCCACAACGGCTTTCGCGCGTCCCGGCGAGGTTTTTGACACCTCCATCGGCTGGCGTTTTGTGAACAAGAAGTTCACCGGCATGGACAAGATGACCTATTCCATGCCCGAGACCGCCGAGGAAGTCGCCAAGGTCTTTAACATCAGCCGCGAAGATGCCGATGCTTTCGCAGCCCGCTCCCATGAGCGCGCACTCGCTGCGATTGCAGATGGAAAATTCGACGCTGAAATCGTGCCGGTGGAGGTCAAAGACCGCAAGGGCAATGTCACCATCGTTGATACCGATGAAGGCCCACGCCCAGGTTCCACGCCAGAGGTGCTGTCCAAACTACGCCCGGTGACCAGGCTTGGCGATGTCACCACCGCCGGCAATTCTTCCTCACTTAACGATGGCGCCTCCGCGGTCATTGTGGCCTCGCAAAAAGGCATCGAAAAGCTAGGGCTAAAACCCCGTGCCCGCGTGGTGGCGAATGCCGCACGTGGTCTACAACCGGAGATCATGGGAATGGGTCCAGTGCTGGCAACGCGGGAGATTCTCAGCCGCACGGGCTGGGACCTCAATGAAGTAGATGCAGTAGAGCTCAACGAAGCCTTCGCAACACAATCTTTGGCATGTATCCGTGAGCTGGGCCTGGATGAAAACAAGACCAATACGTGGGGTGGTGCGATTGCACTGGGCCATCCATTGGGTTCCTCCGGCTCGCGCATCACACTGACGCTGCTCAACCGACTAGAAACCGAAGGTGGCACCCGCGGGATTGCCACCATGTGCATTGGCGTCGGCCAGGGCACGGCGATTGCGATTGAGAGGGTCTAATGACTGATATTCACACTGCCACCAAGGACTTCTCGGCGCTGCAAGTCACCGAGGAAGACGGTTATATTATCGCGCGGATGAACCGGCCCGAAGTCCGCAACGCGATCGATGAAACCATGGTGGAGGAATTCCACACATTGTGTGGAATCCTCGAGCGTGACCCGCAGATTCTAGTAGTTACCGGCTGCGTTGCGGAAACCTCCAAGGGCCCACGCGGGATTTTCGCATCTGGCGCAGATATCGCGCAGTTGCGGGAGCGCCGCCGCGAGGATGCACTGCGCGGGATTAATTCGGGCGTGTTTCACCGGATAGCGAAGTTGCCTTCACCAGTCATTGCAGCCATCGACGGCTTTGCTTTGGGTGGCGGCTTGGAACTCGCACTGGCAGCAGATTTCCGGCTTGCCACGCCCGGCGCGAAATTCGGCCAACCAGAGGCGAACCTCGGCATCATCGCTGGTGCAGGCGCGCTGTGGCGGTTGAAAGAAGCCGTGGGCAACCCACTGGCAAAAGAGATTCTGCTGACCGGACGCGTACTCACCGGCGAGGAAGCCGCGCAGTCACATCTGGTCAACGAACTTTTTGAACCAGAAGAACTCGAGAACGGCGCCCGCGAATGGGCGAAGAAGATTGCCGCACTCGATCCGCTGGCGGTGCGGCTGTCCAAGCAGCTTTTCGATATGCCCGTGGAAGCGCATCCTGCAATAGACAATATCGCGCAGGCGGTGCTCTTTGAATCCGAAGCAAAATTTGACCGTATGCAGGCATTTTTAGACCGCAAGAAGAAGTAAGAATCAGAAGAGTTTAAGGAGACGGAACATGGCTCTACCGGAAAAGGTTGGGGTGCTCGGCGGCGGCCGCATGGGCGCGGGCATTGCGCACGCCTTTTTGGCCGCTGGCGCGGATGTGAAAGTCGTCGACATCAACGATGACGCGGTTGCGGCCGCGAAAGCCCGCGTGGAAAAGGCGATTCAAGGTTCCATCGACCGCGGTGCCGAAGGCACCTTCGAATCCTGGGCAGAACGTCTGACGCTATCTACGGACACTGCAGAGTTCGCTGGTTTCGACCTCGTGGTCGAAGCGGTTCCAGAGTCAATGGAGCTCAAGACCACGGCGTTTAGCAATATCGCAAAGGCCGCACCAGAGGCGGTTATCGCGACCAATACCTCCTCACTGTCGGTCTCACAGCTGGCAGATACCGTGGCTAATGATGTGATCGGCCTGCACTTCTTCAACCCAGTGCCAGCCTCGAAGCTGGTGGAAGTCGTCATCGCGAAATCTACTCCGGAAACTTTGGTGGAGACCGCGAAAGGCTGGGTTGAAGACCTAGGCAAGACGGCAGTGGTGGTTAAAGATGCACCAGGCTTTGCATCGTCACGCTTGGGCGTTGCCATCGCCTTAGAAGCCATCCGCATGGTGGAAGAAGGCGTGGCATCCGCACGCGATATCGATAATGCGATGGTGCTGGGCTACAAGTTCCCCATCGGTCCGCTGGAGCTGACCGATATTGTCGGCCTCGATGTCCGCCTAGGAATCGCCGAGTACCTTGAGTCCACCCTAGGTGAGCGCTTTGCTCCGCCGCAGCTGATGCGGGACATGGTCGCCCGCGGCGAGCTCGGCCGCAAGTCCGGCAAGGGGTTCTATGACTATTCCGAAACCTCTTAAACGCTGTTATTGAGAAAAATCTACGATTTCTTCTCAATAACAGCGTTGGTGATACGCGCCGTGCATAAACGGCGGCCGGATTCATCAACAATGACAACTTCATGACTGGTCAGGCTGCGGCCTAAGTGCAATGCGGTGGCAGTAGCGGTGACCATCCCGGCATAGCCGGAAGCGTGATGGGTGGCGTTGATATCCACGCCCACGGCCACCTTTCCCAAGGTAGAGGCGTGAATAACGGCCGCCCAGCTTCCAACTGCTTCAGCCAAACACGCCATGGCCCCGCCGTGGAGCAGACCGAGGGATTGCCGGTTGCCATCGATAGGCATGGTGGCAACAACCTTGGTGGCTGATTGCTCAAGTACCTTCACACCCATCTTTTCATCGAGCTCTCCCAGCTCAATCGTCCACGGCTCATACTTTTGCATTCTTCTTCTCTCTTCTTTTTCTTCGTAGTATTTTTAGAAAGGCAACCATGACTACCTCCCTTATCGATACCATCGTCCCCAGCTTTTTATCTGGAAAGTGGCTTACACCGGACAATCCAACGCGTATCACTGAGGTTGCTGACCCGTCGACGGGGGAGATTGTCGCGCGCGTTTCCGCGGAAGGTTTAGATATTGCCGCTGCGGTTAATTATGCCCGCGATATCGGCCGTAAGAACCTGCAAGAGCTAACCATTCATGAGCGTTCTTTGAAGATTAAAGAACTGGCCATCTTCTTACAGGACCATCGCGATGAGCTTAACGCATTGGCGCATAAGACGGGCGCGAATAAGCGCGATAATTTTGTTGACGTCGATGGCGGCATTTCCACCATGTTCACCATTTCGTCGAAGGGCCGCCGTGAGATGCCGAATGCGCACGTGGTCACCGATGGCGAGCCAGAGGTCTTTTCCAAGGACGGATCTTTCATCGGCCGGCATATCTACACCACCATTCCGGGTATTGCGGTGCAGATTAACGCCTTCAACTTCCCGGTGTGGGGCATGTTGGAGAAGTTCGCGCCGTCGTTTATTGCGGGCGTGCCGAGCATCGTCAAGCCTGCTACGCCGACTGGTTTTGTCACCCAGGCCCTGGTGCGTTTGATGCTGGAGTCAGGAATTTTGCCGGATGGTTCGCTGCAGCTGATTTCTGGTTCCGCACGCGACTTGCTTGACCACTTGGATTTCCGCGACCACGTGGCCTTTACCGGTTCGGCGCAGACGGCGAATACCCTGCGCGCGCACGAGAATGTGCTGGAAGGCGGGATTCAGTTCTCCGCGGAGGCAGACTCCCTCAATGCTGCAATTTTGGGCACCGATGTCACCGAAGATGCCCCGGAGTTTGAGGCCTACACCAAGGCTGTGTTCAATGAGATGACCTCGAAGGCTGGGCAAAAGTGTACTGCGATTCGCCGCGCGATTGTGCCACATAACCTGGTGGAGCCATTCATCGCAGCGTTATCGCAGCGTCTGGAGTCCAAGGTTGTGCCCGGCGATCCGCGCGACGAAAATGCCACGATGGGGCCGTTGGTCTCTATCGAGCAGCGTGACGATGTGGCATCGGCAGTGCAAAAGCTTATCGATGCCGGCGGCGAGGTCGTCTACGGCGGCGCCGACAAGCTCGAGGGCGCATTCTTCGCGCCGACCATCCTGCGTTTCGATGACGCCGAGGCGGAAGCCGTGCACTCAACCGAAGCCTTCGGCCCGGTCATCTCTGTCATCGGCTACAACGAGCCGACTGAGGCAGTCGAACTCGCCGCCAAGGGTGCTGGCTCCTTGGTGGCTTCTGTTATTACTCACGATGATGAACTCGCCGCACTGTATGGCCGCGGTATTGCTGCCTACCACGGCCGCGTGCACTTTCTAGACCGCGTGGATGCGAAGACTTCCACCGGCCACGGCTCCCCGCTGCCACACCTGGTCCACGGCGGCCCAGGTCGTGCAGGCGGTGGTGAGGAGCTCGGCGGTATCCGCGGCATCTTGCACTACATGCAGCGCACCGCGATTCAGGGCAGTCCGGACCACCTGACTGCTGTGATTGGCCAGTGGCACCGCGGCGCGGCAGTCAACCGCGTGACCCGTCAGGATGTCATCAACGGCACCGGTGTGCATCCTTTCCGCAAGGACCTGGCAACGCTCAAGATTGGCGACCAGTTCGCCTCTGACCTGCGCAAGGTCACCCTTGAGGAAATCCTGGCTTTTGCGAAAGAAACCGGCGATACCTTCTACGCGCACACCGATGAAGAAGCCGCCATGGCCAACCCCTTCTTCCCACGACGTGTGGCACACGGTTACCTGCTGGTCTCTTGGGCCGCTGGTTTATTCGTCGAACCTGCTCCAGGTCCAGTCCTTGCCAACTACGGCCTGGAAAACCTGCGCTTTATCGAGCCAGTAACCTATGACGATTCCATACGCATCGAGCTCACCGCCAAGCGAATTACCCCGCGCGTCACCGATGACTACGGCGAAGTCTGCTGGGACGCCGCCCTCTACAACCAAGATGATGTTCTCGTCGCATCCTACGACGTACTG
Source organism: Corynebacterium stationis (assembly GCF_001941345.1). NCBI lineage: Bacteria > Bacillati > Actinomycetota > Actinomycetes > Mycobacteriales > Corynebacteriaceae > Corynebacterium > Corynebacterium stationis. The sequence continues at coordinate 2,701,808 of NZ_CP009251.1, forward strand.
ACCTTGGTGGAAAAGGTGGACACCATCTACGCGCAGAAGTAATGCAGAAGTGCCGCTGCTAGCCATTTCCGTACAGTGGTGACATGGAAGAGAGAAAACTGTCATCACTGTTTTTCGGAAATGTTGTCCTCGAATCCGGGCTCATGGGCACGCCCGTCCGCATCTATTCGGAAGACATGCGCTCTTATTCTTTCCGCCCTGATTCTCAAACCACGCTTTCGGTTCCGCTCGACGAATTGAAAGGACCTCTGCACGCAATGACAACTGGAATGCGCGGAAATACCGGACAACCCAAGTGAACTGACTTACATTTAACTCCAATATTGCTACACAACACACTATTGGAGGTCGTTCATGGCTGGGCAGAATTTTAATTTCATCATTGCGGGTGCGGGTTCATCGGGAAATGTCATTGCGCGCAGGCTTATCGATGCCGGCAAGACCGTCGCCATTATCGAAGCCGGTCCCTTTGACACCAACCCGGATATCACCAAGGTTTATGACCTGGGAAAGTTGTGGCACAGCGAGCAAGACTGGGACTACCGCACTTTGCCGCAGGCGCACGCGAACAATCGCGAACTACACATTCCACGCGGTAAGGTCATGGGCGGCTCCCATGCCCTAAACGCCACCATCTGGGTGCGCGGGGCAAAAGAAGACTATGACACCTGGGCATATCTTGGCTGTGACGGCTGGTCTTGGGATGAGGTGCTGCCAGCTTTCAAGACTATTGAAAACTATCCTCAAGGTGACCCAGAAACCCGCGGGCACGATGGCCTTCTGGATGTCCGCAGCGACTATGAAACCAATCCGCTGCAAGACGCCATGTTGGAAGCCGGGCAACAAGCCGGCATTCCCTTGAATGAAGACTACAACTCCGGCAACCCCGAAGGCATCGGCCGGATTCAGGCGAATGTCAAAGAAGGCAATCGCTTCAACACCTGGCACGCATACCTCAAGCCAGCTGCAGATCATGACAACCTCACCATCATCACCGACGCCAAGGTCCAACGCGTAATTGTGGACGGTGACACTGTCACGGGCGTGGAAATAAGGGGTGAGAGTGGCATCGATAAGCTTTATGCGAAAGAAACCATCCTCTGCGCTGGCGCTTTGAACTCTCCCGAAATTCTTCTGCGCTCTGGCATTGGTCCTGCTGAAGAACTGCAAGCTCTGGGCGTGACCGTGACACATGATTTACCTGGTGTGGGCAAGAATCTGCACGACCATATTCTCTCCCCCGTTATTTTTGAAGCCACCGAAAAGGAAATCCCAGCCTCTGCTGTCCTGCCCGCCGAAGTACACGTATTTACCAAGTCTGCTCCGGATAAGGCCGTGCCGGATACCCAGCCGTTGTATTTTTCTGTCCCGATGTACAACGAGGACATGGAAGGCCCCTCCAATGCCTTTACGCTGATGGGCGGACTGGTGCGTCCGGCCTCCCGCGGCGAGCTAACCCTGACTGGTCCGGAAGATGATGACCCGATTGCACTCGACCTGGGAGTACTCAGCGTGCAATCCGATATGGATGCGCTGGTAGCATCCGTCAAAGAATCCCGCGAAGTCGGCCGCCAAGAAGCCCTTGCCGAATGGGGTCCCGTGGAAATCTACCCCGGCGCAGATGTTTCCGACGATGACTTAGAAGATTACGTGCGCAGCAGCGTAGTGACCTATCACCACCAAGTTGGCACCTGCAAGATGGGCACCGATGCCCTTGCCGTGGTCTCGCCACATACCCTGCGCGTTTACGGTCTGCAGGGCTTACGCGTTGCCGATGCTTCCATCATGCCGCTGGTTCCATCTGGCAACACCAATGCCCCGACCATCATGATTGCTGAACGCGCCGCGAAGTTCATCCTCGATGATGTGAACTAGCCCGTTTCTCACGCGCTGATGACACAAGCTGTGCCCATCCGGCAGCCCAAGAATGTGGCGGTACATCAATACACTGCGATGACATAGGCGAAACTCATCAAATCCCCCGTGATGACGAACAGGCTTTAGACTGTTAATCATGATGGACAACGAATACACGGCGGTGGGTTTCACTTATGATTCCTTCGATGACTTGATGTATGACCTCATGGATGAGACCGGCGGTAAAGGCCTCACCGTTCCCGGTTTTGAAGGTGTAGTGGTCTATCAAGATCCAACCGGCCCGCGGATGTCTGCTTTTAAAGATGAGGATGGGTGGCGGACTAATCCCGGGTTCTTAACCGATACCCCGATTGATGCCACCGCGTACCGCGTGGGGGATTTCATCGCGCATGTCGCTATACGCCGCGCCGATAACGGTGAGGTTTTCAACAATGTCATTGCCGCGAGCGATGAATTCTTCGCCCTGCCTCCAGGCAATCCAGCTGGGGGTCAAAGTATTCGCACTCCGCAAGGCGCGTTGAGCGCCTGGGCAAAAGAGTATGAGCTTTTCGATGACGCCGCCACCTGGGCTGCATCCGACAACGCCTTTACCTCCCAAGACGCCGACGGTAACCAGCAGACCACCCCGAATATGCTGTTTAGTCCCTCCGCAGAGAAATTCCACCAGGATTTTAGCCCGCGTGATTTGAGTCCTTATGCCAAGCTCGTGGGCGAGATTGCTGAGATCAAAAAGCGCACGAATCAGCTGACCAAGCAGACTTTCCTCATCGCCACCATCAATTATCCTGCCGGCGATCTACCAGTCCTCTTCCCCGGTGATACACAGGTTAAGGCCGGTAATGTCTTCGATGGCACCGTCTTTTTATCCTTCGGTGCAGGGTTTTGGGCTAACCGCGATCAGAATTAGCCATGGATAGACAAAAATGAGGCTCGGGAATTTTCCCTGAGCCTCATTTTTATGTGTGTATCGCGTTGTTAGAAGGTTGTGTTTTAAGAAACGCCCTCAGTAACCCGCGCAGATGCATGTGGGGACACGGTGGGTTCGGTGGATATTACCTGCTCAACTGCAGGGGACTTCGGAATCAGGACGGTACAGATTACACCGATGACGGCGACTCCGGCGAACATACCGAATGCCCAGGTGGGGCCAAAGCCGGCACCAATCATAAGACCCGTTGCCATCGGACCAACGATGCCGCCGAGGCGACCGAAGCCAGCACACCAGGCAACGCCTGCGGCACGCGCGGAGGTATCAAAGTAGTTCGAGGTCAGTCCGTAGGTCAGAACCTGGGTACCCAGCACGCCAACACCAGCAATGACGATTGGGATGTAGGTCAGGTAGACGTTATTGGTAAACGGCAGGATCATCAAGGAGATTGCGGCCAAAGTAAAGGTCACGGTGATAACTGCCTTCGCGCCGACGCGGTCGGCAATCATGGAGGCAAATAGGCCACCGACAACCGCGCCACCGTTGAGGAACAGCAGCGTGTACATGGAGTGTGCTGCGGATGCACCGTTATTTTCCATGATCACAGGCAACCAGGTGTTAAGGCCGTAGGTAGATAGCAGACCCATGAAACTCATCGTGCCGATAAGCAGGGTTCCGGGAAGATATACACGGGAGAAGATTGCGGCAAAGCCGGATTTGCCTGTGGGGCTCGATGGGGTGACGTGAGCTTTCGCTGCTGCCTCACGGCTAACAGGCTTGGTGAGGAAGTGAGATTCTGGCAAGCCAAACTTGCGACAAAGCTCTTGCGCGCGCATGGAACGGCCGGTAGCAACCAGCCACTTTGGGGATTCTGGAAGCAAGAACCACGCGGCAGGCAGCAAGAACAGAATAGGGGTTGCGCCAATCATGAAAAGTCCGCGCCAGCCAATCGCGTCTTCTAATGCAAGTGCTGCCAAAGAGGCCATAACACCACCGGCGGGGACACCGGAGTAAGCAATGGCGTTGAAGAAGTTGCGGCGACCCGCCGAGGCGAATTCAGCGACGATTGCGCCACCGGTTGCCACGATGATGCCCACGCCTAGGCCGGTGAAAAAGCGCAGCACACCGAAGGCGAGAACAGATGTCGTAAGCGCGGTTAGCGCCATGCCAAGTGAGAACCACGCGATGGCGGTAAGGAATACTCGGCGGCGACCAAGGCGGTCACCGATAGCACCGGCAGATAGCGCACCGATGGTCACGCCGATCATCGCCCAGGATCCTAGGGTGCCAGCCACCGCTGGGCTGAGCTGGCCAATCTGAGTTGGATCCGCTAATAGATTGGGCAAGACGGCACCATAGATAACGAGGTCGTAGCCATCAAATAAAATGGCTATAGCTACGATAGCTAAAACGCCGTAAACTGTACGCTTATGAGCCGGTGACTCCCATGTCTTGGAAGCCTTCGAGGGCAAAGTAGAAGATGTGGTCATCGCTGCTCCTTTAAAGTGTGGCCACAATGGGTATGAAAATCTTCTATGATTTTTCACATAGCCCTATCAAACCGTGAGATAGACCACACGTCTTTAGGGGAATTCCCGTTCTTCGCCAAGGGCAGCATGTCCTCTAAGCGCACTTTCATCCCGGCAGCGCACATAGAAACAGAACAATCCCAGCAAGAGCACGAAACTCTCACTGGGATTGCGTGAAGAAAGCTAGGATTGGCGCTTAGGCGACGCCTTCAGCCACCTTGAATGGAGCGTCAGTAATTTCCTTCAGCTCTTCGAGGGTGACTCCTGGAGCCAGCTCAATCAGGGTAAGGCCTTCTTCAGCGTCAACGTCAAAGACCGCGTGTGTGGAGACGATCTTGTCCACACACTTAGCGCCGGTTAGAGGCAGGGCGCACTCGCTAAGAATCTTCGGGGTGCCCTTCTTGGTCACGTGGTCAGTCATCACGATGATGGTTTCAGCACCGTGGACCAGATCCATTGCGCCGCCCATGCCGCGGACCATCTTGCCCGGGATCATCCAGTTGGCGAGGTCGCCGTACTGCGAGATTTCCATGGCGCCAAGAACCGCAACGTCAACGGAGCGAGAGCGGATCATCGCAAAAGACGTGGAGGAGCTGAAGTAGCTCGCACCAGGCGCTGCAGTAATAGTTTCCTTACCAGCGTTGATTAGCTCTGGGTCCAGCTGCTCTTCGGTGGGGTATGCGCCCACGCCGAGGATGCCGTTTTCCGAGTGCAGGATAACTTCCTTATCGGCTGGAACAAATCCCGGGACCTTGGTGGGCATACCGATACCGAGGTTGACGTACTGGCCATCCTGCAGGTCAGCAGCCACCCGCGCTGCCATTTGATCATGTGTCCAAACCATTAGCTTTGCACCGTCCTGTTCTCAATTCCTACTTCTTGCTCGCCGACGACTACGACGCGGTCAACGAAGATACCTGGCAGGTCTACTTCTTCTGGGTCCAAAACGTCGACGAAGTGCTCTACCTGCGCGATGGTAATCTTGCCGCTCATCGCTGCATCAGGGTTGAAGTTTTCCGCGGTCTTGCGGAAAGACAGGTTGCCATAGCGGTCGCCCTTGTGTGCGTGCACCAGTGCGAAGTCGGTGCGGATACCGGTTTCCAGCACAAAGGTCTCACCGTTGAATTCACGGGTTTCCTTAGGCTCGGAGTACTGAGCCACGGTGCCGTCGGAGTTATAGCGCATCGGCAAACCGCCATCAGCGACCTGGGTGCCCACACCGGCAACGGTGTAAAACGCTGGGATACCTGCGCCACCAGCGCGCATACGCTCAGCCAAAGTGCCTTGTGGAGTGAATTCCACAGTCAGCTCGCCCGCCAGGTAGCGGCGTGCGTACTCCTTGTTGAATCCAATGTAGGAGCCAATGGAGTGGGAAATGAGACCGTCTTCGAGCAGCAAGCTCAAGCCGAAGCCATCAGCACCCAAGTTATTGGACACGATGGTGAGGTCATTTGGACCCGAAGCGCGTAGGGCTTCGATGAGCACGGTAGGAATGCCTACCAGCCCAAAGCCACCGACGGCGATCGAGGATCCCGAAACAATGTCTTGCACCGCCTCTGTGGCGGAATTAGTCCTTTTATCAACCATGTGCCACATGCTACACTCAAGTTCATCATTAGTACAACGGTTCGCAATGCGCACAATTATGGTGTGTGCAGCAACCTTGGAAGGAGAGTTATGACTAGTCCCTCAAGTGACTTCGTGCAGTCCTTTGCCCGAGGTCTCATGGTGATTCGCTCTTTTGATGCCACCGCGCCATCGCAGACCTTGTCGCAAGTGGCTACTGCAACCGGCCTATCCCGCGCGGCAGCTAGACGCTTTCTTCACACCTTGGTGGAAGAAGGCTACGCCGTAAATAATGACGGCCAATTTTCGCTCACCCCACGAGTACTTGAGCTGGGATATAGCTACCTGTCAGCACTTACTCTGCCGGCGCTGGCCCAGCCGCGGCTGGAAGGACTCTCCGCGCAGGTAGGCGAATCCTGTTCGATGTCGGTGCTCGATGGCACAGACATCCACTACGTCTCCCGCGTAGCGGTGCGCAAAATTATGACGGTCAACATCACCATCGGCACGCGCTTTCCCGCGCACTCGACTTCAATGGGCCGCGTGATTTTGGGCGGCATGCCAGATGCCGAGATTCGTAGCTTCTTGGATTCAGTTCCTTTGGAGCACGGTCTGACCCCGCGTGCATTGACAGATAAGGAGCAACTATTCGAAGAAATCATTGCTGTACGCAACCAAGGCTGGTCCTTGGTTGACCAAGAATTAGAACTTGGTCTGCGCTCACTTGCAGCCCCGATCTTTGATGCTGATGGCAAAGTCGTCGCAGCAATTAATATCTCGACGCAGTCTGCGGTGACATCTGTACATGAATTAACCAGCAATTATTTGCCGGTGTTGCTATCTACCGCAAGCGAGATTTCCCGCGACCTGGTCATGGCCAGCAATTAATCCCTAGCTTTAAATACCTCTAATAAATGAAGGAGTCTTCAATGACCAACCACAACGATAATGACATTGTCTTTTGCTCCCCACTGCGCACTCCAGTGGGACGCTACGGCGGAGTATTCAAGGATATTCCGGTAGAAGATCTGGCTACCACCGTGGTCGATGCCATCGTGGAGCGCACCGGGATCACCGCCAAGGACGTAGACGACATTATCTTGGGCCAGGCGAGCCCGAATGGTGCAGCACCAGCACTTGGTCGCATCGTTGCGCTGAACTCGGCCTTGGGCAAGGAAGTACCGGGCATGCAGCTGGATCGCCGTTGTGGTTCGGGCCTGCAGGCACTCATGACCGCGGCCGCACACGTTGCAGTCGGCGCAGCTGACCTGATTATCGCGGGTGGCGCGGAGTCCATGTCGCGCACCGAGTACACCGTTGACGGTTCCATCCGCTGGGGTGTCAAGGGCGGCGACATGCAGCTGCGTGACCGCCTGGCTGAGGCACGCGAGACCGCTGGCGGCAAGAACCACCCAATTCCTGGCGGCATGATCGAAACGGCTGAAAACGTTCGCCGCGAGTACAAGCTCACCCGCGAAGCACAGGACCAGATGGCAGCAGCATCGCACGAGCGCGCGCTGAAGGCCCAGGCAGAGAACTGGTTCGAGGAAGAAATCGTGCCAGTCACCGTTCCTGCCAAGAAGCGTGGCCAGGAGCCAACCGTCGTGACCGCCGATGAGGGCCCACGCGAGGGTTCCACCCCAGAAAAGCTTGCTCAGCTGCGGTCTATCCGCGGCAAGCAGGATGAAGAAGCAACCGTGACCGCGGGCAACGCATCCTCGCAAAACGATGGCGCCGCAGCCATGATTGTTACTACCCGCGCCAAGGCCGCTGAGCTGGGGCTTACCCCGATGTTAAGCCTCAAGGGCTGGGCTGTTGCAGGTGTTGCGCCAGAGACCATGGGCGTTGGTCCAGTTCCAGCAACCAAGAAGGCACTGGAGCGCACCGGCGTCAGCTTGGATGACCTGGATGCCATCGAGCTCAACGAGGCTTTCGCAGCGCAGGCACTCGCTGTGCTGCAGGAATGGGACTTGGCGTGGGATGATTCCCGCCTGAACACTTGGGGCTCTGGCATCTCCTTGGGCCACCCAGTTGGTGCGACCGGTGCTCGCATGTTGGTGACTTTGGCACACCGCCTCAAGCGCGAGGGCGGCCAGCTGGGTCTTGCCACCATGTGCATCGGTGGCGGTCAGGGCATGGCAGCAGTTGTAGAAAAGGAAGGCTAGAAACACATGACACAGTTGCACTTTGTTGAATACGGACCACGCAAGGCGGAGACTCCACAGGGCACCTTGGTGTTCATCGGGTCGATTGGCTCCACAATTGATATGTGGTTGCCGCAGCTCGATGCGCTTTCCGATGTCTTCCGCGTCATCGCCGTCGACCATCGCGGCCACGGCCAGTCTCCTGTTATTGAGGGTCCTGCCTCCATTGCGGATCTGGCAAGTGACGTGCAAGAAACCATCGAAAAGCTGGGCGTTGACACCTACGGCGTAGCTGGCCTTTCCCTCGGCGGCGCGGTTGCGCAGTACCTCGCGGCTAATGATCCGAAGGTCACCTCGGCAGCCTTTTTGTGCACGGCACCGAAATTTGGCACTCCTGAATCCTGGCATGAGCGCGCGCGGACCGTGCGTGCAGATTCCACCGCCGCGCTTGCCGATGCCGTCGTGGCCCGCTGGTTCTCCGAAGGCTGGGTTGCTGACAACCCAGCATCGACCGCGTTCTACCGCGAGATGATTGCCACCACCCCGGCTGAAGGCTACGCGTCCTGCTCTGAAGCTTTGGCCGACTGGGACTTTGCGGATGAACTCCCGAAGATTTCTGTTCCCGTGCTGGTTCTAGCTGGCGCCGATGACCCTTCTACCCCACCTGAAGTGCTCAAAGGTATCGGCGAAGCAGTCAGCGGCGAATCCACTTACGTGGAAATCAAGCCCGGCGCGCACGTGCCCACCATCGAGGCACCGCAGGAAGTCACCGACGCCCTGCGCGCGCACTTTACGCGCTAAAGCCTCATCATTAGTGAGAGAAAGTCTGCAGGACAACGCGCCTGCAGACTTTCTCTTTTTTAACGCCTATTCACGAAGGGCTTGCGCGAGTGCCGCTGGGAGTTCGGTGCGGGTGCGGATGCGCAGCTTGCGGTAGATACGCGTGAGGTGAAACTCCACGGTCTTGGGTGAAAGGAAGAGCTGCGCGGCGATTTCCTTGTTGGTCAACCCGCTGGCGGCGTGATGGGCGACTTCTAATTCCTGCGTCGTTAACGAAGACACCGAATTTTGCCGCGGACCCAACCCTCCGGCGCGGCGCTCGCGGTTGATCTTCTCTACATACGCATGCGCGCCCATGGATTGATAAACCTCTGCGGCGCGAGCTAAGTAGGTATCCGCATGCCGGCGTCGACCCAGCCTGCGTAGCGCCTGGCCAAAGGCAAAAAGTGTTCTGCCCTGATAGGGTCGCATGTGGGTATTAGCCATCATGTCGATGGCTTCTTCATACAGTTTTACCCCACGGTCAGCCTCACCCAACACCAACGCTTGATGGGCACGCTCAGCGACCAGGCGTGCTTGGAGACCCAGATTATTTACGCGGTTAGCATCTTCTTCTGCAACGCTGAGAAGCTCATCTGCTTCTTCCAGGCGCTTGGTTTTTAGTAGCACGTGAACTGCTAAGTCGCGCCATGGCCAAAATCCGGGCTGGCTAATAGATTGTTTCTTATCCAACGCGATGAGCTGGTCTGTTGCACGGATGGCATCAACCATCTGGTTTTCCCGCAGGCCTGTGACCACGCGCGTGATCGCAGCGGGAACTTGCTGAATGACAAAGGCATCGTTGCTGATGATCAAACGATTTCGATAGTCCGCGGCGATGGAATAATCACCCCGCAGTTGCGAAATGATTGCACCAGTCCACAGTAATAACGGATCAAGTAGGTCAATCCCGAAGTGATCGGATTGGAACAGTCCCTTTTCCACCGTAGCGAGTGCATCATCCCACTCTCCGAGTAAGAACTCCGCGCGCGCAAGCCACGCAATCTGCCACAAATCAATACGGGTAGCGCCTTCTTCGCGCGGCAGCTGCTGGAGTTCCTGGCGGGCAGAAACCGGATCGTCGTTAGCCAGCTTGACCCATCCCACGACCATGTGGCGGCGCTGAGCTAGCACTTTGGACTCCCCTGGCATCACCGGCATGTCAACATTTGCTCCGGTCAGAGCTACTTTCGCGACGTTGGCGATATAGCTTGCGGACAAGGCTGGCTCTGATTCAGGTCCGCCCCATTTCACCGCTTCTTCTGCGGCTTCAAGAACGCCCTGCAGATTCCAGTTAGCAATTTCCGCCAAAGCTTTATACCCAGCTAGCTGCGCGCGTACGGCATCGGGGGCGCTTTTATCTAAATCTGCGTTGCTAAACCGTGCCATGGCTTCGTTGCGCCGTCCTTGGTGGATAGCCAAGTACCCCAACAAAGAATCGCGCCACATATTCGGCGCTCGGGTATCCAAAGTGCGGGCACGATGCGCTACGGCACGGATATTGGACGAAGAAACTAAGGCTTCCATCTGGTTGAGCTCATATTGGCGTTGTTGGGCTTCAGTGGCAGCCAATTCAGAAGCTAATCGATAAAACTCCGCCGCCTCTTTCCAGCGCCCCGCGCTGCCCAGGCTATCGGCAGTTTTTGCAAGCTCGGTGGAAACATTTTCATCGTAACTGTTAAGGCTTCGCGCGCGGTGCACTAGTGCTTGTGCCCGATTTCCGCGGGCGGCATAGAACTTGTGCGCGCCTTTGTGAAAAGCACGGCGGCGTGCCGGGCCCACGAGCCCGCCAACCGTGGATTTGTCTTCCACCGCGCCAAATTCCAGCACCGGTGGAAATACCCCGGGGGCTACGGTAAGGATTCCAGCATCGATAGCTGCTTCAATGGCCCAGTCCACGTCTTCGGTGCCCACCATGTGCTCGATGAGATCCAACGTGGCTGGTTCATCCACACATGACATGGCTTGGAGTACTAACAGGGTTTCTTTGCTAAGCCCCTGTGATTTTTCCTCCCACCTTTTAATCCATTGCTGCGGTACTTTAACAGTGACATTGCGGTTATTCCACGAATCAGCAGGCAAAGCCGTTAGTAATTCATGAACCTTGCCCAAGTATCCACCCGACATGGATTGGATACGCTCGGCCAATTCCATCGGGATGCGCGCACCGACATCTGACAAGGCAAAGGTTTGAACTTCCTCTACCTTCATGGGGGTTAGTTGCACAATACTGTCTGCGTACGCCAAGTAAGGCGCGTTCGATGCCCCGGTAAGAAAGACGATAAAGCGCCCATCTTCTAACGTGCTCAGCGCAGCCCCGATGGCCTCCACCGTAGATGCTTGCAACAAGTGCGCATCATCAATGTGTACCAGCGTGGATGCAAAAGGCGCATCCACCACGCCCACCATCGCAACCAATGGATCATCACTCATAGGCTGTGCATCATCGCGGTCAGATTCCGTGAGCACCAAGTTAATGCGGTTGATAACTTCCTCAGTGCTCATGTCCGAGGTAGCTGACATTGAATAGGCCGACCACCCACGAAGATTGCGCAGAAGAGAACGTGCCAGCGAAGACTTACCTGTCCCAGAATCACCATGGATAGCTAAAATTTGGCCGATACCTGGGCTTAAGTTATTAATCTCCGACATCACCTTTTGGATCTCGGGACGGGCCAATAACGACAGATCAATTCCGCCGCGCTGCGATTTATTAGTGGCCATTGAAGTCATTTTAGAAGAAAAAGCCGTCGTCATATGCAAAATGACAGGCTGCCTAAGCTTCACTGATAGAAGCTCGTGCAGCCTGTCTACTTTCTGTACTCGGAATGGACCTGGAAGAGTGTTTAGACCATCAGTAGGTCTTAGCCCTGATCACCGCCGGAAACCGGAAGCACAGAACCGGTAATATAGCTTGCTTCCTTTGATGCCAAGAAGCAGATAGGTGCGGTTTGCTCATCCAAGGTGCCGTAACGCTTCATCAAGGATGAATCCACGGTCTGGTCAACAATTTGCTGGTACCATGCCTTTTCCTGCTCATCATCCGGCAATGGCCCACGTTGTACCGCGCGTGCTGGAGCCAGCGTGCCGCCAGGCGCTGCGGCAACAACGCGCACGTTGTGGTGCGCTGCTTCGTGCGCGAGTGCCGAAACAATCGCGTTGACTCCGCCCTTGGCTGCTGCATAAGGCACGCGGTTGATTCCGCCAGTGGCTGTCGATGACACGTTGACAATAACACCCTGCTCGGAGCGAGAATCTTCCTTCGAAGAATTTCCAATCAAAGCGGGTAGAACCGCCCGGCACATCCACAGAGTGGGGAAGAGAGAACGGTTGATTTCCTTCTCAATCTCCTCCGGCGTGTAGTGCTCATAAGGTTTTGCCCAGATAGTGCCGCCGACGTTATTAATAAGGACATCGACGCGCCCGGCCTTCTCTAGCGCGAAGTCCACGGCGGACTGCGCACCAGCAAAGGTTTCTAGGTCAGCGGTGGTGGAATACACCTCGCCCACGCCGGCATCGAGAAGCTCTTGCGCTTTCTCATGCACCAAGTCCGCACGGTCTACTAAGACCACCGTGCCGTCTTCGCGCGCAATACGCTGGGCTACTGCAAAGCCGATGCCCTGGGCAGCACCCGTGACGATGACAACCTGGTCTTTGAAGCGCTGCGGGGTGAAAATTCCTTGTTCATCGGCGGCTCCGCCAACTGGCATCGTCATCTACACACCGACCTTTACTGCGACCTCTTCAGTCTTTTCCGCAACCTTCTCACCGGTCTCAGCGGCACCAGGCTGCTGGTTAGCGTTGAACTTCTCGTAGTAGAAATTCAGCGGCGGGGTGTCATGGCCGTCGAAGTACTTGCGTACTGCTTCCACCATTGGCGGTGGGCCACACAGGTAAGAATCGGCCTCGCCTTCAGCGAGGTGCTCAGTCGAATCCATGTGGTCAGTGACAAAGCCACAGCGCTCGTGTCCTTCTTCCTGGGAAAGTACCGTGAAGAAGTCGAAGTCATCGATGCGGTCCTTGTACGCAGCGATTTCCTCCAAGCGCACTAGGTCTTCGCTGGTGTTGGCGCCGTAGATAAGACGCACTGGGACATCGAGAAGCTCATCGTTTGCGAGAGATTCCATAATCGACATCACTGGTGCCAAGCCCGTACCGCCAGCGAGTAAAAGCACTGGCTGCAGCGGCTCACGCAGGAAGAAGGAACCCATAGGGCCTTCAAATTCCAGCTTGTCGCCGACCTGAGCTACGTCCTTAAGCCAGTTGGTCATCAAACCATTCGGAGTGTTTTTGATCAGGAAGGCAATCTTGTCTTCCTGCGGACCGGTGGCGAAGGAGTAGGAACGGGTCTCTTCTGAACCAGGAACGGTGATATTGACGTATTGACCTGGCAGGAAGCTCAGACGCTCACGGTCTTCTACTTCTAGTTCCAGCTCAAAGACCGTGTCCGACAGCGGGCCGACTTTGGTGACGGTTGCGTTGAAAGTTTCGGGTCCAGTCTTGGCCAGCACGGAGGTGGTGCGAATCTGCAAGACCATGTCGGAGCGGGGCTTGGCCTGACATGGCAGGCAGAAGCCGTTGTCCAGCTCGTCCTGGGTCATGGCATCATCTACGAAGTCACCTTCGTCGAAGTCGCCAGATTCACAGAAAGCCTTACAGGTACCGCAGGCGCCGTCACGGCAGTCAAAAGGAATGTTGATCTTGGACTGGTAGGCCGCATCTGCAACGGTCTGGTCTTCTCCACACGGAATGAACTTGGTGATTCCGTCTTCGAAGGCGAGTGCAATCTTGTGCTCGGTTTGGGTAGACATAATCATGTCCTCCTTTAAGTATGTACGGATTTAGACCATGTAGACATCGACGATGTGGTGGATGAAGTCATTGCGCAAGATGATGCGCTGCTTCTTAAACAGTGGCTTGCCAGTGGAAAGGTCCAAGGTGGCAAACGTAGTACCGAAGTAGTTATCGGTGGTCTCGTAGCGGTAGTAGTAGTTAGTCCAGTTAAAGCGGATGTCTACTTCGTTCTCGCGACGCTCCAGGATTTCCACGTTGGTGATGTTGTGACCAGTGCGTGGGTCTGGCAAAGAGGTTGCAGAGGAACGCTCGGTGCGGATGCGGAAGATGCGGTCTTCCAGGCCTGCGCGGTTCGGGTAGTAGATGAGCGAGATTTCAGACTGTGGGTCTTCGGTGAGTTCACCGTCATCGTCCCACGCGGGCATCCAGTACTCGGCATCCTCGGTGAAGCATTCGATCCACTCTTCAAAGTGGCGGTCATCGAGCAATCTGGCCTGGTAGTAGAGGAAGTCTTCTACTTCCGTGCGGGTGATTTCTTGGGTCATTAGTGCTTGCGACATGGTGGGTAGACCTCTCCTTATATAGAAGGTTGAGAAAAAGAATCTGTATGAAAAGTGCCGGCGTGCAGTTGCTTATCGACGACGGGAGCGGCGCGAACGACGTGGTGCGCCCTGTCCGGAGGCAGCCTTTTCTGCGGCTGCTGCTTCAGCGGCTTCCTTGCGTGCGGCAGCGGCAAGCGCATACTCACGCGCGGATTCAGTTGCAGCCTTCTCATCGAAGAGGTCCTTGTTGACAGAAGCATCCATCTTGACCGCAGCGCGCATGACGTCTTCCCAGTAGCCGTGCTGGATTGGGTACAGACCTTCGTCTTCGGTACGTGCACCAGAGGAAAGAACCTCGTTGAGCTGCAGCTTCTGCGCCAACTCATTAGGACCACTTTGCTGCTGGTGAAGACCACGGGTCATGTCATTCCATGGGAACGAGGTAGCCAGGTAGGTCTTCTGACAAGAACGGAACTCTTCCAGGTCATCTGGAGTAGCCATGCCGGTCGCGTTGAAGAAGTCTTCGTATTGACGGATGCGGTTAGCTCGGGACTCTGCGGACTCCCCCTTGGGCGCGATGCAGTAAATGGTCACCTTGGTCTTATCCACAGAGATTGGCTCGAGGCGTCGGATCTGAGTGGAGAACTGGTCCATGATGTAGACATTTGGGTAGAGGCACAGGTTGCGGGATGCGCCCACCATGAAGTTTGCGCGCTCTTCACCGTGCAGTTCTTTTAGTTCGCTCAGGCGGTCATACACTGGGCGGTCTTCTGGGTTTGCCCATTGGCTCCACAGCATGAGGTGGCCATTCGGGAAGGAGAAGTAGCCCCCACCCTGGTTGCCCCACTCACCAGCACTCATCGCGCGGGTTTCATTCTTGGACTCACCGGAGTCACGACGGGAAGTGGTTGCCGCGTAGTTCCAATGGGTGGAAGAAACGTGGTAGCCGTCAGCACCGTTTTCTGCCTGCAGCTTCCAGTTACCGTCATAGGTGTAGGTGGAAGAGCCACGCAGGACTTCCAAACCTTCTGGGGACTGGTCAATGAGCATGTCCAAGACAGCACGTGAATCACCCAAGTGTTCTTCCAGGTCAACTACGTCTGGGTTCAAAGAGCCAAAGAGGAAACCGCGGTAGCTTTCAAAGCGTGGAACACGGCGCAGGTCGTGGCTGCCGTCCTTGCGGAAGTTTTCTGGGTATCCGCCAGTTTCTTCGTCCTTGACCTTGAGCAGGCGGCCATCATTGGAGAAGGTCCAGCCGTGGAAAGGGCAAGTGATCGTGGTGCGGTTATCGGTCTTGCGGCGGCACAGCATCGCACCGCGGTGGGAACATGCATTGATCAGTGCGTTGAGCTCGCCGTCTTTGGAACGAGTGATCATGATTGGCTGACGGCCGATGTTGGTGGTGTAGTAGTCGCCAACATTCGGAATCTGCGATTCGTGCGCGAGGAAGATCCAGTTGCCTTCGAAGATGTAGCGCATTTCCAGGTCAAAAAGTTCCTGGTCGGTAAACACCTTGCGGTTGACGCGAACAACGCCTTCTTCAGGACGGTAGTCCAGTGCGTTTTCCAGTGTTTCATCAACCGAATTACGGCGCGCTTGTACAGACATGTGTACGCTCCTTTGAATTTTAGCCTTGGGGACTTACATCGTCTCCACGGGATATCCCGCAGATTCACACCCAATTTCAGGTGTGCGAATTGTGTTTTCACCGATTCATGAAAGATGCATTTCCTGTTGCATCTCACGCAGTCACGATCCGTGATGTAGGACTCACCATACGGAGCTTGGGGAGATGGAACACTAGGTACGATCCTAGGGTTTAGTAGGGTCTTGGCGTTCGCTAGTCGCACTTTGCAACATTTAATCTTGACTAGCTGCAGTTTTACTTTAAAAAGCAGGACCTATCTCTCGGATAAAGTTTTTACGTGATGAAATTCGATTGACTTAGGCCATGCGCTAGGCCACAGTATTAAGTGGCAAGCAGGGTACATCACAAGTAATTTTTCGACGACACCGCGGGAGATACTGTGGAGCATCACCCCCGCACCGATGTGCAACTCGCTGCACTTCCCACACATACATTTAGCTTCATTACCGCAAGGAAGTGAAGTCTATACAAGGAGGCTTTCCCATGGCTTTGGATACGGCAACAGAAACCGCAACAGCACAAGCATCCGGCACTGCAGCAACGGACAAGTTTAAGAAGACCCGCGCACCGCACGCGGATACTTCCCCGGAGCGCGCAGCAGCCATCTATAAGGATCTCTTCAAGGCTTTTGAAGAAATCACCTTGAAGCACCAGATCACCTACGACGAGTACGAAGTAGTTAAGTGGTGGATGATTCAGGTCGGCGAAAACGGCGAGTGGCCACTGTGGCTGGACGTCTTCTACGAGCACGTTGTGGAAAAGGCTAACTACGACCGCAAGGGCTACACCGGCACCCAGGGTTCCATTGAGGGCCCTTACTACGTTGACAACGCTCCGAAGCTGCCAGCTGAGTGCGAGATGCCAATGCGTGATAAGGACCGCGAAGCACAGGCACTGTACTTCACCGGCCAGGTCACCGACATCGACGGCAATGGCCTCGGCGGCGCTACCGTTGAGCTGTGGCACGCAGATGAGGAGGGCTACTACTCCCAGTTCGCACCAAACATCCCAGAGTGGAACCTGCGCGGCACCATCGTGACCGATGAAGAGGGCAACTACAACATCAAGACCTTGCAGCCTGCTCCTTACCGCATTCCTCACGATGGCCCAACTGGCTGGTTCATTGATTCCTACGATGGCCACCCATGGCGCCCAGCGCACCTGCACCTGCGCATCAAGCACCCTGGCTACCGCACCATCACCACTCAGCTGTACTTCGTTGGTGATGAGCACCTGCAGGATGACGTTGCTTCCGCAGTTAAGCCTGAGCTGGTTCTGGATCCTCAACCACAGGCAGATGGTTCCAACAAGGTTGTTTACCCATTCGCGCTGGATAGGGAAGACTAATCCCCTTCGCTAGATAAACCCTCTATCGCCTCGTGTTCACAATGGCCGCCACGGCTAATGTGGGATACGAGGCTTTAGTCATGAAAGGACGCATAATTACATGTCAGCACCCATTATTGAAGCTATTGAAACCCGAATCTTAGATGTTCCACTTATCCGTCCGCACGGGTTCGCGACGTTTACCGCCAATGAGCAGCCTATTTTGCTCGTACAGGTCAAGCTGTCGGACGGGTCCACGGGATTCGGCGAGGGTGTCGTACCAGGTGGCGCTTGGTGGGGCGGGGAGACGGTTGAGACCATGCAGGCCATCGTCGAAAAGTACCTGGCACCGGCCACCATTGGCCGCAAGGCTTCGGAGATTTCCGGCATCGTGCACGGTTGGGAACGCCACGTTGCTAACATGCGCTTTGCCAAGGCCGGGTTAGAGATCGCTCTTTTCGATGCCTACGCTCGTTCCCTTAACATCCCCCTCGCTGACCTGCTCGGCGGCAAGTTCCGCGATAGCCTCGACTGCACCTGGGCCCTCGGCGTACTACCGCTTGAGGAGGCTGTCGCTGAGGTCGAAGAGCGTATTACTTCACATGGGCACAAGTCTTTCAAGCTCAAGATGGGTTCTGGCGATCCAGCAACGGACGTTTCTCGCATCGCAGAGCTTGTCGATGCCCTCGACGGCCGCGTCTCCTTCCGCATCGACATCAATGCCCGCTGGGACCGCCTGACTTCCCTGCGCTTCTTGCCAAAACTCGCTGAGGCTGGCGTAGAGCTCTTTGAGCAACCAACGCCTGCTGATGACTTGGATACCCTCCGCGAGATTACCCAGCGCATTGGCGTTCCTGTTATGGCCGATGAGTCCGTCTGCTCCCCCGCCGACGCCCTCGCGGTGGTCAAGAAGCAAGCCGCCGACGTCGTCGCTATCAAGACCACCAAGCTCGGTGGCCTACTCGCATCCAAGAAGACCGCCGCCATCGCTGAGACCGCTGGTCTCGCCTGCCACGGCGCCACCTCCCTGGAAGGACCTTTCGGCACCGCCGCTTCCCTACACTTCTGCGCCTCCACCCCAGCGGTCACCTACGGCACCGAGCTCTTCGGCCCCATGCTGCTGAAGGAAACCTACGTCGAAAATGACATCGAGTACCGCGACGGTAAGGTCTTCGTCCCCGAAGGCCCCGGCACCGGCTTGAACCCTGACTGGGACCAGATCAACAAGTTCACGCGAAAATAGTCAAGCAACTTCCGCAAAAAGAGACAACCAACGATGTAACAAGGAGAAAAATGCTGTTTTTGGCACGCATGGATGTAAATTTCCCCGATTCACTCACCCCTGAACAAACCGCTGACTTCCAGGCCCGCGAGAAGGAATACTCCGGCAACCTGCAGGAAAAAGGCATCATGCGCGCCATCTGGCGCGTCGTCGGCGAGTACGCCAACTACTCCATCTTCGACGTTGATGACCACGATGAGCTGCACACTATCCTCAGCGGCTTCCCCATGTTCAAGTACATGGACGTGAAAATCACGCCACTAGCCAAGCACCCTAACGCACTGAAGTACTACCTGCGCGATTAAATTCTTGGAGCTAAAGCACCGAAGTCAAAAGGATACTGGGCATTACTGTCACTTATTTACAGTGATGCCCAGTATATTTACTCCCTAAAGTCCCGAATGTACTGGTTCATTTCTCTACGGACGCTCGATCTTTCTTCAGGAATCTTCAGCCTATCTTGACGTGAAGGTTGTGCCCCTGATTTTTCACGTAGCCAATTCAAGCAATCGCGTGATGCAATTTCGACTTCCTCAGATGACTCAGCATTAAACTCTTCACACCAGCTTTCGATGAGCTCGGTCTCTTCAAAAAATGGCTCAGTCGCTACTTGAAAGTCGGTGGTCGGCACTAAGACTCGAGAGGAAAAATGTACCCAGCGCTGCAAGAGAATATTAATCCCTAGGTTTGATAAAATTGACGCCCGTCTAGTGAACTGATCTGGAGACACCGTATACAGCTCGTTAAAATTAACAGCCCATACTTTTCCTTCAGGAGCCTCTACTTCCAAGCCTGGAAGTGCCATATACCCATAGTTGGCTTGCCAGTCCGCTTCTGACCAACTTTTGACTTTATCTAATCGAGCCACCAGCAACTTTGAGCGGAGCTTAATACCATCACGCCGCATTGAACAGGGATGCTGCAAAACCATAATCATTCGAGGCCGCTTTGTGGAACCTGGTTCTAGTTGAACCTCTTTAAAAACATCCCCAGTCAAAAAAGGTCGACCGGAGACTATTTCATCTCCTTGAGCGAGATAAAGACTTGAAGAGCGTAAGGTTCCATTATTGTAGGGCGAAGCCAATCTTGCCGACACTTCTTATCCTTTAGCTCGAATCGAAAAGAATCCATCTTCCGCTTCGAAAACCTCAAACGGTGAACGAAACTTTTCGCGCCAATTCTCATCAAATTTTGTCAGAATGTCTTCAGGGTCAGCATGTCCACTTGCAGCTTCAAATACCAAATCAACTCGCTTCGTAGAGTAAAGGTCGATCGGGGTAATTGGAACCTCATCAAGTATCGGCATTTCAAACCAAGAGGCCACATCCGCGACAAGATAATTTTCCTGAACAATTTCGACTGCAGCATTCACAGATGCCAAATCCCGACGACTATCTGCCGACACTTTTTGCCCCTTACGCCACTTCCGAACCGCCGGAACAGAAACTCCAGTTAGCTGTGCGATATGACGCCACGCAAAGCCCAATTCAGACAGAGACGATAACAATTCTAACGCTGGTTTCTTCGCTTTTTCTGAGCCGAGTACACGCCACTCCCTAACCTGAGAATCAGAGTGTAACTTCTCTGCATCACTGTTGACTGCCTTTGCACGCGCACGAAGAAATCCTGCATCTTCAGTTTGACCTCGAACCTGCCCGAACAAATCAATTTCTTTCGACCCGAAAATATCTCCAGGACGCTCTTGGGCTTGTTGTCTAGTATTCATTATTCAGAACCTCCTGACGTAGCTTATCCGTGATCAACAATTCAAATATTTCTCGTATAGGTTCATGTGCCCTATCAATAATCTCTAGTAGAGAGTCCAGATCGGAATTTGTTCCAACCGTTTTCTCAATAGCTAGATCAAGTAGAAAAAAGGGGCCCGGGGTAGGAAGCTCACGACGAAAATCATCAGAACCGGTGAACGCAAATCCTTCTAAGGCTCCATATCTCATATGAAGAAAGGTATCTTCGGCGATTTGATAGGCTACCGAATTTTGCTTGACACCTCCGTCCAAGATCAATGAAGAAACTTCGTCTATTTCTCGAACCAGGCTGTCTTTCACCCAATCGGACCACACGATTGAATCACCTTCAGATGGTGACGGGACACGAATTTCATCCAAGTACCTTAGTCCCACTCGGTTAACCACACGAACGCTTAAAGTTTCCATAACGGCGGCTACCG
Organism: Corynebacterium stationis; assembly: GCF_001941345.1. Lineage (NCBI taxonomy): Bacteria > Bacillati > Actinomycetota > Actinomycetes > Mycobacteriales > Corynebacteriaceae > Corynebacterium > Corynebacterium stationis. The sequence continues at coordinate 2,722,452 of NZ_CP009251.1, forward strand.
AATTCTTTACTAATTCGCGAAGATTTTCATACCCAGCATAATCAGTCAATTCGAAAGACAACGAGACATCGATCCCCCGATCTACAGGATGAGGAGCTTGCCGGATTGAAAAATGCGTTCTTTTATCCCTGCTCGACCATCTCCAAGAAACTACTTTATCTAGGTCAGGTTCGGCTTCCTCTGCCACATTGAAAGAAACACTGTAACCAGGAAGCTCGGCACGCTCAGGAAGCCGATTTTTGAGGCGACCCGAAATTAGATTGACTGCCTGCAGGGTGAGGGCTTCATCAGTCTCTAAATCGATTTCCAACGCAACCAGCACAATTGGGGCATTTGGGTATACGTTTTTAGTTTCCATACTGCAAGTGTAACTTAAAGAGAACCAAAAGTGTTACCGAAATTCGCTGCTATTTCGGCTAGTTGAATGCGGTAACTTGTTCGCAAATTAACAAATTTCAATTCCGCATCAGGTTGGTTATTAGTGCCAATTGTTCAATTCAAGCTCCTCACTCAACAAGGTCTGTAAGTAGCGGGGTATCCCGCAGAGGAGCACACAGAAAAATCAGCACAGTAGCCACCACGGCTACTACAGTCAGTATCGCCATGCTGCTGGTAACGCCCCACTGGTCGAATCCAAAGCCAGCAAAGAAGATGCCCATTCGCATAAGAAAAATACCGGGCGCAGTAGAAGCCGTGGTCACAGCACCCATCTTGCTTTCCGGTGTCACTGCAACTGTATAGGCACCGATCACTGAATTGAAGGACGCCAAAGGCAATCCGTCGATAAACAACACGACAATGGTTGCAACGACATTATGATTGGCCACGGTCAACAGGAGGAGTCCGCCGCTAAAAAACGCCAGGGCTAATGAGCCAAGACGGCCAAGAGGGATTCTCTAAGTTAAAACTCCAGCAAAGAAGGACCCAACGATAACTCCGAGACCAAAGCTCGCTGAGGTTCACCCGATAATGAAAGCGCTGCTTCCGGAAGCTTGGAAAGACTGAATTAGCAACAGAATGAAAGCCGACATGGGAATATTGGCAACCGCCGGCATCATAGTAATTCCGCGTAACCCAGAGTGACTAGATACTAACCGAAACCCATCTACAGCTGCCCTGATGATGGATCAAGAGTTCTCACCATCTTCTTCGGTGCTTGCACAATTGCGGGAAACCAATGTCTTGGAAGGAACCAAAATGCTAGCTAGGCCATGGGCAACACCTTGCACGATTACGGCAACCTGCGGACCGAAAGCAGAAAGAAAACCGGCGAAAGGCCCGCCGAGAACCTCAGCGGCGGATTCACATCCATGAGCAACCGCATTGGCACTACCCAAGTCATTCGGTGCCACGATCTGTCTGATCCGGCTCTCCTCACTTGGCATATCAAATGCACCGAGTGCTGCAGTAAAAATGACGAGAACGGCAATTAACCAGATTGAAGAACCGCCGAAAGTTAGCAATCCTGCGATCACGAACCAGACTATCGCTTGGGTCAATGCCACAACGCGCAAAACCCGCGAAGCATGCAAACGGTCATTCACTGCCCCAGACAGCAGACTAAGAAGGACTAAAGCTCCAGTTCCTAACCTCGAAACCAGACCGATGAGCGTCGGGTTTCCGGTTACGTCAAAGATGAGCAGTGGAACAACAACCGCCGCCATTGCATACCCAGTCTGATTGAGCGCCATCGCGCCCACCAGGCGTTGATAGCCAGGAACTCTCGTCAACTGGGCATAGCTCGAAACTTCAGCGACTTCATACGGTTCTTTGGTAATGAACTATCTTTCCATAGTCATTTCTCACCCGAACTGAGGTGGGCACAGGACTGGCTGCGCCTCGAATTTCAGAGAAAACGCAGATTGGTACCGTAAACTAACCTCCGTGACTTCCTTATTTTCTATCGCCTGCGCATCCCTAGCGTCTTCCCTGCACAACATTGATCGGGAGCTAGAACGTGATAAACGCACCAGCCCGGAAGACCAGCTAAAAACTCCTATCTCCACATTCTTCACGGAACTAGGAAAACAACGCACCCGCAAAATCAACGTCATTACCGAACATCGCCAGGTTGCAGGCGACAACGTACAAGGCGTGCGCCTAGACCTCGGGATAAAAGACGGCTACGGCCGACTGGTAGGCCATATTGAGCTAAAAGCGCCAGGTAAATCTGCCAACCCTTATCGCCATGCAGGTTGGTCTAAGCACGATAAGAAGCAGTGGGAACGGCTAGAAAACCACACCAACCTGATTTACACCAACGGTTGGGAATGGACTCTGCTGCGTCATGGGTCTGATCGGCCTATCGCTCACGTTATTTTGACCCCGGATAAAGACAATGAACTGCCCGAAGACCAGGTACAACACTTATCGAACCTGCTAGACCAGTTCTTATCATGGCGGCCTACCTCGCCCTCGACTCCTAAAGGACTGGCAACCCAGCTCGCACCGCTAACGCGCCTGCTGCGCGACTCGGTTATCGAAGTCATTACCGATAGCACCGAAGATGCCTTAGACAAGCTCTATGCCAGTTGGAAACAAGACCTCATGCCGGGTGCAACCAAGGAAGACTTTGCGGACAGTTTCGCCCAAACCTTTACCTACGCCCTGCTGCTGGCACGTATTGAATCTGACGTCGATTCCACCAAGTTCCACGCAAAAGACATAACCCCTGGCCTAAAACGCAACGGCCACAGGCTTATCGGCGCGGTGTTGGAGCTGATGTCGCAGGAACGCAACCGCGAACTGGTTGAGGGGCCGGTTGCGCTGTTGGAAGCGACGATTGGTGCGGTGGATACGGAGAAGTTTACTTCCGAAGCAGACCCCTGGCTGTACTTCTATGAACACTTCCTCGCAGCCTATGACCCGAAAATGCGCGCCGATGCAGGTGTCTATTACACCCCTGTTGAGGTAGTGAAAACGCAGGTTCGACTGTTGGACGAGGTGCTGAAAACTCGGTTTGGTCGCCCAGATGGGCTGGGGGATGAAGCAACTACGATACTTGATAATGCGACCGGCACAGCCACCTATCCTCTTGAAGTTGCACGTCACGTCATAGAAAATGCGGCATCGAAACAAGATGCAGCGCGTAGTCTTGCTAAGCGTCTCTATGCTTTTGAGCTACTAATGGGGCCGTACGCAGTGGCCCACATGCGTTTGACGCAAATGCTGGAAGATACCGGCATTGAGTTAGGTAAAGACGGTGTGCAAGTATTCCTTACGAACGCATTGACTGACCCAGGAGATGTTTCCGGCGACAACCAACAAATATCCCTCTGGGAAGTTATGGAGGATATCAACGAAGAAAACCGCCGTGCAGGGCTTGTTAAAAATGAGCGAACACCAATAAAAGTGCTCCTGGGAACCCCCCTTATGATCGCGGCTCCCGCTCGAAAACCCTCGGAGCTGGGTCAACCTCATACAAAAACGTCATCTTGGAAGAAAACAACGGTAATCGACCTCTGCTTGATGACTTCATTGAGCCATTAAAAGTGCGGGGGCTGGGTGGGCAAGCTAAAAACCTCTACAATTCCTACGTTTACTTCATACGCTGGGCTATCTGGAAAGCGTGCGAACAGCGCAAAAATGAAACCGGCGTAGTCAGCTACATCACCAGTTCTTCCTATCTACGCGGCCCAGGCTTTGCTGGGATGCGGGAATACATGCGGCGTGTGTTCGACGAAGTATGGATCATTGACTTGGGTGGCGAGGGACGAGGTGCGCGCCCGGAAGAAAACGTCTTTAATATCCGAACGCCTGTAGCGATTTTTGTTGGAATCCAACACCCCAACACATCAACCGGCAAACCTAAACGCCATACCGACCGCATGAAACAGCAAGCAAAGGTTTATTACCAGCGCATATACGGAACAGAATTGGAGAAGCTGAGTGCTGTTGGCGAGGTAGATGTTCCAGAAAGCGATGATAAATGGACTCAGCTTTCCAACGGAGACTGGACAGACAAATTCGTACCTTCTAGCGCGGCGGCACTATCTGATGGGGTTCCACTCGACCTCGTATTTCCATGGAGCCATTCGGGAGTTCAATTCAAGAGGAAATGGCCTATTGGTGCTTCAATTGACGTGCTGGAAAAGCGTTGGAAGCGCTTGCAGGAAGCTCCAAGTAGGGAAGAGATGGCAGTGCTGTTTCGCCAGACAAGTCAAAAGCATTTAGAAGCGAAAGGGGAAAATCTGCTGTCGTTGCTGCCCGTTGATGCGCTGATTCAGGACTGCCATATGCTTGCACCAGTTCGTTATGGATATCGTAGTTTTGACCGGCAATATACTCTCCCCGATAGCAGAATAAATGACCGCCCTCGCCCGCAACTGTGGGATAGCTGTAGTGATGACCAGCTGTTTTTGGTGACGCTTACATCTACGACGTTGGGTGATGGCCCTGCTGTGACGTTGAGTCCTTATGTCCCAGACATGGACTTCTTTCGTGGGTCTTTTGGTGCGAAAAGTGTGCACCCGCTGTATCGCAGCGCGGGCACGTCGCAGCCGAATATTTCTGCCAGCCTGCGTGCGGCATTAAATGATGCTTATGGCCGTGAGGTTGAACCGTTTGAGATTGCTGCCTACGTGGTGGGCTTGTTGGGAACGTCTGCCTATACTGAGCGGTTTGCGGATGAACTTGCGGAATCAGTCGCGCATGTCCCGTTTACTGCCGATGCTGACCTGTTTGCTGAGGTGGTCGATTTTGGCCGCAGCATCATCTTTGAACAAACCTGGGGCGAGCGCGGAGCAAAACTAAACCAGTTCGGCCAGCCGGTTGGTCAGCGTTTTAGAGGTGCGGCAACGATTGCTGTACCCGCCCCAGAAAGTGATTACCCGGAGTCTTGGTCGTACGATGCGGACAGTCAGCAGCTGTTTGTTGGCGGTGGCAGGTTCGATAACGTATCCCCTGCCGTTGCTAACTTCGAGGTATCCGGCATGAGTGTTGTCGGTTCCTGGTTGGGCTACCGGATGAAAACACCTGCCGGTAAATCCTCTTCCCCACTCGATAAAATCCAGGCCGACACTTGGCAACATGATGGCGAGCTTTTAGAACTGTTGTGGCAGTTAGAGTTCATGGTCAACGCGGAGTCACTCGGTGCTGAGCTAATAGACAAAGTAGTGACAGGGAAAATAATTTCACCATCTACACTGGGCGTTCCTACTGATGTGGAAAGGAAGGCACCAGCGAAGAAAAAGCCTGGTGAGCTGACCCTAGAGGGGTAGTTAAATGGGCAAGCCCCGCAGCCGGGGGGGGTTTGACGGGGCTTGCGGGCAAACGTACAGTGCGATTTTACTACCATGGACGGCACACAGGGACGCCGTCTAACGCCAGGTTCTAGCCACCCAGTACTTCCCTACTTCACGACGAGGTTGTCAGGCGACCAAGTACGTAAATCTTCTTGACCACGGTCTTGCTTTCGGTAAGCGCGACGATCTTTTCATCGCTAAGCCCTGCGTCCGAAACCGTTCAACCTCCGCGAAACATCGAAGGTCTGACATTTTATTCCGGGAACCAAAACGTAGGCATGTACATTGATTACATTGGCAAGGGTGCAATCTGGACGGAGAGCAATGATGCAAGTTCATAGCAGTCAGCAAATCGGGGCTACTGGTGAAACATTCACCAAGTATCAGTTCGAGAAAATGCAATGGGGGCCAGTGCCCATCGGTCAACATGACAATGGGACAGATCTTCTCGTACAGATTCGTGACGAGCAAAGAGTAGAGACCGGAGCGATTCTCGGAGTACAAGTCAAAACAGGATCATATTTCTTCTCAGAGCCATATGCCAAGGACGGGGAGACAGGGTGGGTTTTCCGAGTAGATACAAAACACCGCGACTATTGGGTTGAGCACTATTGTCCTCACATCATAGTAATCGTCAACGCAGAAAAAGAGATCGCATACTGGGAGAAGATAACCCCAGAAACTACTATCTCAACTGGGAAAGAGTGGAAGATATTAATCCCCGCTCACCAAACGTTAGAACAGCACAGCAAAGATAAGATTTTGCACTACGGGGTCTCAGGAAGTAAGAAGTCTAATTGGGAAGGGACGGCGTGGGGAGGAAAAAGCAGACTGCGCGAAGAGGATCAGCTACGAGCAGCATTCCTGACGCCACGACTACTTGCTCCCCACGAAAACGAAGGAAGAGCACCCGACGACTATCTAGAGGCCATTGCGAGCATATTGTGTGGACGCACCGGATTAATAGCGAGGCACGGAAATCGAGGTGAAAAGTGGTTAATCGAAAATAATCAAGAAGCAACTCAATTGCTAGGGGGAATTTACCATGCAGTCAAGAATATGTTTGAGAGTGCCGACACTGAAGACTTGCATAAGCTCGAAGATCAAAACATACCGAATGACCAGGCTGCTGGGCTAGCGATTTGCCGATCCGTTGCTTACCGCGAAGCCGGACAATATGTAGATGCAAAATCGGTGTTAAAAACTGCACTCTTCTCGCCACGGGACTTCTCTGACGGGGATCTCGCCTGGCTGCTTGCACATTACGCAGGCGTTGAAGCGGAACTTGGGAACCATATTGAATCAAGAAAGTGCTGGGAGGCGGTGTTCGCTCTATGTACATGGACACGACCAGATCCCACCATACGCGCTCTAATGGCGACGACGGTCAGTGCGCTACTTTCCGTCCACAATCGTATTTACGGAGAGCCCGTGGATTTAAAAGAGGCATTAAACACCATGGACAACCAGGCCTATCTTTGGGTGGCACAGTTAGAAAACCGCGGACTGGCGCAAAATCTTACCCTCGCAGCAAAACGAGAATTACACGATCGTTCAATTTCATTTGGCGCTAATGACATAAGCTATATAACACTTCGGGCAGCAAGCCTGGTGAGAGGATTTTTCGGTGATTTTAGTCAATGGCGCTACACAACACGCCTATTAATTTTCCACTTAGTAGTCACCTATGGCGGCAAAGCCATGATCGAAGCATCAGCTCGCTGGGCAAGACAATGTCTGCCCGCTAATGAATTGCGCCAGTTCTTTTTGCTTTCGCTCGAGCATGGAGTACATGATCCGTTAGTACAGTTCGTCCGCGAATTCGATCCAAATAAGATGACTGTTTCCTCAGTGACAACTGATCTTGCGTTAGTTGGTGAAGCAGCTGATTATCTCGATCAGAAGGAGGCTTCAAACCTCGCTCGCTGGGCCTGCGATGAGATCGAATCTGATTATCCGACACTGACACGTCTCGATAGCCTTGCTGGAACATCTTTCGGCATTCAGAAGCTGCTGGCTGATCTTTATCCATGTTCTGATACTAAGACTCAGAATCTTCTTCGTGAGCATCTACTTCGTCAGCTTCCGGTTGAAGGTGGAATGGCTGGAAGACACTATTCAACACTCTTGCGAGTTATAAACCCAGATGAATGGTCCCCAACTGACATCACAAAAATCACGAAGGCTCGTACCGAATGCGACCATACTTTTCGCCACACAATAGAGAGTATATTCTGGGACCGAGATATCGAAACTCGCGATGATCTTAAGAACCGCATGCAAACCGGCGATGTTTCAGCATATCTTTCAGTAGGTCCCGATGAGTCATTTCCGAAGGAGTCTTTCCAAGGAGTAATCACGGAGCTCGAAAAGCTTGTGAAATCTGATATTGATGAAAGCATGAAGGGTGCTGGTGTAACACGAACGTACTCAGCTGCTGCGGAGCTTTGCCGTCTGTCAATCATGTTCCCAGAAACCGCTAAATGGGACACGGTCGTGTCCTTTGCCGAGCCGAATTTCATGAGAGCAGAAGACACAACCAGCCTAATTGACACCCTAATTGACGATATAAACCACATCCCTAATTCATTGAGGGACCGATTTTCCCAGATAGCAACTGGCTGGATGAACTTTTCAATCGATGACTTTTTCTTACCCAGCGTCCACCAAAATCAAATACGCGCAAAAGCTGCTCATTTATATTTCCGATTGAATGAAGAGCAGTTTAGCCCATTGCGACAAGGTCAAATGTTTACCGGAAATCGCTTTGACATCCAAGAAGGATTGCTCTTGAGCGACGAGCTAGAAAAACTTTCTCCGGAAACACTCGCCATCTTTATTGCAAGTGAGACGCCAGAGATACGGAGAACCGCAGTAAATATCGCAATTCGGCATTGGATGAACAATTCAGATTCAGATAACTCACGGGAGCTCTTGAACGCAGCGAGGGAACGGCAACCACTGGAGACTGAAGCAGCTATGTTGCGTGCTGTTCTCTTTGACGAGACAGATCGCTTCCGCCGAAATGGAGTGTTGGCAGAAATATCACAATCCCAGTTTCTAAGGCTCCGCGAGCGAGCCAGAATCGAGATAGGTAGGCGGGAACTAGGAGCACAAGACACTAAATAAACCCGCACAGGAATCCGACTGCTTTCTATTTCCCACTAATCTACAACGGCGATTCTAATTGGGAGTTTTCAGTCAGATTAGACATCCTGCGGCTCACTAGCTTGAAAAGAGCTTCTGGATTATCAACAGTAACGCGAATGGGCCCGCCGCTATGCGCAATTATGCGCATTGTCGCTGGTCCTGAGTGGTAAGACCATCTCCATTAGCAATGTTTATTTCCAATGCAGCTCGCTCCGGGAACACAGTGTCATCGAGTAATTCAATCTCCTGGATATCGGCCAATGGAATGGTCTTGACCGAAATCCACAAAGCGGAGGTTTTCTATCTCTGATTGTCCGCGTCAACCGCAATATCAAAAGCTCCGATGACAAACAGGACGAAAGACAGAATTATCGCTGCACTGAAGTCATTATTCCAATAAAAGAAGGCAGTAATGATTCCTAAAACTGGGAGAATCACGCGCCTCGGAGTGCGGAAACCAACACCCCTGAATGAAACTGCGACCCGAGTACAGACATCGAAATAACCTTTCTCACTTCCCCCCGACAGAGGTAAAAACGCATTAAAGCCCGAGTATCACTGCACGTAAAATGCAGGATGCTCGGGCTTTTCTAATGGGCTCGTAAGAAAGCTGCCGGGCTGCTTTCTTACTTCACGACCAGGTTAACCATGCGTCCAGGGACGTAAATCTTCTTGACCACGGTCTTGCCATCGGTAAGCGCGACGATCTTTTCATCGGCAAGCGCGGCGGCCAGCACCGTTTCCTGATCGGCATCTGCTGGCACGGAAACGCGGGACTTGACCTTGCCCATGACCTGGATTGGAATCTCAATCTCATCGTCCTTGAGCCATTGCTCATCAAAAGTTGGGAAGTCAACGAAGGTGATGGTGTCCTCGTGGCCGAGCTTGTTCCACAGCTCCTCCGCGATGTGCGGCGCAACCGGCGCAGTCATGATCAATGCTGGCTCAATTGCGGCACGTGGAACACTCTTGCCGTAGTTCTTGGTGAGATAGTTGGTGTACTCAATCAACTTCGCCACAGCGGTATTCGCGCGTAGGTGGTCGTAGTCATCACGAATTCCGGCGACGGTGCGGTGCAGTTGCTTCAAGTCTTCATCGGAAAGCTCTGCGTCCGAGACCGTGATTTCACCGGTGGTCTCATCGACGACCAGACGCCAGAGACGCTGCAAGAAGCGCTGCGCACCGACAACATCCTTGGTTGCCCATGGACGAGACGTATCCAAAGGCCCCATGGACATCTCGTAAACACGCAGGGTGTCCGCGCCAAATTCCTCGCAGAAATCATCCGGGCCAATCGCGTTCTTCAGCGACTTACCCATCTTGCCGTATTCCTGGTTGACCTCTTCACCGTTGTAGAAGAACTTGCCGTCCTTCTCCTCTACCTCGGCTGCTGGTACGTAGATGCCACGAGAATCGGTGTAGGCATAAGCCTGGATGTAGCCCTGGTTGTACAGGCGACGGTATGGCTCCTTGGAGGTGACATGGCCCAAGTCATAGAGCACCTTGTGCCAGAAACGCGAGTACAGCAAGTGCAGCACGGCGTGCTCCACACCGCCGACGTACAGGTCAACGCCACCTGGATCATTCGGGCCGTGAACGTCTGGCTGTGGACCAGTCCAGTAACGCTCATTTTCAATATCTACTACTGCCTCATCATTGACCGGGTCAATGTAGCGCAGCTGGTAGAAGGAAGAACCTGCCCACTGCGGCATGACGTTCGCGTCACGGTAGTAGGTCTTGGTTCCCTCACCCAGGTCGAGTTCAACCGCAATCCACTCCTTGGCCTTCGCCAATGGTGGCTGTGGCTCAGAATCAGCATCATCCGGATCGAAGGACACCGGCTGGTAGTCCTCAACCTCTGGCAGCTCAATCGGCAGCATCGACTCAGGCAGCGCGTGTGCCTGGCCTTCCTCGTCGTAGACGATTGGGAAAGGCTCGCCCCAGTAGCGCTGGCGGGCAAAGAGCCAGTCGCGCAGCTTGTACTGGATCTTCTCAACGCCTAAGTCCTTGGACTCCAACCACTCAATGGTCTTGGCGATGGCATCGGACTTGCTCAGACCATTGATGTCCAGGCCCTCATCGTTCGCGGAGTTCACCACGGTGCCTTCACCGGTGTATGCCTCTTCGGTGATGTCGCCACCGGAAACAACCTCGGTGATCGGCAGTTCAAACTCAGTAGCAAACTCGTAGTCACGGGTATCGTGCGCTGGCACAGCCATAATCGCGCCGGTACCGTAGCCCATCAGCACATAGTCACCAATGAAGATTGGGATCTGCTTGCCATTGACCGGGTTGGTGGCATAAGCGCCGATGAATACACCGGTCTTTTCCTTGTTTTCCTGACGCTCCAGCTCAGTCTTGGACGCGATGTCCTTCAGGTAAGCCGCGATAGCATCCTGCGGGTTGCTCTTGCCATAGGTCCACTTGGTGTTGATATCCGCACCGTAATCTTCGGTGCTTGCCAGTTCCTTCACCAGCTCGTGCTCAGGAGCCAGCACCATGTACTCAGCACCAAACAGGGTGTCAGGACGCGTGGTAAATACGCGGATGTCGTGGCCCTGGGCATCGAAAGTAACTTCTGCACCGCGGGAACGGCCAATCCAGTTGCGCTGCATGGACTTGACCTTGTCCGACCAATCCAGCAGCTCCAGATCATCCAACAGGCGATCGGAGTACGCGGTAATGCGCATCATCCACTGGCTCAAGTTCTTGCGGAAGACTGGGAAATTGCCGCGGTCAGAACGGCCATCAGCAGTAACTTCCTCATTCGCCAAAACCGTACCCAGACCCGGGCACCAGTTCACGGTGGAGTTAGACAAGTAAACCAGGCGGAACTCATCGACAGCCTTAGCCTGCTCAGCCTTGGACAAGTCGTTGTAAACAGCGCCATCCTTGGTGGTGCGGGAGCCTGCTTCTAATTCTGCGATCAGTTCAGAAACTGGACGCGCCTTGTTCTGATCCTCATCGAACCAAGCGTTGTAAATCTGCAGGAAGATCCACTGCGTCCACTTATAAAATTCTGGATCCGTGGTTGCAACCGAACGGCGCTGGTCATGACCCAAGCCCAGCATGCCCAGCTGACGGCGCATGTTTTCAATATTCGCCATCGTGGTCGTGCGTGGGTGCGTACCAGTTTGAATAGCGTACTGCTCCGCTGGCAGACCGAAAGCGTCATAACCCAAAGTGTGCAAAACGTTCTTGCCCAGCATGCGGTTATAGCGCGCAAAGACGTCAGTTGCGATATAACCCAGTGGGTGACCAACGTGAAGACCCGCACCGGAAGGATAAGGGAACATGTCCTGCACAAAGAGCTTGTCCTTCGGCAATGGCTTATCGGTGGCTAACTTCCCTACTGGGTTGGCAGCATCAAAAGTGCCGTTATCAATCCAGTACTTCTGCCAGCGCTGTTCAATCTCAGTCGCCAGTTCCGGGGTATAGCGGTGCGTAGTGGTTTCACTAGGGTTCGTCATAGCATCACAGTCTAGTAGGTCAACCCACCAGCAGCGTAAGTTGGATACTTCTCCCCTGCGCTTAGCCACATCATGATGTCGAGTCCATCACATTCAGGTCGCTCGAACGTCCACCCCGGCGCACTGAATGTCCTGGGCCAGGACGACGATGGTTTCTCCGTCATGATTGAAGGCGGCGCCATTGACTGGACTGGTCACGCTAACCAGTCCGCGCGTGAGATTGAAGAAATGCAGGACTTCAACGCTTCCGTTGACGCTGCCATCGAGTGGGTCGAGACCAACTCCAACTGGGAAGAAACCCTGTTGATTGTTACCGCTGACCACGAAACCGGCTACCTCTCCGGCATGAATGAGCCAGAAGACGGCAAGTGGAACGTCATGGCCGGTGACTCGTCTACCCTGCCGACTCACGAGTGGTACTCCGGTAACCACACCAACCAGGTTGTTCCTTTCTTCTTCAAGGGCGCGGGCTCTGAAGACATCATGAGCCAGGTCAAGGGCACCGACCCGGTGCGCGGTGACTACATTGACAACACTGACATCGCAAAGCTAGCGAAAAACGCCTGGTGGACCGACGGCAGCAACACCGGTGGCAACGACGATGACGACAAGAAGCCTGTTGCTTCTGGTTCCAGCAACGCTTTCTCTGGCCTTGCGGGCGCGGGCATCATGGCTGCTGTCATTGGCGCGCTGGTAGCACTCGCCCAATCCGTGGGCGTTGTCTCCATTGACACCTCCGCGATTGACCGTTTGATCCGCCAATTCAAGTAGTTCGCAATCACCAGTTTTTGGCTGGTGGTTTAATGGACTGCATGAACGCACGCGTTGCCTCCACCAATATTGCCGTCCCCCGCGACAATGCGGCTGGTACTTACAGCCGCACCGGGATCGATAAGCAGCCGGCCGAATCCATCTCTGTGTTCGCGCCCGGGCCCAACTACGGCGACGGCTCCGGCGTGACCGGAGATTTTATTGGCGATGACCAGCACCACGGCGGCGCACACAAAGCCGTGTATGCGTTCTCGCGCGAAGAGCTGGACTTTTGGCAGGATGAGCTAGGAAGAAAGCTTGTCGATGGCTCCTTTGGAGAAAACCTCACCACCCACGGCATCGACCTGGGTGGTCTTGTCATCAATCAGCGCGTTCGAATTGGAACCGCGGTTTTAGAGGTCTCAGTCCCCCGCACCCCGTGCGCGACTTTTGCCGCGTGGTTAGCAGAAAATGGGTGGGTGAAAAAGTTCACCGCACGCGGCGACTGCGGTGCTTATTTTCGAGTTATCTCCCCTGGCACCATCACCCCGAATGATGAGCTGATTCTTGAAGAAGCACCGAGCCACGGAGTCACCATGGCTGAAGCTTTCGCCGTGAAGATGGGCGCCAAAGAAAACCTAGAAAAAGTGGTGAATGCCCATTGTTTACCTGGGCATCACCACGAACAGCTTGCGCGCCGTTTAGAGCGGGCAAATTAGCCGTTCACCACGTGTGGGTAGGCCAGCCCCTTGAGGCCTTCGACACCGAACTCGACGCCGTAGCCGGAGTTCTTGGTACCGCCGAATGGGATGCGCGGGTCCACGTTGCCGTGGGCATTGATCCAGGTGGTACCGGCTTCGAGCTGCGATGCGACCTCGAGGGCGCGCTCGCGGTCAGCGGACCAGACTGAAGAACCAAGACCCACATCGAGGGAGTTGGCCATCTCGATGGCTTCATCGACAGTCGAGTACTTAATGATCGGCAGGGCTGGGCCGAACTGTTCCTCAGCAACCAGTGGGTTGTCGTTGTCGATATCAGCAACCAGGGTAGTAGGGAAGAAGTATCCCGGCTGGTCGTAGTCAGGCTCACCACCGACGAGTACGCGTGCTCCGCCGTCCTTAGCAGCCTTGACCAGCTTGTCGACGATATCGAACTGCTGCTTATTCTGCAGCGGCCCCAGCACGTTTTCTTCTTCCAGGCCCACGCCCATCGGCATGTTCTTGGCTACCTCAACGAGCGCGTCCACGACCTCGTCATAGATGGATTCCGGAACGTATAGACGCTTCATTGCGGCACAGGTCTGACCGGTGTTGATGAATGCGCCCCAGAATAAACCTTCAGCGATTTCCTTAGCGTTGACATCGTCAAGCACAATGCCCGCGTCGTTGCCGCCGAGCTCCAAGGTCACGCGCGCAAGGGAAGCGGCGGTGGATTCCACAATCTTGCGGCCGGTCTCGGTAGAGCCGGTGAACATCAGCTTGTCGATGCCCTGGCTCGTCGATAGCGCTGCACCCACCTTGCCATCGCCAGTAACGATGTTGAGCACGCCTTCCGGTAGGACACTGTTGATGACCTTGACCAGCGCCAGAACAGACAGCGGAGTGTATTCGGAAGGCTTCATGACAACTGTGTTGCCCATGCGCAATGCTGGGGCCAGCTGCCATACGGAAATCATCATTGGCCAGTTCCATGGGCCAATTGCGCCAACCACGCCGAGCGGACGGTAGAAGACCTTCGCGGTGGTCTCACCGTCTTCCACAACGGTGTGGTCAGGGGATTCAAAGGAGGCAGTAGCGCGCAGCCACGCCGAGCATGCGCCGACCTCGAAGCGGGCATTCGGGCCGTTGAGTGGCTTGCCCTGTTCGCGAGAAAGCAGCTCCGCTAGGGGTTCTGCGGCAGCTTCGATGGCATCAGCAGCGGCGAGCAGCAGCTCATTGCGCTTTTCCTCACCCAGCTTGGCCCAGTCCTTTTGCGCATCGCGGGCGCGCGCAATGGCTTGTTCCATATCTTCTGGGGTACCAGCAGGCGCAATGCCGACGACCTCACCGGTGGCTGGGTTTTTTACTTCATCGCCAGATTCCGCAACGATGGAATTGAGTAGGGAATCGTAGGTATCGAACTGAGACACGACGTGCTCCTTATTAGTTAGTAACCGTGAAAATTACACTAACCACTAGGATATAGCTCACGTAACTTTCGTGTTGTGTTTGCGCGCACAGTTGTTGTTTCCAAACGAGACTCTTACCCACCTGTCAGGCGATATAGTTGGGCTATGCCACAATTACCCGCCTCTCATCTGGATCTTAACCAGTGGCGCATTGCTTCAGACGAGGCTTTTGGCAAGCTGCATATCAACGCCCACGATCCCGCATCTTTCCAGGTAGAGCTAAAAGCTGCCACGGCAGGGGATGTGTCTCTATTTGATATGCGCACCGGCGCGCACTCTGTCGCCCGGCGCGCCGGCGACATTCAGGACGCGGATATTTCCTATTGCAAGCTAAGTTTGCAACTGCACGGCAATTCAACGCTGTGCCAAGATGGCCGCGAATGTCAGTTGAATCCGGGGGATTTGGCTCTGTATATCACCCACCGTCCGTATGAGCTGCAGTATTTACAAGACCAGCATTCGCTCGTCGTACTTTTTCCGCACAGCTATCTGCACCTCACCCCAGTTCAAATTGAGACAATCACAGCACGCCCAGTTTCCCGCGACCATGGCCTGGGCAGGGTCATGGTTCCGCTCTTTGAACAGCTCGCAGACAATATCGAAGTCCTTGAAGGCCCACACGCAGGTGCGCTATTGCAGTCAGCGCTGAATATGTTGGTGGCGGTATTCGCCTCTGAGCTGGATTCGCAGCCTGAGAATTTGTTATTTGAGCAGGCACGAAAGTACATCGACAAGCATCTTGCTGACGCCAATTTGGGCCCACAGTCTATCGCCCAGGCGCTGTTTGTCAGCGTGCGTCAGCTACACATGCGCTTTTCTGCGCATAAGACCACCGTGGGCGCCTATATTCGAACTAGGCGCTTAGAACGCATCCGCGCCGATTTAGCCAACCCCTTACACACAGGCGATTCCATCGCCACCATTTCCGCGCGCTACGGCCTTCATGACCCTTCGCAGGTTTCGCGCGCTTTCAAAGCAGAGTTCCGAGAGTCACCGAGCGCCTTTCGCACCCGCGTCTCGCGACCATAGATAGGGGAGAAGAATATGACCCAGCAGTTCACCTACCAGGCACTTCCCATGCGCGTGCGCTTCGGCGTGCGGGCATTTGATGTCATCACAGAAGAGCTTGAACACCTTGGACTGAAAAAGGTTGTGGTGTTGTGTTCGCCGGGCCGGAAAGAACTGGGGCAGTTGCTTGCCGATGCCCTCGGCGCCTCCCATCTCACCACCATCCCCAAGGCAGTCATGCACGTGCCTCAAGAGCTAGCCGAGGATGTAATCGCCGAGGTTGAAAACTTAGGCGCTGATGGCTGCGTGAGCATCGGCGGTGGTTCTGCAATTGGACTGGGCAAAGCCGTGGCACTTGAGCTGGGATTGCCCACTATTGCCATTCCAACGACTTATGCCGGTTCAGAGATGACCACGGTCTGGGGGAGTACGGCTGCTGGCAAGAAGAAAACCGGCCGCAATGAGAAGGTCCTGCCTAAAAGTGTTATTTACGATCCCTCACTTAGCACGGGCCTGCCGGTAGATACCTCGGTAACCAGTGGATTCAACGCCATCGCGCACGCTGTGGGGGCACTCTACGCACCCGATCGCTCACCAATTGTTTCGCTCATGGCAGAAGAGGGCGTTCGCGCATTAACCACCGCCTTGCCCGCGATTTCGGCCAACCCAGAAAGCCTTCAGGCGCGTAGCGATGCCCTCTATGGCGCCTGGCTCTGCGGCGCTTGCCTAGGCTCCACTACGATGTCGCTCCACCACAAAATATGCCACGCTCTCGGCGGGACGCTCAACCTCCCACATGCGGAGACTCACACCGTGATGTTGCCGCATGTTCTAGCGTTTAACCAGCCAGAAATACCAACTGCTGTGGGGGCATTATCGCGTGCGCTCGGTGGCACGAAGAATCCCGCGAAACGACTGTGGGAGCTGGCTACCAAACTAGGAGCCCCTGTCTCCTTGGCATCGCTGGGAATGTCTTATGCAGATATCCCGCGTATCGCCCGCCAAGTACACGAGGAATCCTACGGAAACCCACGTGAAGCCTCCCTAGATGACATCACACGAATTCTATTTACCGCATGGACTGGCGAGGATATTTTCCCGCGCTCGAACATGAGATAACAGTTTGATTTCGATTGTTTGTTCGAACTAGAGCGAGAGTAATCAGTGGCTATATCATCATGTTTGAAAGTTAGTTCTAAACAGATGAGAATGTTATGGCTGATAATTTTTATGCAGTTAACAACCTATCCCAACCTTTAGCCCAACTTTACACCGCCGCTCGCTACGCCGAATACGAAGCGTGGCTCAAGTTAATTCCTGAACTAGAAGAAGATTTCGAATTAGTTTCCGAACAGTGCGCCCGCCACTATGGGCAATCTGTCAAAGTAGTCACCAAAACTTTCCTCGCCCTACAACGTCTCACCAACGAATTGCCGCAGTTATACGCGGTGCTTCAAAAGCACTGGCATTTGGATTTCCCACGAGTTATCGCCATCGATACAGCCCTGTCGAAGCTCGGGAATGATGCAGGGGAGGACATCATCCAAGAGATAGACGGCAAGATTGCTCACTATCTCACTCCACGCCTAGAAAATCAGCAGCTCCCTTCGGCAAAACACATCAGCCAGCGAGTCCGAGAGCTTGTCAATGAGTTCGATGACCGCGTTCCGGTTAAAGACCCACGTCCGCAGCGCCGCATGGTTAAAGACAAGCTAACCGCTAACTCTTCCTCACTAGCGGTAGAAGCACCGCACGAGGAGATCCAAAGAGCCGAGGACTGCGTCAAAGCAACCGCCGATGCACTAGGCATTACCCGCGCGGAGGCCATGCTGCAAGTCCTCAGCGGCGACACCCCAGCCAAGGATGCAGTAACCAAGCTGGTGCTGTTTAGCGCAAAGGACATTGAGAACGCACCAGCCTTCCTGCAAGGATTCGGGTGGGTAGGTCCAGAGACCGTCGAAAGGCTGCGCGAGGGCGCAACCATCATCGACGCCGACGTAGCTGCTCACGCGGAAACCGCAAGCTACCAACCCACCGACGCCATTCGTACCTTCGTCGAGGGCCGCGATGGCACTTGCCGGTGGCCAGGCTGCTCGGTTCCTGCACAAAATTGCCAGCTGGACCATCGCCACAATTTTGATGAGGGTGGTCCGACCTCGCCGTCGAATCTGTTCGCCCTGTGCCAGCACCATCACAACATCAAGACTGATACTCGCGCGATGTATATCGTCGACCCCATCTCGGATGTCGTGTACTGGCTCTTCGAGGACGGCAGCTGGGTCTCAGACACAGCACAAGACGGACCTATCGGTAAAGGTGCGAAGAATTGGCTGCAGACTTTTGAACAGAAGATTGCAGCGCGGCGCAAGAATGCTCGGGAAAGTGCGCATGAACTTGCCGATGCCATCGATGAGTACTACAAAAAGCGCGCCGAAGATGACAAGCGTGAGCAAGACCAGCGCGACATTATCGACGAGTTATGGGTTGATGACGTGAAATTAGCTCAAGCATTACTGCGCGAAGGTGACTTTGAAGGAGAAAATCCGCTCCATTTGAATGACAATGTCTTCGCATTGCTCGAAGCAATCCACAAAATGGGCCTCGACCTCGATATTAATGACGGCATCGCGCCATGGGCACGGATTCAGAAGAAACTTCTGGAGCATGAACGCGCAGAAAACGAACGGCGGATTCTGGAAGAAGCCGAAAAGCTCGCGCACGAGCTTGCCGAAGAAATTATGAAGCAAAAAGAGAAAGGAAATGACGAGACCGAGAAGTCAGAAGAATCGGAGGAACCCGCCAAGGTTCCTACCAATCCTGGAGACCCACCGTTCTAGCCCTTGAACTTCTCCACGAGGGCACGGGTAGCACTCGCCAACTGCTGAACATCAGCGCCGACGCAGACAAAGGATGCGCCAGCATCGATATAGGCCTGGGCTTGTTCGAGATTGAAGGCATTGATGCCAACGAGCTTGCCGGCATCGCGGACTGCCTTGAAGGTCGTATCCACAGCAGCAAGCACGTCAGGGTGCTGTTGCTGGCCTAAAAGACCCATGGAAGCAGCCAAGTCGGAAGGGCCGATGAAGATAGCATCGACGCCATCGACGGCAGCGATTTCTGCGGCGTTTTCTACCGCTTCGGCAGACTCGACCTGGACGGTAAGGCTCACGGTCTCGCTCGCCTTGTTCAGGTAGTCATCGACGCCATTGAACCGGGAGGAACGTGCCAGTGCTGCACCGATACCGCGAACTCCGCGGGGTGGATAGTGCATCGCGGCGACTGCCTTTTCGGCTTGCTCGGCGTTGTGCACCATCGGAACCATGAGGTTTTGCGCACCCAAGTCCAGGTACTGCTTGATCAGCACGGTGTCGTTGACTGGAATCCGTACCACTGGGGTAGCAGGATAGGCCGCAACAGTGCGCAGCAAGCTGGTGACGGTTTCAAGGCCGTAAGGGGAGTGCTCGGCATCGATAAGCAGCCAATCGAAGCCTGCGGAAGCGGCGATCTCTGCATTGGTTTCCGAGCCCGACGAGATGAAGAGTCCTACCTGCGCACTGTCCGAATCGGTGACGCGCTTGGCAAAATTGTCTGGAAGTTCTACTGGAAACGGCATGTGATTGCTCCTAGCTCGCCGTAGTCGGCGTTGACGGTATCGCCTGGGTGAACCCACATTGGCTTGGTAAATGAACCAGCCAGGATGATTTCGCCCGCCTTGAGGCTCTCGCCATGGGCATGCAGTTTATTGGCAAGCCAAGCAACGCCCATCGCTGGGTGGTTGAGCACGGCCGCGGCGACGCCGGTGTCTTCGATGGATTCGTTGCGGTAGAGCAGGGCAGAGACCCACCGCAGATCCACGGCGTCCGGTGCGACGGGGTTGCCGCCATAGACCATGGCGCCAAGCGCGGCGTTGTCGGAGATGGTATCGACGATGGTGCGGCCTTCCATCTCAATGCGCGAAGACAGAATCTCGAGCGCAGGCACGACGTATTCGGTCGCGCGCAGCACATCAAAGATGGTGGCATTTGGGCCCGACAGGTCTTCCTTGAGCACGAATGCCAGCTCGACCTCGATGCGCACATTCGAGAACTGTGCGTGCTCGATGACAGAGCCGTTTTCAAAGATCTGGTCTTCGAAAATCGCGCCATAATCCGGCTCGGTAATGCCGGTGGCTTCCTGCATGACCTTAGAGGTCAGGCCAATTTTTCGGCCAACCAAGCGCTTGCCGTCGGCGACTTTTCGCTCAACCCACTTGCCCTGCACCGCGTAGGAATCCTCCACGGTCATATCGGGGTAAGTGGCGGTCAAACGCGGAATCATGGTGCGGCTGTTTTCCGCTTCATGCAGTTGCTTAGCGATGTCTTCTAGCTGTTGTTGAGATAGCATCGTCGATTACTCCTCCTGCGATTAAAGCTGGTGACCCAACTTGTACTCGCCCTGCTTCCACTCGGGCAGTTCTTCTTCGTCTTCTGGTCGAGTGTAGGAGAAACCATCGGCGCCGATGGTCTTTTCCATTTCGGATGCATCCGAGCGCTCTACTAGTGGCTGGATATTGCCATCGAGGTCCAGCACGCGGGAGCCGTCGGTGTACCAAGAAGGTACAACTGGGGTTCCCCACCAGTCACGACGCTGGTTGTCGTGAACGTCCCAGTGCACGGCTGGGTTGTCTGGGTCGCCGGTGTAGTAGTCCTGGGTGTAGACCTCTACTCGGTGTCCGTCTGGATCGCGCAGGTAGAGGTAATAAGCGTTGGATACGCCGTGACGGCCTGGGCCGCGCTCGATGGCATCCGACTTGCGCAGTGCACCGAGCTTGTCGCAGATAGCGATGATGTTGTGCTTTTCGTGCGTTGCGAAAGCGATGTGGTGCATACGTGGACCATTGCCACCGGTCATTGCGGTGTCATGCACGGTTGGCTTGCGGCGCATCCACGCAGCGTAGACGGTTCCTTCGGAATCCCGGATGTCTTCGGTAACGCGGAAGCCCAGGTCTTCCATGTAGTCGACGGCCTTTGGCACATCAGGAGTGATCTGGTTGAAGTGATCCAAGCGCACCAGGGCACCTGGGATGTGGGCATCGTACGCCCATGCAAGGCGCTCACGGTGTTCAACGTCGTAGAAGAACTCATATGGGAAGCCCATCGGATCGACCACGCGCACGGAGTCACCAATGCCGCGGGTGAAGCCTTCTGGGTTACGGCGAACTTCGCAGCCACGTGCTTCGTAGAAAGCAACAGCCTTGTCCAGATCCTCAGGGGAACGAACGCGGTAGGAGAATGCTGCTACGGCAGCGGTGTCGCCCTTACGCAGGACCAGGTTGTGGTGGATGAACTCTTCGTAGGTACGAAGGTAGATTGCTTCATCATCTTCGTGGGTGACAACCAGGCCGAGGGTGTCCACGTAGAACTCGCGGGACTTAGCCAGATCGGTAACAACGATCTCCATGTATGCACAGCGCAAGATATCTGGAGCTTGAACTTCAGTCATGATGACTCCTTGTAAATAGAGGGAGGAATGGGTGAGGGAATAGGAAGGAACTTCGGATTAGTCGGTCTGCTTGCCGAAGACTGGGTTGTGGACTTCACCGAGGTTGATGTGAACAGCCTGCTGGTCGGTGTAGAAGTCGATGGAGCGGTAGCCGCCCTCATGACCCAGACCGGAAGCCTTAACGCCACCGAATGGGGTGCGCAGGTCACGCACGTTGTTGGAGTTCAACCAGACCATCCCCGCTTCAACGTTCTGTGCGAAGTTGTGGGAGCGCTTCAGATCAGAAGTCCAGATGTACGCAGCCAGGCCGTACTTGGTGTTGTTGGCCAGTTCCAGTGCTTCTTCATCGGTGTCGAATGGGGTGATGGCTACGACTGGGCCGAAGATTTCTTCCTGGAAGATGCGTGCTTCTGGATCCACGTCAACAAAGACGGTTGGCTGAACAAAGTTGCCCTCTGGGAACTCCTCTGGGCGCTCGCCGCCGGCAACCAGCTTTGCTTCTTGCTTGCCGATTTCGATGTAAGAGGTGACCTTCTCGTAGTGCTCTGGGTGAACCAGTGCGCCAACCTCAGTCTTAGGATCAGATGGCAGGCCAACCTTGACGCGCTTAGCCTGTGCTGCGTAGCGCTCGACGAACTCGTCGTAGATGCCGCGCTGGACCAAGATGCGGGAGCCAGCGGTGCAACGCTCGCCGTTAAGGGAGAATACGCCGAAGATGGTGGCATCAATCGCGGTGTCCAGGTCAGCGTCGTCGAAGACGATAGCTGGGGACTTGCCGCCAAGTTCCATGGACAGGCCCTTGAGGAAAGGAGCCGAGTTGCCGAAGATGATCTGGCCGGTGCGGGATTCGCCGGTGAAAGAAATCAGTGGCACGTCTGGGTGCTTAACCAGTGGGTCACCAGCGTAGCCCTCTTCACCGAAGCCGTTGACCAGGTTGAATACGCCCTTTGGCAGGCCAGCTTCCTCAAAGATGCCAGCCCACAGCTGAGCGGACAGCGGAGTGAACTCTGCTGGCTTGAGCACAACGGAGTTACCGGTAGCCAAAGCAGGTGCAAGCTTCCAGGACTCCAGCATAAACGGCGTGTTCCATGGGGTAATCAGACCAGCAACGCCGATTGGCTTGCGGTTAACGTAGTTGATCTGACGGCCTGGAACCGTGTAGGCATCATCGGCCTGCGCGACAATCAGGTCAGAGAAGAAACGGAAGTTTTCCGCGGCACGCTTTGCCTGGCCAGTGGCCTGGGTGATGGGCAGACCGGAGTCGAAGGACTCCCAGGCTGCGAGAACCTCAGCGCGGGATTCCACGACGTCTGCAATCTTGTCCAGCACGCGGGCACGCTCACGAGGAAGCATGGAGGACCAAGGGCCGTTCTTAAAGGCATCGTTAGCCGCAGCTACTGCCTTGTCGATGTCTTCGGGCTTACCGGAAGCTGCCTTGATGTAGGTCTGGTTGGTGACTGGGTCGATGACGTCGAACTCATCGCCGTCGACGGATGGGACGAATTCACCGTTGATGTAGTGGAGGATCTTCTCTGGCAGATCCTGTGGCTTTGCTGCATCGTTGTTAGTCATTGTGCACTCCTTGTTCTTCGTGATGATTTTCGGAATTTAAACGTTGGCGGTAGGTCGTTGCGGTTGTCAGGCGGTGGTTGCGGGCTTGGGATTCGATGTAGAAATCTTCTGCCTGCGCTTCGATTAGCGCTACTAATCTGTCGTGTTCTTCCACCGATTGCTCTGCTCTGTGTGGCACATAGCGGAAAGTGGAAACGCGGAAATATTCGAGGTTCTCCCATTCATCGAAAAGCAACTGCACCAACCTGGAATTCGGACACTTGCTAAACAACGTCTGGTGGAATTCTTTATTAAGGTGCGTGAACTCGAGCGGGTCAAAATCCTTCAGCAGGTCCCGCATCTGTTGGTTGATGCGGCGGGCTTCATTCAGATCCTCCGCGGTCAACAGTGGTGCGGAAAGGGCGGTGGCTCGACCTTCGAGCACCGCGATGGTCTCCATGGTTTCGAAGTACACCGCTTGGTTGTAGGTGGAAACCCTGGCGCCCACGTTGCGCTCGTAGGTGACCAAACCTTCGGCCTCGAGCTGCCGGATAGCCTCACGTACTGGAACGACGCTGACCTGCAGTGCATCGGCGATGGTCGAGAGCACCAGGCGGTATCCGGGTTCATACTCGCGGGTGCGGATTTTCTCCCGAATCCACGCATATGCCTGCTCCGCTTTGGATTGATTACTTAGGTGCGTTGTCATCAGAGTTCGCCGCTAGATACTCTTGGTAGGCCTCTTTGTTCTTACCGGTTGGCGGGAACAAGCCATCTAGGCTTGCGCCTTCGGCAACGCGGGCTGCTACCCATTCATCTTCGTGTTCTTTGCGCAGTGCTGCGTCGACGACCTCTTCGGCGATATCGCGCGGGATGACAAGAACGCCGTCATCATCGCCGACGATGATATCTCCTGGCTGCACGGCCACTCCGCCACAAGCGATGGTGATATCGGAATCCCATGGCACGTGCTTACGGCCTAGAACTGATGGGTGCGGACCCTGGCTAAAGATCGGCAGGCCAATGCGCTTTACTTCTTCATAGTCACGCACAGCACCATCGGTAACCACGCCGGCAGCCTTATTAGCTTGTGCACGTAATGCCAAGATATCGCCTAAAGTTCCGGCCTCACGCGTGCTGCGAGCTTCGATGACGATGACTTCATCTTCGCGCACGGAATCAAAGACGGCCTTCTGCTCATTCAGTCCGCCACCGTGCGACTTGAACAGGTCCGGGCGGAAAGGAATAAAGCGCAAGGTACGCGCCACGCCGAACAGTTTGGTGCCGGTGGTTTGTGGGAATACACCTTCAATAAAGCAATCCACGTTGCCGCGGTTGCGCAGTTGAGCAGAAAGACCCGCGGTTGGAGCCTTCTGCAGCTTGGCCTTCAGCTCTGGCGGGATGGTCTGCTTATCTTCAACTGGTGGCAGACCAGCGGACTCACGGTCACCGAATGCATCTTCGCGCTGCTTGTCATCCACATTCGGCAACATGCCCACTGCCGGGTTAAAGGAGGCTTCAACCTCGACGACGGTGGTCTTCAAACGACCCGAAGTCACGCCACCAGGGACATCGACTTCTACCTCGACCACGTCACCAGGAACGATGACGGTCGAGCCAGCTGGGGTTCCCGTCAAGATAATGTCGCCGGTTTCCAAGGTCATGTGCTGCGACAAGTCTGCAACAAATTGCGCCAGCGGGAAGATCAGATCTTCATCGGAGGTGCCGTCTTCTTGCACAACGTCGCCATTGACCCAGGTGCGCAGGCGCAGGGACTTGGGGTCGATACTTTGGGCATCGATAAGCTCTGGCCCAATCGGGGTGTAGCCATCGCGCGACTTGGAACGGGTATTAGAGCCCTTATCCTGCGCCCGGTAGTCGTATAAACCGATATCATTGGCCGCAGTAACATAGCCAACATGCTCCCAAGCCTTGTCAAGGGAGACGTTGCGCGCCGGCTTGCCGATGATCAAAGCGACTTCACCTTCAAACGCCAACAACTCAGTGCCGGCGGGGCGTTCTACTACTCCGTCAGATTCCGCGAGAGTACTAGTTGCCTTAATGAAGTAGCTCGGATACTTAGGCCGACGTCCACGTTGTGCCGCCCGCGACTCAAATGCCACATGGACGGCAATCATTTTGCCCGGATGATCCGGGAGGAACGAAGGAACAGCCACGAAGAATTCCTTTCTGCTCATTGATATTTGACACAAATCGTATATCATTTCATCCCATTGGGCAAGTGGGTCAACTCACAAACTCCCAACTTTTACAAGTAGCACCACAATTGAAAGGGTTTCAATGACCACGACAACCAGCGTTTCGCGGCGCGAACGCCGCAAAGTGCTTGCGGCCACCACGATCGGCACAGCCATCGAGTGGTACGACTACTTCCTTTATGCAGCGGTCGCCGGCCTCGTATTTAACAAGGTCATGTTCGGCCCACTGGAAGGTGGCCTAGCCAGCATCATCGCCTTTCTGACGGTGGGAATTTCCTTCCTTTTCCGCCCCCTGGGTGCCTTTTTAGCCGGGCACTATGGCGACCGCCTGGGCCGCCGCTTCGTCCTGATGGTCACCCTCTTTGCCATGGGCGGGGCAACCACCCTCATCGGCCTGCTGCCCACCTATGACACGCTGGGCTACTTTGCACCACTGCTGCTCATCCTGTTGCGCATCATTCAAGGTATTTCCGCTGGTGGTGAGTGGGGTTCCGCAGTCCTGCTCGCAGTTGAGCACGCACCCAAGGAAAAGCGCGGAATGTTCGGCGCCGGCCCCCAGATTGGTGTACCCATCGGCCTTTTGTTGTCATCGGCAGTTTTATCCATCATGAACTGGGTTGCGCCAGGTGATGCTTTCATGGAGTGGGGCTGGCGCGTACCCTTCCTGCTTTCCATTGCCCTGGTAGCCGTGGGCTACTTCGTACGCATGGGCGTTGATGAATCCCCAGTCTTTGAAGAGATGGCTGAACGCAAGGAAGTAGAAGCCGAAAACCCCGCAAAGCTGCTGTTCAAGCGCTTTACCCCACTGGTCATCGTCGCCGCTTTGGTCTTCGCCGGCAATGGCACAGTGGGATACATGACCACCGGTGGCTACATCCAGTCTTATGCCTCCAACCCAGATGGCCCCGTAGGTCTTGCCCGCGGTGATGTCCTCAACGCGGTTACACTCTCTGCATTTACCTGGATGCTCTTTACTCTGTTCGCGGGATTTATCTCCGACAAGATTGGCCGCCGCACGACCTACCTCATCGGTTTCGTGCTCCAAGCCATCGCCGCTGCAGCACTATTCCCACTGGTCAACACCGCCAACCTCGGCCTTTTGTACTTCGCACTTATTGCACTGACGGTCGGTCTGGGACTTACCTATGGCCAGCAATCCGCAATGTACGCCGAACTATTCCCAGCATCGATTCGCGCCAGCGGCGTATCAATCACCTACGCGCTGGGTTCTGTCCTGGGTGGCGCCTTCGCCCCCATGATCGCTGCGGCGCTCGTGGAAGCCACCGGCTCCACCACCGCGGTATCTATCTACCTGGTCAGCGCCTGTGTCATCGGCTTTATCTGCGCATTCCTCTTGAAGGAACGCAAGGGCATTCCACTGTCCACTGACCATGAAGATGAGCAAGCCTCTAATCACTTCATCTTCAGCAAGAACTAATCCCCATCACCGCAGGAATTAATTGTGATACGTTGCTCAATTTTGGAATATCATATATGATTCACCGATATAGGGTCTAAGTCACAATCGGCGTGGCATTGAGCCGCCTCACACGGCATACCCCGGTTATTGAATCACTCATATCGTGCACAAGGAGCGCCACATGCAGTTTCACCACAATGGCTACGTATCTGAAGATCCACGCGTCTTGCCCGCCCAG
Source organism: Corynebacterium stationis (assembly GCF_001941345.1). Taxonomy (NCBI): domain Bacteria; kingdom Bacillati; phylum Actinomycetota; class Actinomycetes; order Mycobacteriales; family Corynebacteriaceae; genus Corynebacterium; species Corynebacterium stationis. The sequence continues at coordinate 2,749,149 of NZ_CP009251.1, forward strand.
GGATACGGCGTGGACCGCGCAGAAGAACTTCCCGATGAAATGGATGTGCTCATTGTGGGCTCCGGTCCCGCGGGCATGATTGCCGCGGCACAGCTGTCGATGTTCCCGAACGTCAACACTCGCTTGATTGAGCGTCGCCCGCATCGCCTGAAACTCGGTCAAGCAGATGGCATCCAGTCCCGCTCCGTTGAAACTTTCCAAGCTTTTGGCTTCGCTACCGAAATCACCGATGAAGCTTATGAGATCACGGAGATGTCCTTCTGGAACAAGGACCCGCAGAACCCGGACAACATTGTCCGCGGCGCGCGTCCACTGGATGATGAGTTTGGAATCTCCGAGTTTCCGCACTTGATTGTGAACCAGGCACGCGTCCTGGATTACTTTGCCCGCTTTGCCAAGCAGGGCCCAGCTCGCATCACCCCGGATTACGGCTGGGCTTTCATTGGCCTCGAAGTCAGCGAAGAAGGGGAGTACCCAGTTGCTGTCACGGTAGAAGACACTGAAGGCAACCAGCGCGTCGTTCGTGCCAAGTACGTTGTGGGCTGCGACGGTGCGCACTCGGCGGTACGCAAGTCCATCGGCCGCAAGATGGCCGGGGATAAGGCCAATCACGCATGGGGTGTGGCGGATGTTGTGGTGGAAACTAACTTCCCCGATTGGCGCACCAAGGCTGCTATTCACTCGAAGTCTGGCTCGGCGCTGCACATTCCGCGTGAGGGTGGCTACCTTTCACGCATGTACATTGATTTGGGCGAGGTTCCGGCAGATGACAATGGTCAGATCCGCAAGACCACCATTGACACCATCGTGGGCAAGGCAAATGAGATTTATGCGCCGTACACCATTGATGTTAAGGAAGTGGCGTGGCATTCGGTCTACGAGGTTGGTCATCGTCTAGTGGATTCTTTCCACGATCACGATAAGAGACCGCGGGTGTTCCTCACCGGCGACGCTTGCCATACCCACTCCGCAAAGGCGGGTCAGGGAATGAATGTTTCCATGCAGGATGGCTTCAATATCGCGTGGAAGCTAGGGCATGTGCTTGATGGCCGCGCCCCGGAAGACTTGCTGTGCACGTACCACGGTGAGCGCCAGCCAGCAGCACAGAATCTGATCAATTTTGACCGCGAGTGGTCCACGCTGATGGCTACCCCTGTTGAGGAACTCGATGATCCGGAGGCCGTGGAGAAGTACTACGTGGCCGCGGAAGAATTTGCTGCTGGCATGCTCACTGAGTACGCATCGAATGCCATCGTGGGTGATACGACGTATCAGGATCTGGCCACTGGTTTCCCGGTGGGCAAGCGGTTTAAGTCTTATGTTGCTAAGCGTCGCGCGGATGCACGCCTGCTACATCTTGGTCATCAGCATTTCGCCGATGGCCGCTACCGCATCTATGTCTTCGCGGACCAGACGGCACCGACCGCCGATGATTCAAACTCGCCGGTGGTGCAGTGGGCTGATATTGTCAGCGAAGCTATTGCCAAGTACACCCCAGAGCGTGCCGATGAAAATGCTCTGGTTGATGTCAAGGTGATTTACCAGCAACATCACCATACTTATGAGCATGCGGATGCCCCACGCATTTTCCGCCCCCTTAACGGTAGGTACAAGATCACTAACTGGGAGAACGTGTGGAATGCGGATAAGGACCAGGACATCTTTGATGCCCGTGGAATCTCTCGTGATGGCGCTGTCGTTATTGTGCGCCCGGATCAGTACGTCGGTGCGGTCTTGCCTCTGGATAAGCCAGAGCTTGTCGATGCCTACTTTGCGAACAATCTCATTGCCCAGTAGATCTCTTTTAAAAGTAATTCATCGGTAAAATCACTTTGGGGTTTGTTGAGTTTAACAAGGCTAAAATCTCTGAGTAGACTCGCCTGCGTGCGCCAAAGTTGGAAGATATTTACTCGTGACGTTAAACGCTTAGGACAAGTGCCCAAAGCGTGGATCATTTTAATTGGCTTGCTCTTTGTTCCAGCGTTATATTCTTGGTTCAACATTGCTGCCTTCTGGGATCCTTATAGCAATACGCAAAACATTAAAGTTAGCGTAGTCAATGAGGATCTCGGAGGTGATTCTGAGACCATCGGTCACTTGGATGTCGGTAAGCAAATCACCGAACAGCTGGCTGAGAATGATCAATTAGGCTGGCAGCTACAGGATGCTGACACCGCAGAAGATCAGCTGCGGCGAGGGGAAACCTACGCCAGCATTATCATACCCAAGAACTTCACAGCGGATCTTCTGGCGATCACAGAAGGTACATTGACCCAGCCTACCTTGGAATACCGGGTCAATGAGAAATCCAGCGCCATCGCGCCGCAGATCACTGATACAGGTGCCACGGCCGTAGATCAGGCCATCACCGCTGCACTGAAACAAGAAATTGCCACTGCTGCAACGAAATCCATCAGCGATGAGGGAAAATCTTTAGAAGATGCCATCCTGGATGCCCGCGACACCACGAATACATCATTCGGCGAAACCGCCGCGAATCTTCGATCCGCGCGCGGGGGATTGGATGATTTTAAAGCCCGTCTGAGCGAGGCCGAGGCTTCAATGACTGGAGCTAAGGACACCGTCGCGCAAGTCGACCAGGCTCTTATCGAAGGTCAAGATGCCCTCGCGCAGGTTCAAGATCTAGCAGAGTCAATCCAAACCGAAGTCACCAACTTCACCGACCAGACCACCTCGGCTTTCGTCGATGGTACCACCGCCGTCGCGGAAGGCACCGCCAACGCGAATGCTTCCATCGCCGATATCAATGCCACCTTGCAGCAAACCAGCGGGCGCTTAGATACTGCAGGCCAGCAAACTAACGATGCCATTCAGGCTGGTAAATCTGCCATCGAACAAGTCCAAGGCTTACTCAATGACAGCGCGCTAAGCCCCGAACTGGCAGCACCTTTAGAAGACACGCTGCAACGCTTGGAAGCCGGCAATGCCGCCAGCGAGCGCCTGCTGGGTGATGTCACTAGCTTGAATTCCGAGACTGCCGATACCGCCAATGCTATTTCTCAGGCCGCTGGTGCCATCGATTCAGCCGCGCAAGATACCAGCGCGGCTACACAAGCACTACGCGACGCCGTCGGCGATGGAATCCCGTCTTTAAATAGAACTTTGAGCAATCTCAGCACCGTCGCAGGTTCATTCGCTGGGTCTTTAGAAGGTCAACGAGCCACCCTCGGCGAGGCCAATAACCTCATCGATGGGGTGGTGTCACAGTTGGAATCCACCCGCAGCGCACTGGACGATTTTGATATCACCTTAGCTGGGTTAGAGGACGGCGTACGCGATGTCCGCAGCGATATCCTTGCGTTGACGGCAAGCTCCAATTCCGAAAAGCTCCAGACCATCACTGGCCTTAATTCCGATGAAATTGGCTCATTCTTTGCCGACCCAGTCACGATTAATAGCGAACCGGTCTATGAGGTCAACTCCTATGGTTCTGCTATGGCCGGGCTATTTACCAATCTTTCGCTATGGATTGGCGCCTTCATGCTCATCGTGGTCTTCCGCGTCGAAGTTGACACCGAAGGCTTCAAGCGCGTCACCGTTCCACAAGCCTATGTGGGACGATTCATCCTAATGGCGATTATGGTCGCGTTACAGGCCATTATCGTTGCCGCAGGTAACCTGATCATCGGTGTGCAAACCGTCAATGCCTTGGCTTTCATCGGCACCGCCGTCCTAGTGGGCTTGGCATATCTAAGCATCATCTATGCCTTAGCCTCCACTCTCGGGCTGGTGGGTAAGTTCATCGCCGTCTTGCTGGTCATCATGCAGATCCCCGGCGCATCAGGCCTTTATCCCATTGAGCTTCTGCCCGGATTCTTCAAGGCTATTTATCCTTTCCTCCCGTTTTCCTATGGCATTGACGCCTTGCGCGAAACCATTGGCGGTTTCTACGGTACGCATTACCTGCAGTTCATGGGGATGCTCGCGCTCATGGGAGGCGTCGCCTTTTTCATCGGCATCATTCTGCGTAAAAACCTCGGGCATTTCAGCACAGTTTTTAATCATGAGATGGCGGAAAGCGAGCTCATCGAGTTCGAAAACGTTCAAGTTGTCGGCGATGGCTACCGCTTGGCCGACATCGTTCGCGCGTTGGAAGATCGCGAAGGATTTGCCGAAAGCATCAAGAACGAAGCTGAAAGGTACACCCGTCGCATTCATGTCACCGCCGGCATTGGCGTGGTCGGAATCATCGCACTCACCATTGCCGCTTGGGCGCTTCCCGATGCTAAGGCCCTTCTTTTGGGCTTGTGGACCGCCTGGACACTCTTGCTCATGGGCCTGGTGATTGCTTTCGATTACATCCGTAAGTCGTTGAAACAATCCGAGGAAATTATTCAGATGGATGACCAAACTCTGCACAAGTCTGTTTCTGCCCAGGCCAGCGGACTTCACGCCATCGCGGCATCACCAGCTTCAGAGACTACGGAAGGGGAGAAATAATGCGGGATGCCCTGTCTGTTGTTAAAAATGACTTCTCCAAAGTCCGCCGCAGTGTCATGGCGACATGCCTGTTGCTCTTTCTTATCATCATTCCCCTGCTTTTTACGTGGTTTAACGTATTGGCTGCCTGGGATCCTTTCGGTAATACCAAAGACCTGAAGATTGCCGTCGCCAGTGAAGATGATGGCTACACCAGTGATTTCTTCCCCATCGAGGTCAATGCGGGAGACCAGGTCTTGTCGCAACTACGCGCGAATGAACAAATGGACTGGGTCATCACGAACCCCTCTGATGCCATTGAAGGAACCAAATCAGGGGAATACTACGCGTCAATTATCTTGCCCTCCACTTTCAGCGATGACATGCTGACCTTTTACGCCGATGGTTCTCAGCCTGCCCAAATCGCGTTGCACACCAACGAGAAAAAGAATGCGCTAGCACCAACCATTGCTAATAAAGGCGCCGAGGGTATATCGGCTAATATTTCGGAGACTTTTACCCGCACCATTGGTGATGTCTCATTGGGATTGGTGACTTCCTTGTCTGATTTCTTAGACCAAGGTGACACTCAAGATGCACTCAGCCGTATTGAGGCACGTGCCGAAAATCTACAGTCTCAGCTACGCAATGGCGCGCGAACCGCGCGAACAATGGGCGATTTAACGGAATCCGCTATCCCCCTGCTCGAAAGCGCTCAGCGTATTATTGATACCCCGAGGCCATCACTGCCTGACACCACTCGCGATGGCATCACGGATATATCTGCTTCTTCCGACGCCCTAGACGGTGCTTTATCTGCCACCCGCGAAAGCTATGCCATTGTCGGCGACCGCATCGATGCACTCTACGAAACAGCCAACATTTCTCGAGAAACTCGTTCCGAAACGCTCAATACTTTGGCGAACAATGTCCAACTCAATATCAATGCTTACGAGGGTCTCAAGGACACCGTAAATACCCGAATTCGCCCGCTAGCTCCGGCCGAAGCCGCGACCCTCACCGGTCAATTAGATGAGGCTATAGCTGCCCAAGAAAGCGTGCGTGATCGTCTGCGCGCTGCGTCGGATTCAGATAGCCCAGAACGTCCTGATTTCTCGTCGTTAGACCGGGCATCCAGCGCCATTGAGGATGTGCGAAACTCTGGCATTCGTGACCAAGTCAGTCAGCTGGCACAGACCCTGCGCGGCATCGGCGACACCATCGAATTGCCCGAAGGCGATATTCAGCTCAACACCGATTCCTTAGCAGGAGCGAGTGCAGCGCTTGACGATGTCGGTGCCACCCTAGACCAAAACGCGGATAGGCTCGACGACTTACTCGACCGGATAAACACCGCCAGCAGGACCGGCGATCTATCGGAGATCGCTGCAATTGTTGGCGATGATCCAGAAGCCTTTGCCCAAGCGCTTGCCGCCCCCGTGGAAGTAGAACGCCAAGCTATTTACCCTGTTGCTAGTTTTGGCGTAGGGATGGCTCCGCTGTACACCACTCTTGCGCTATGGGTTGGGGCACTCCTCGCTGCGGTCGCATTGCGCACCGATGTCGCAGCTAAGCTCACCAAGCATCGCCCAAACCGCTTCGACGAGGAAGTAGACCTTGAAAACGAGACCGAAGACGACACGGCAGAGATTCCGTCCGAGGCACCAGAAGAACCTGAGGAGATCGGGCCATTCGCAAAGTACTTTGGGCGCTATGGCACCTTCGCGCTCGTTGGCCTTGCACAATCTACATTGTTAACCCTTGGCCTTATCTTCTTCGTTAAGCTCGAGCCAGCGCATCCTTTCCTGCTAGTACTGGCCGGCTGGGTCTCATCATGTATTTTCATGCTGTTGGTCTACGCATTAACAGTGGCTCTGAGTAATGCCGGTAAAGCATTGGCTGTATTCCTACTCGTCATACAAATCTCTAGCGCCGGTGGCTCCTACCCACTGCAACTTTTGCCGCACTGGTTCCAAAGCGTCAGCCCTTGGCTTCCGGCAACTTATTCCATCCGTGCATTCAGGTCGGCGCTCGCTGGCAGTTACGGTGCTGACTACTGGATTGCGCTAGCTATGCTGTTGCTCTTTGTCATCCCCGCTTTAATTCTCGGCGTGGTATTGCGCAAACCTTTGGCTAACTACACCTCGGGATTAAATAAAGCTCTGGCGAAGACCAAGATGATGTAGTTAGGATGGGAACTGTCCGCACATCGTCTCTCCTCAAGGAGGAATAGCAATGGCACAACTAAGCAATCGAAAAGTAGCAGTTATCGCAACCCACGGTTTCGAGGATTCGGAACTTACTAGCCCAGTGGATGCAGTCAAAGAAGCCGGTGCAACAGTTACCATCATCTCTACTGAGGACCAGCCAATCACCGGCAAAAATGGCACAGAAGTACAGGTAGATCTGACATCGAACCAAGCCAAGGCAGAGGATTTCGACGCCTTGCTTCTTCCGGGCGGCACCGGCAACGCCGATCAGATTCGCATGGATGAGCACGCAGTGAAGTTCGTCGAAGACATTTTTACCTCTGGGAAACCAACTGGCGTTATTTGTCATGGCGGCTGGATTCTTGCTGATGCCGATGTGCTCAAGGGTCGTACCCTAACGTCTTTCCCCAGCCTCCAGACTGACCTGCGCAACGCGGGTGCTACCTGGGTGGATGAGGAAGTACACACCGATAACGGGCTAGTCTCCTCCCGCACTCCAGATGATCTTCCAGCATTCAATGCGAAGATCATCGAGGAATTCGCAGAAGGCGAGCACTAGAAGCCATAAGCGGCGTCTTTTTCATCCCGGATCTTTTGATAGGTCTGGGTCAACACCACGGTGTCTTCTACTAAACGATCTAATCGTTGGAGGACATCGTGGTTTACTATTTCACCACGCAGCAGATCGGCGCTTTCAACAAAGACATAAGGTTGCACGACTTGGCCCTTCATATAGGTGACAATCGGCTGTAGCTGCTGCGCTAAAACGAGGTAATGCTTGGACGAACCGGCCGTGGCAAACATCCCGACGACCTTGTCACGAAAAGCATTGGTAGGAAGGATGTCGAAGACATTCTTCAGCGCTGCTGGGATCGAGGCTTGGAAGATTGGCGTGCCGATGACTAGCGCATCAGCCTGCATAATCTTCTGCGCGATTTCTCCTGTATCACCGGTGTATTCGGTGTAGTTTCGGCCATCAGAGAAGACCATGTCGACCTCGGCCAAATCGATGATTTCGACATCGATATCAGAGTCGTACACCGCAAAAGCCTGCTTTAAATACTCCGCCACCGTTTTGGTTTTGGTTCCGACATTAGAGCCCGAAATTAGTACAACGCGCATTAATTATCTTTCTCCTCATCTTGAGCTTTGGCATCGGCAGCCGTGTATTTGCGAATTACTGGCAGAATTTCCTCGCCGATAATGTCAATCTGCTTCATTACTTCATCAAATGGCACGCCACCGAAGTCGATCTGTCCAATGTATCGCTGATGCCCGAAGACTTCGTGCTGGTGCAAGATATTTTCGATGACCTGCTGCGGACTACCCATATTGGCAATGCTCATCGGATCCACGTTTTGGGCATACATCTGCTTCGATAGACCCTGTCCGTTGGTGCGGATCATGCCCTCATTCATGTAGCGGTAGGTATTCTGCAGTGCCTTTTGCGAAGTCTCTGCCACGTGGAAGAAACCAGCCGTGGTGATAGGCAAGGTAGCGGGGTCGAATCCGGCATGTTCTGCCGCCTGGCGGTAGGCATCCACCGTGCGAGCAAAGATGGAGGTAGTTCCACCGAGGTGTGCCATGACCATTGGCACGCCTGCCAATCCAGCTTTAATCGCGCTGCCTGGTGCGCCGCCGACAGCGCGCCAAATACGCAAGCGATCCTCAATTGGGCGAGGGATAACTTCTGCTTCATTTAATGGTGCACGGAATTGCCCTGACCAGGTCACCGATTCTTCACGATTAATCTGCAGCAGTAGCTCGAGCTTTTCTTCATAGAGCTCTTCATAATCACGAAGGTCATATCCCAAAAGTTCAAAGAGCCCCACGCGTGATGCGCGTCCCGCAACCAACTCAATGCGTCCGTTTGAGATGAGGTCCAACGTGGAGAAATTCTCATAGACGCGCACAGGATCCGAAGTACTAATAATCGTCGAGGAGCTACCGATGCGCATAGTGGACGTCGCCTGCGCGATAGCGCCCAAGATGACAGCGTGCGCTTGGGAGGCGAAGAATTCCTGGTGCGATTCACCTAATCCGAAGTAGTCCAGCCCTGCCTGTTCGGCTGCTTGCGCGTAGCGGATAAATTCATGCACCCGCTCTTTGGTGCTAACCCGAGAACCATCATTCGGGTTGGGAAGGTGGTCACCTAGGGTATAAATACCAAATTCGAGACCTTGACCTTTATCAAAGCCAAAATCGTGCATGGGGTTGGGAGTATCCGCCACGTTGCATCCTTAGTGTTGTAATTTAAATAGCTTCTTAATCCTGGCAACTACCATTCTGGCCGAACTATTCCGGAAAACGTCGATTTACATGATACGTCACCAATAGCAAAAGGCCGCCTCCCACATCTTGGTATTAGATGAGGAAGCGACCTGTCACTTCGTTTACCCGGGAAGAAACTTACCTAGGTCGAGCTCTTTCGCGCTCACAGCGCGTTAGACGACGTCACTTGATTACGGCGGACCCAAAAGCCTTCAGCAAGACATCGGTTTCTTCTTCCGTTGTGGTGGAAATACGCACACCTTCTGGGAAGGCGCGGATGAGTACGCCAGCTTCGGCGAATTTGGCGGCGAGTTCTTGCGGAGGAAGTGGGAGGGCAGCAGCCGGGAGCCACACGAAATTCGCTTCGGAGGCGATTGCGCCCCAATCGGCGAAAGCTTTTGCGATGCGCTCACGGGCGATGACGGCTTCATCGATACGCTCTTTAAGCTCTTCTTTGGCATCTAATGCCGCAAGTGCACCTGCTTGTGCCAGGGAGTTCACAGAGAAAGGAATAGCTACCTTGTTGATCGCCTCAATGAGATTGCGCGGGCCGAAAGCATAACCCACACGAGCCCCGGCGAGGCCGTAAGCCTTAGAGAAGGTGCGCAGGCCCACGACGTTGTCGTATTTTGCGATGACCTCGGTGCCAATCGGCTGACTTTCAGCGCGGTTGTACTCAAAATAAGCCTCGTCGAGGCCGACCACAACATTCGCGGGAACCTTAGCCATGAAGGCCTCAAACTCGTCGTTGCTAATGGTGGTACCGGAAGGGTTATTCGGGTTGCAGATAAACACCAGGCTGGTCTTATCCGTAATGGCCGCTGCGAGACCATCCATATCTAGACCCTGCTCCGGGGTAAGCTCCACAGGCACGGGGGTTGCACCGACGACCTGCGCGAAGATTGGATAAGCCTCGAAGCTGCGCCACGGGAAAACCACCTCATTATCGGCAGTGGTGGTGGCGTGGACCAGCTGCTGGCACAACGCGGAGGAACCCGTGCCAACGGCGGTCTGTTCAAAATCCACACCTAAATGCTTGGCCAACGCGGTGCGCAATTCAACGGCACCCATATCTGGATAGCGATTCACGCCAATTGCTGCCTCGCTCATGGCCTTAGCTACCGAAGGCAGCGGGGCATAGGAGGACTCATTGGATGAGAGCTTGACGGCATCATCCATGCGTGCGCCTGGTACATAAGCGGGGAGGTTGTCCAGATCTTTTCGGATCATTATCTATAGCTACCTTTTCTTGTGCTTTATTAAACGCTGCAGGTTTATAGGGTGTGACCGCGAAACCTAGCTTTATCCTAGCCCGCGGGCAACCAGTCCCATGTTATGGATTACGGGGACCGCGTGGGCCGAAGTCAAAATCAGCGGTCATAGGACCAAAGGCCTTCAACCCAGCAGGTGCATCCATAGCGTCAAGGTGGACTTCGAGGAAAGCTCCGGCATCAGAAGCCTGAATCTTGCTCAATGCGTCTTCGAGTTCACCTTCGGTACGCGCCTGGTAGGACACCATGGTGGTATCCGGGACAAAGACTTGCGGAAGCTTGGCGTATTGCCAATCAGCAATGTCGTTGTACTTTTCTTCCATACCGAGGATATAACGCTCAATGGTGTAGCCCTTGTTGTTGACCAGCACGATAATCGGCTTGAGGTCTTCACGCAGGATGGTTGAGAGTTCCTGGGCAGTGAGCTGGAAAGAGCCATCGCCGATAAAGAGCACGTGTCGGCGGTCGCGGTTTGCCAGCATGCTGCCCAATAGTGCGGGCAGGGTAAAGCCAATAGCGCCCCAGATAGGGGAGTTGATATAACGTGCACCCTTGGGCAGACGCTCTGGGGTGAGACCAATGTGGGAGGTTCCGGCCTCTGCAATCACGGTGTCATCGTCTTCCAAGAAACGGATGAATCGCGGCCACATGCGCGCATGCGTTAATGGTGCTTCGGCCCTAACTTCCCATTTTTCGTAGACAAACTCTTCCTTTTTCTTCTTGCGAGAGGTCTTGGTGCGGTCGATAAGGGCATCGAGAAGCTCTAGCGTATTGATGCCGACGAAAAACTCACCGCCGACGTTGACGTGCTGGTCACCGAAGTTCACGATGGCTTCCGCAGGCAGGTGGTGGGTGAAGGAACCGGAATTCACCTCGATGAAGCGTGGGTTGGTGGTAAAGAGCAGGTCAGCCGATTCCACAATCTTTTGAACACCCGGTGCGGAAGCCTTGCCGTTGTAGGAGCCAAGGAAAAGGCCATCGCGTTCGGAAAGCACGCCCTTGCCGGAAGTCAGCTGGGAATAAGGAATCTGCAGCTTATCCACCAAGGTACGAAATTTTTCCGTGAAACCGTGGCGATCAGTGTCCTGGTCAAAGAGAAAGACAGGCTTTTTCGCCTCGGCGATGCGCTCTAACACGCGGGCGGTGGCGGCTTCGAGGCGTTCGGCATCGGAAGTTGGCAGCGTCGTGTCCAATACTTCGTCTGGTGCTTCAATTTCCAGATGCGTGATATCCGAAGGGATCTGGATGTGCACTGGGCGCTTTTCGCGCAAGCAGATGTGCAGCGCGCGGTCTAGCTCTTCCACCACGTTCATCGGCGTAATGCGCACCGCTGCACCAGTAAACGGCAGGATAGATTCGAGCATGTTCTCAAAGTCGCCATCGGCAAGCGAGTGGTGCAGATTCCAGCGATATTCCGTGGAATACAACGGGGGAGAACCGGCCAAGCTCACCATGGGAATGTGCTCCGCGCGTGCACCAGCGATGCCATTGAGCGCGGAGAGCTCACCCACGCCATAGGTCGTCAGCAGCGCGCCGACGCCTGACTGACGGCCGTAGCCATCTGCCGCATATGCCGCGTTGAGCTCATTACACGCGCCTACAAATTCGATGTTGTCTGCTTCGTTGATCTGCTCGATGAAGCTTAAGTTGAAATCTCCGGGCACACCGATGATGTGTTCAATCCCCAGTTCTTTCAACCGCCTAATGATGAATTCACCTACGGTAGTGCGCATCGTCTTATCCTCAACTTTCTTGCCATGTGACGGCATTATCCTGCATTAACACCTATTGTGCTGCACATCACTTTCAAAGTCACTAGACAAAAAGCGTGAATTTCTTCGACGAATGTCAAAATGTGCCACACTTTGAACCATGGATTCCTCCACGCCACAAGCAACACCCCGCGCGGCCCAGCTCGGTCAGATTCAATCTTTGGTCGATGAGTTAGCCAGCAAGCTGCAGCGTTCAGTCCAGGTTGATACGCCGGCCTTTTATGCCTTTTGCTCCAGCCCACAATATGGCGAGGTCGATAATGAGCGGGTTTTTAATGTGCTGCACCGTGAACCCAACCCCGAGCCCATCCCGTGGCTAGTTGCCAACGGCGTACAGGAATCCCGCGATGCTGTGCGTGTGCCCGCTCATAAAGAATTCGACTTGCTTCCGCGCCTGTGCGTTCCGCTGTGGGAAGGGGAGAAGCTGTGCGGACACATCTGGCTCATTGACTCGCCAGCTATTAGTGAAGAGGACTTAGAGATCATCACCAGCTATCGTCGGCCGATTATTGACCTGATGGCCGCGCGCGATGAAACCTTTGTACGGCGCGTAGCAGAGATGCGCGAGATAGCTCGCGATGTCACCTTGGGCCTAGATGGGTCGCTCGCGCATGCGGTGGACAATAATTTCTTGCCGCGGAGCGGGGTCATCCGTATTCACCAGCTCACCATTCGTGAGGCCGCCGAAGCTGCAGTCACCACAGATGCACCTGAGCGGCTCATGTTGGAATTGCTGCGCTTTCGGCGCCGTCGACCTTTCCTTGTCACGGATAATCATGATGGGTTGACCATCGTCGAGCGCTCAGATGATGTGGCCGCATCGCAGTCGCTTTTCGATGCCCTCCAGGCCGCCTCAGTCGCCGTCGGCGCCCAAGTTGTTTCACGTGGAACATCGACAATCAATGAGTTAAGTGGCGCCCGCAATACAGCCCGGCGCGCGAGTTTCATCGCCACGGTGGCGTCACTGCTTGGGCAAGAAACCCTCACATGGGAGGATTCCGGCGCTTGGCGCTTGTTGTTGGGCTGGGAGCTTACGCCCGCGACCGTCAGCGCAATTTCCCCAGCAGCGGCAGCCCTGATTGCTGAGGGTTCCCAATTTTTATGGGAGACGGTGCTGGAGTATTTAGACAATGCTCGTAATGTCACCGCCACCGCAGATAACCTGTTTATTCACCGCGCTACTTTGCACTACCGCTTGGAAAAAGCTCGAACAGTGTTGCCCCAAGGCGCGCTCGATGATGGTTGGGAGTCCACCTGTTTACACGCAGCGCTGCGCCTTCATGCGGCGTTGAATACAGTGCCATAGAAAAATCCAGTCTCGCCCGGGGAGAACGAAGACTGGATTTTCGGAGCAGATTTTCTACTGCAGCAGAGTGCGGTCAGAAGTTCCGCCTTTAATCTTGGCAAATTCTGACATGAGGTCTTGCACGGCGAGTTTTTGCTTTTGCTCTTCGGAAGCCTCGTAAATAATTTTGCCATCATGCATCATGATGAGTCGGTTGCCCACCTGGATGGCTTGCGCCATGTTGTGGGTGACCATCAAGGTGGTTAGGTTGCCTTGGGAGACAATACGTTCCGTCAAGGTGGTCACCAGCTCCGCACGTTGGGGGTCTAGCGCTGCGGTGTGCTCATCGAGCAGCATCACGTCAGGGTTGGTAAAGCCCGCCATGAGAAGGCTGAGCGCCTGGCGCTGACCACCCGACAGCAGACCCACCTTGGAGCCCATGCGATCTTCGAGGCCAAGTTCTAGGCTTGCGAGCTGCTCGCGGAAGAATGCCCGGCGCTTGGAGTTAAGTCCCAATGACAGCCCACGGCCTTTGCCACGCAAGTATGCGAGGGAGAGGTTTTCTTCAATCGTGAGGTTTGGTGCAGTACCCGCCATCGGGTCTTGGAAGACGCGGCCGACAACCTTCGCACGCTTGTGCTCCGGTTGGCGGGAGACATTCTTGCCTTCGATGGAGATGGTTCCGGAATCAACTATCAACCGACCTGAAATCGAGTTGAGCAATGTTGATTTTCCGGCGCCATTAGAACCAATCACGGTGACGAAATCACCGGGATTTAGATGCAGGGAGACATCGACAAGCGCCTTGCGTTCGTTGGCTGTGCCGGCGAAGAAGGTTTTGGAAATGCTATCAATCTTAAGCATTGGCTACCTTCCTCCCGGCGACTTTCGGCGTCCGGCCAGTCAGCTTCGGCAGCAGCAGCGCGGCGATGACAAGCACTGCGGTAATCAACTTCATGTCGTTCGGATTCAGGCCCACCGTCAGCGCCACGTAGATGATCAGGCGGTAGAGGATGGAGCCCAACGCAACCGAGCCGACAATCAGCCACAGGCGACGCTGCGGGATAACAGCTTGGCCGACAATGACAGATGCCAGGCCGACCAAGATGAGGCCGACACCCATGGAGATATCCGCGAAGCCCTGGAATTGCGCAATCAGCGCGCCACACAGGCCAACCAGACCATTCGACAGTGCGAGGGTCAGCGTCTTGGTGAAGTCAGTGGAGACACCGAAAGAGGTAATCATCTGCTGATTATCACCTGTAGCGCGCAGCGCCAGCCCGAGGTCGGTGGACAGGAACCACACGATGAGTGCAACCAGCGCGATGGCGCCGATGACCAACAGGCCGACGACAGCCCAGTCATTTTTGATGCTATCGAGCGGGGTAAACACGGAGTCTTGGCTCAGCAGCGGGATATTCGCACCGCCCATAATGCGCAGGTTGATTGACCACAGGCCAATCATGGTCAAGATACCAGCGAGCAGGCCGTCAATCTTGCCCTTGGTGTGCAACAGGCCGGTGATGATGCCGGCGATAAAACCCGCAACGAAACCCACGCCCGTAGCGAGGATGGGATTAACACCGTTGGTAATGAGCACGCCGGCGGCAGCAGCACCGGTGGTGAAACTGCCGTCAACGGTTAGGTCAGGGAAATCTAGAACTCGGAAGGTGAGGTAGACGCCTACCGCCATCACGGCATAAAGGAGTCCGAGCTCAACTGCACCGATCATACGGTTTCAGCTTCTTCCAAAATCGCTTCTGGAATCTCAATGCCCTGCGCCTCAGCAGCTTCTGGGTTGACGACGTAGGTAAATTCCTTCGCGGATTCCACAGGCGTAGACGCTGGCTCTTCGCCGTCTTGCAGGATGCGCAGCGCCATCTCACCGGTCTGGCGTCCCAGCTGCTCGTAGTCAATACCCAAGGTTGCAGCAGCGCCACCTTCAACGGTGCCGGCCTCAGCGCCGATGACTGGAATCTGCTTCTCATTGGCCACGTTGATCAAAGAAGCAATACCGGAGACCACCATGTTGTCGGTGGGGACGTAGATGGCATCGACATCGCCAAGCGCCTGCACTGCCTGCGGGATTTCAGTCACGGAAGTCACGGTCTGGGACTTCACATCAATATCAGAGTCACCAGCAACGGAAGTCAGCTCATCCACCTGCACCTGGGAGTTGACCTCACCAGAGGCGTAGACAACTCCAACGGTCTTCGCATCCGGAACCAGTTCCTTGAGCAGGTCCACCTGGTCAGAAATCGGCGCGATATCGGAGGTACCAGTCACGTTTGCGCCCGGAGCATCGTTGGAATCTACCAACTCTGCTGCCTCTGGGTCAGTGACAGCGGTAAAGAGCAGGGGAGCGTCCTTGATGGACTGTGCCATCGCCTGCGCCGCTGGGGTAGCAATAGCCAAGTACAGATCGTGGTCGGCATTAGCCATCTGCTGCGCGATGGTCACCGCGGTGGACTGCTCACCGTTCGCATTTTGCTCATCCCACTCCACCTCGACGCCGGCGTCTTCGAACGCGGCCTTGAAGCCTGCGGCGCTGGCATCCAGTGCCGGGTGCTGCACGAGCTGGTTGATACCGATGGAGTAGCTTTCCGATGCACCTTCGCCGCCAGCGTTATCGCCAGCAGCGTCGTCGCCGCTTTCCGATGAACAGCCGGCGAGCACGAGGGCAGTCGCAGAAAGGGTAGCGATGACTGAAGTCATGCGGGAGGGCTTGGAGATTCGATTAATTCTCATATTGAGAGCTTCCTTATGTGTTGAAGGGAGTTCACAGGAAACGGTGGCGCCAGTTGGCGCACCACGGCGCTTCCTTCTGCAAAACCAGTAGGGTAGTTCTAAACATATCCGTTAAGCAGGGGTTTCAATACTCTTTCAACAAATTAATTCAGGCTCTATACAGCTGAATTCTTCGCCCAATCCCCAAGCTTGCGTAATGCAAGTCACATAACATGCAGCTCATAGCTACGCCAGTCTTTTATTCACGCCTTGCCCTAACTGTCTTTACGGTCAGTAAATATTTGGCTTTCTAGCCCCGACTGGGGGTATCAACCTATGGCATAACGGTCCAGGATTCCCCGCATCCGGAACATAACACTCAACATAGTACTTAACATAGTAATCCGGAGTAAAAGTACTATCTCAAGTACGGAGTTAAGCACTATGCTAGAATATCCGCAGTTCAAGTCACGTTTTGAGGTCTTGGACTGTAATGAGTTGGATGGGCAATACTTAGTAGTGGTGAGTATGGGCCCGGGAGGAAAGAATTAAATTCGGGATCCGTATCCCATTTTTGAAGAGGTAGTGCTACAGTGTGTTTCATGAAGAACTTGAGCACCGTTAATCTTTGGTGGTGGCGCGCGTAACACGCGGGCCCATTGAAGCTTCCTTCTTTAAAGCTTTCCTTAAAACCAGGCTCGCAGTATGCGGGCCTTTTCGTTGTCTTAAGGGACATAAACCGGTATAGACCCGCGAACTGCGAGATAAAAATAATTAGTCTCTCAATAACACAGTCGCGAAAGATAGATAGCTATGACCGGATTTTCTACCGCATCACGGCAGCTCCCGTACTACACGGATGCCGCTGCATTATTTGATGCCCTGGCCACCACGCATGATTCCATGCTGCTGGAATCAGCAGATATTGAATCCAAGAAGAATGTACAGTGCCTCGCTGTTCTGGATGCCGCGCTCAAGGTCACCTGCCGCGGCCAGCGCGTATACGCCGAGGTGCTTTCTCCCACTGGGCACGCGATGCTCGAGCGCTTAGAAGAACAGCTTTCTGAGTACCGCGTTGGGGCAGGGGAGTTTGAATTCCAACGCCCTACCGATAGTGATGAACGCCGTCGCCTGAAGGCCATTTCCAATGCAGAAGTCCTGCGTAAGCTGCAGTTAGATGCAGGTTATTCACATGAAATGTTGCCCTTTCTAGGCGGCGGCTTTGCTTATGATTACCTCGATACATTTGAGGTACTTCCTGAGGTGCCAGATAGCACTAATGAATACCCGGACTATGAGTTCATCGTGGCACAGACCTTGCTGCACGTTGATCACCTCAACCACAGCATTGTTATCCACGGCGTCGATACTGATGAAGCTGCGCTGCAAGGGCGCTTAGATGAACAGCTGGACAAAGCACAAAAGCTTGCCGATGCCCCCCTGACCGAAACCACTGAGGTCGCCGAAAAGAAAACCGTGACCGTCACCGCGGATATCTTGGATAAGGATTTCCGCGAGCATGTAAGCAACCTGCAGAAGAATATCTACGAGGGCGATATTTATCAGGTTGTGCCAGCACGGTCTTTCTCCATGGAATGCCCAGATGCTTTCGCTGCTTACCGGAAGCTGCGCGAGACCAATCCTTCGCCCTATATGTTCTATATCCGCGGCGCAGATTATGAACTCATTGGCGCATCCCCTGAATCCAACCTGAAATTCGATGCTGATACCCGCGAGGTGCAGCTCTATCCCATCGCAGGTACCCGTCCCCGCGGTGCAACGCATGAATTAGATATCCGCAATGAGCTGGACATGCGCACCGATACTAAGGAACTGGCCGAGCACACCATGCTCGTTGACCTCGCGCGCAATGACCTGGCACGGGTCGCGGTTCCTGGAACCCGGCGCGTGGCGGATCTTCTGCAGGTGGATCGCTACTCCCGCGTGATGCACTTGGTCTCCCGTGTGGTGGCAGAGTTGCACCCTGATTTCGACGCGATTGATGCCTACCGCGCATGCATGAATATGGGCACACTCACCGGCGCGCCGAAACTGCGCGCGATGGAATTGGTTCGCAACACCGAGAACAAGCGCCGCGGTTCCTATGGCGGGGCAGTGGGGTACCTGCGCGGAGATGGCTCCATGGATAACTGCATCGTCATCCGCTCCGCCTACATCAAAAATGACACGGCAATTGTCCAAGCCGGTGCCGGCGTTGTCCGCGACTCCGTTCCACAATCCGAAGCCGATGAAACTTTGCACAAGGCTTATGCCGTCCTGCACGCAATTGCTGCTGCCAACAACGCCACCCTGGAGGTCATCCGATGAGCACTGTAGAAACCAAACCGAAGGTTTTACTTCTCGATAATCACGATTCTTTCGTTTATAACCTTGTCGATGCTCTTTCTGGCTATGACACCGTGGTTATGCGCAATACCGTCACAGTGACGGAAATCCTCGATGAGTCCCCTGACCTGATTGTGCTCTCCCCAGGACCCGGACACCCCACTGATGCCGGCTGCATGATGGAACTCATCGACACCGTCTTGGGCAAGATCCCACTGCTGGGCATATGCCTCGGTTTCCAGGCGCTCTTGGAATACCACGGTGGAAAGGTCGCACCGTGCGGACCCGTCCACGGTTCTACCGACACCATGGTTCTCACCGGTGAGGGAGCGCAGCACCCCGTTTTCCACGGACTGACTACCGACGTGGAACCAGACCAACCCGATTACGTAGGCACCCAGGTTCCGATTGCGCGTTATCACTCCCTGGGTTGCACGCAGTTGCCAGAGGGCTTGCGCGCATTGGGCTATATCGATGACATCGTGATGGCCGCCGAAACCACTGACGGCACCGCACTAGGCCTGCAGTTCCACCCAGAATCCGTGCTCACGCCAACAGGTCCCGTCATGTTAGAGCGTTGTGTGGAGCAGTTGGCATCGAAAAGCGTGCTCTAAGCACACCATTAACCGCACGTTAAACCATATTAATTAAAGTATCTATTAAGAACTAGAAAGGATGCCTCCCTCTCATGGCAGCACCACTGAATGTATTAATGAAATTCCTCGACAACCCTGCGCCCACGGTGGAGGAGGCCCAAGAGGTCTTTAACCCGCTGAGCAACGGCGATTACGACGACATCCATATCGCTGCACTGCTGGCCACCATCCGCACCCGAGGCGAAACCTTCGCGGACTTGGCTGGCGCAGCCAAAGCCTTCCTCAATGCCTCACGCCCATTCCCGATTACTGGCCAAGGCATCATGGACTCCGCTGGCACGGGCGGTGATGGCACCAATACCATCAATATCTCCACCGGCGCATCGCTGGTGCTCGGCGCTGGGGGAGCGAAGGTCGTGAAATGCGGCAACCGTTCCGTATCTTCTAAGTCCGGCTCCGCGGATGCACTAGAAGCTCTCAACATCCCACTGGACTTGGACGTTGACCGCGCTGTGCGCCAGTTCGAGGAATCCGGCTTTACCTTCCTGTACGCACCGGCGTACCACCCAGCGGTCGCGCACGTCATGCCCGTTCGCCGCGCGCTGAAGGTACCCACGATCTTCAACTCGCTGGGTCCCATCCTTTCCCCAGCGCGCCCAGAGTTTCAGATCATGGGCGTTGCCAACCCGAAGCTGGGCCGCACCATCGCTGAGGTCTTTAAAGAATTGGGTCGCGGCCGCGCCATCGTCATGCACGGCGCAGGCACCGACGAAATCGCTGTGCACGGCCCAACCCAGGTGTGGGAGCTACGCGACGGCGAGATCGAAGAATACACCGTAACCCCAGACGATTTCGGCGTGGGCACCCACCAACTTGCCGACCTCACCGGTGGTGACGGCGCCGAAAACGCCGAGGCACTGCGCCAGGTCTTCAATAACACTGCACCAGCTGCACACCGCGATGCGATTGCCGCGAACGCCGGCGCCATGTTCTACCTCACCGGCCACGCTGATAGCTACAAGGAAGGCACCGACAAGGCGCTCGGTTTGCTTGCCGATGGCACCGTGAAAGATTGGTTGCAGCGCCACGAGGAGGCTAACTATGCCAAGTAATCATCAATTACCCACGGTCCTAGAAAACATTGTGGAGACCCGTCGCACGCACTTAGAGGACATCGCCGAGCGAATTGCGCACGTCGATGTTGCCAACCTGCCGCGCTCGACACGCTCGCTGTATGACAACCTGCACGGCGCAACCAATGCCTTCATCATGGAGTGCAAGTCATCGTCTCCATCCCTGGGCCTTATCCGTGAGCACTACGAGCCCGGCACCATCGCACGTACCTACTCTCGTTATGCCGCTGGCATCTCCGTGTTGTGCGAACCCGTGCGCTTCGGTGGCGACTACGACCACCTACAAACCGTTGCTTTGTCCACACACCTGCCGGTACTGTGCAAGGATTTCATTGTTGACGAGGTCCAGATTCACGCAGCCCGCTACTTCGGGGCCGATGCCATCTTGCTGATGCTCTCTGTCCTCGACGATGAGGAATACACCCGCCTGCAGGATGAAGCACACCGGTTGGGACTCGACGTCCTTACCGAGGTTATCGATGTCGAAGAAACTGAGCGTGCCATTCGCTTAGGCGCGAAGATCTTTGGCATTAACCACCGCAACCTGCATGACCTCAGCATCGATCTGACCCGTTCGAAGACCTTGAGCGAGCTTTTGCCTGAAGGTTCGGTAGTGGTGTCTGAATCTGGCATTCGTGACAACAAGACCGTACGCAGCCTGGGCAACCACTCCAATGCCTACTTAGTGGGGTCGCAGCTTACTTCAGCACCGGATGTCGATCGGGCCGCTCGCGCACTCGTGTATGGCGAAAATAAGGTGTGTGGTTTGACCACTTGGTCGGCTGCACAAGCTGCGCGTGCCGCGGGAGCTGTCTATGGAGGCCTTGTTTTTGAAGAGGCTTCTCCGCGCAATGTTTCACGTGAAACAGCGGAAGATATCATTGCGCATGAACCCGACTTGGACTACGTCGCAGTTTCGCGCCGCACCGAAGACTGGGCCGAACTAGCCGCCATTGATGGGGTAGAAGCACTCCAACTGCATGCACCTTACCAGGGAAGCATCGAAGCAGAGCTCGACTACATCCACACCGTGGTTCAAGAAGTCCGTGACGCCGGTATCCCCGTTACATCCTCCAAGGATGAGGATTTGGACTTCGGCGCAGAGCAGGAGAGTGGCTTACAAATCTGGCGCGCTGTCTCCATGAGCCATACGGATGGCCCGGCCTTGGCCCAAGCACTCATTGCTGACAAGGCCGTTGACCGCATCGTCCTCGACTCCGGCAACGGCGGAACCGGCACCAGCTTTGAGTGGGATACCGTTCCCGCTGAGGTTTTAGATTACGCGCTTCTTGCCGGCGGCATCGGTCTGGATAACATTGAACAAGCTCTAAAAATCGGCACCGTTGGCGTTGACCTGAATTCCGGGTTAGAAACGGTCAAGGGCACCAAAGACACCGGCCTCATTGCACGCGCATTTGCCACCATCAGAAATTTCTACCGCTAAGGATTAACCACCCATGACTGACAACTCTCGGGAAACTTTACTTCCTGCGTATTTTGGAGAGTTCGGCGGACAGTTTGTCCCAGAATCTCTCATTCCCGCATTGGACCAGCTCGAAAAATCCTTCGTGGATGCAATGGCGGACGAGTCTTTCCAAAAGGAACTCGCAGACCTCCTGCGTGACTACTTGGGTCGACCAACGCCCATCACCGAGGTTCATAAGCTCGGGGGCAAAGCGCGTATTTTTCTCAAGCGCGAGGACCTTGTCCACGGCGGCGCTCACAAGACCAACCAGGTTTTGGGTCAGGCGCTACTGGCTAAGCGCATGGGCAAGACCCGCATCATTGCCGAAACCGGTGCGGGCCAACACGGCACGGCAACGGCTCTTGCGTGCGCACTCTTGGACCTTGAATGCGTCGTGTACATGGGCGCTAAAGACGTCGCGCGCCAGCAACCCAACGTTTTCCGCATGGAACTCATGGGCGCAAAAGTCGTTCCCGTCGATACCGGCTCCGGCACCCTAAAAGATGCCGTGAATGAGGCGCTGCGGGACTGGACCGCCACCTTCCATGAGTCGCACTACCTGCTTGGCACAGCGGCTGGCCCACACCCATTCCCAACCATCGTGCGTGAGTTCCACCGCGTCATCTCCACTGAGGCGAAGGCGCAAATGCTTGAGCGCATCGACGGCCTGCCGGACTTGGTCGTCGCCTGTGTGGGTGGCGGTTCCAACGCCATTGGCATGTTCGCAGATTTCATTGATGAAGAAGGCGTGGAACTTGTCGGCGCTGAACCCGGCGGAGAAGGACTCGATTCCGGCAAGCATGGCGCAACCATCAACAATGGCACCATCGGCATTTTGCACGGCGCTCGCAGCTACCTCATGCGCAATAGCGACGGCCAGGTGGAGGAGTCCTACTCGATCTCCGCCGGACTGGATTACCCAGGCGTAGGCCCACAGCACGCGCACTTGCACGCTACCGGTCGCGCGAAGTACGTCGGCATTACTGATGCTGAGGCACTTGAAGCTTTCCAGCTGCTCTCCCAACAAGAGGGCATCATTCCAGCACTCGAATCTTCCCACGCGCTGGCTTATGCGCTCAAGCGCAAGGACGAAGACATCAACATTCTGGTCTCGCTTTCCGGTCGTGGTGACAAAGACATCGACCACGTTCGCCAGACTCTCGAAGCACACCCTGAGCTTGTCATCAAGGAGAAGAACTAACCATGACTACAACCCGTGATGGCGCTAGCCGCTTTGAAGCACTATTTGCTGCACTTGATGAGAAGAACGAAGGTGCATTCGTCCCTTTCCTCATGCTCAATGACCCGACGGCTGAAGACAGCATGGAAATCATCCGCACCGTCGTCGAAGCAGGCGCTGACGTCCTCGAACTTGGCGTTCCTTTCTCCGACCCAGTTGCTGACGGCCCAACCATTCAGGGCTCACACATCCGCGCTCTGGACAATGGCGCAACCGTTGATAATTCCCTGAACCTAGTTCGCCAAATCCGCGAAGAGTTCCCTGATACTCCCGTCGGCATGCTCATCTACGGCAACGTTCCCTTTACCCGTGGGCTAGATAAGTTCTACGAGGAATTTGGTGCTGCTGGCGCTGATGCCATCCTGATCCCGGATGTTCCAGTCCGAGAAGGCGCACCCTTTGCCGCCGCTGCTGAGAAGGCTGGGGTAGCTCCAGTATTCATCGCTCCGGCCCGTGCTTCAGAGCGCACCCTCGAAGGCGTTGCTAAGTACTCTAAGGGCTACATTTACGCTGTCTCCCGCGATGGAGTAACCGGTACAGAGCAAGAGTCCCAAACTCTTGGCCTCGACGAGGTAGTTGCCAATATCCACCGTTATAACGGTGCCCCAGCTCTTCTCGGCTTTGGTATTTCTACGCCAGAGCACGTTGCCGAAGCGATCGCCGCTGGCGCCGCTGGCGCGATTAGCGGCTCAGCAATCACCAAGATTGTCAACGGTTACGTTTCACGTGAAACAGAGGATTCTCCCGCCGTCATTACCAACATGGAAGCTCTGAAGAAAGAAATCACGGAATACGTCTCCGCGATGAAAGCTGCGACCAAGAAATAAAAAAGAAGCCTGGTTCCTTCTTACCTCTTTCAAGAGGAAGGAACCAGGCTTTTGTTATGCCGATTTTCGATCAGACCTGTACCCTAAAGAGCTACTTTTCCGCGTGCTTTCCAGAGCCAGTTTCAGCATCAACGCCTTCAATAAACTCAGCCTCGTAGCCCTCTCCACCCAGGAAGTTATCTGGGTCATCAGCATCGACCATCTTATTCTTAGCAAAGCGGTCAACGATCATGGCGATTGCACCGTCACCGGTTACATTCGCTGCGGTGCCGAAGGAGTCGACCGCGATGTAGGCGGCAATCATCAAAGCGACCATGGAATCATCGAAGCCCATCATGCTTTGCATCAGACCAACTGCCACCATGACTGCGCCACCTGGAACACCCGGTGCGGCAATCATCATTACGCCCAGCAGCAGAATGAATCCTGCTGCCGTCGTCAGGCTAACGTTCAGTCCAGCCAGGTAGACGACTGCAAAGCCATACAACGTCAGCTTGATCATCGAGCCCGATAGGTGAATGGTCGCGCACAGAGGAATAACAAAACCGGCAATCGGCTTGGAAATTCCGTTGTTCAGTGCGGCCCTGTGAGTAACTGGAATGGTAGCTGCAGATGAAGAAGTACCCAACGCGGTAAAGTACGCAGGCAACATGATGCGCAATGCTTTAAATGGGTTGCGCTTGGCAATTGCGCCTGCCACAACGTACTGCAAGATCAGGTACGCAATGGTCATGACGACTGACAGGATTAACACCTTCGCAAAGGCAGAAAGCACATCGAGCAGGTTGCCATTCATACCCAGGCCGAGGAACATACCAAAGATATAGATTGGCAATAGTGGGATGACAAATCCCCAGATTACTTTGATGACAATAGCTTCCAGCTCGCGCGAAGCGTTGTAAATGGTCTCTGCTTTGACTGCAGTCATTGCAACGCCGACACAGAAAGCCAGCAGCAAGGCCGTCATAACCTCAAAAGGTGCAGGCATTTCGACTTCGAAGTAAGGTGTCAACGAGCCTTCATCGATGTCGGATACATCCAATCCGAGCGACTGGTTACCAAGCAATAGTGGATAGAGCAGCTTTGCGGTAATGAGCGCAATAGCGCCGGCAATAATGGTCGAACCATAAGCAATAGCAGTGGTATATCCCAACCACTTTCCGGCACCTTTTCCTAGACCAGCAATCGCTGGCGAGATGAGCGCAAAAATCAAGACCGGAATGAAGAAGTTCAGGAAGTTGCTGAACAGCCCATTGAATGTCGCGAAAATGCGCCCTAGCCATTCTGGGGCAAAAAGACTTACAATAATGCCAAGAACAATCGCGATGACGATCTTGAACAACAGTGAGTCTGTCACTTTTGACTTAGACATTGTTTTCAATTCTTTAAACGTGCTGCGGCGGGGATCTACCTACTCACAACTATTCGACAGGGGCTCGCCGCTAACAGGCTGTATTACCTGTCAAGCGACACGGCACTAACTTTAGCCCACGCCGGAACCTTTCCGACAGTTACTGTTTGGGTATTTTCGCCGAGCCGGGATTACAATGACCGTCATGGTCGATGTTGGTATTATCATGTTGATTTTCGCCGTGTATTGGCTGGTTTTTGGCGGTTTAGCTACCGCCCGCCGACTACCGGGAAACAAGTATTTTGGATTGCGTATCCCAGATGTACGCAAGTCCAAAGAAGCCTGGGACGGCTCGCACGTCGTGGCTGGCCCAGTCTGGATCCTCGCTGGCGTCTCTTTCCTCTTTGGCGCACTCGTTGCATTCCGAGCCTCGGGCTGGATGTGGCTGATCCCCGTCGCCACCGTTCTCATCGCAATTGTTGCAATCTCGGTCGGTTCTAACCTTGGCGCGCGGGCAGCCCACCTGTACACGCTTAAAGATCAAGAGGAGAACGGCGGCTGCAACTCCGAAGGTGGCTGCAGCTGTGGCTCCGGCGGATGCGGTTCTTCTACAGAAGCTCCACAAGTTGATATGGATGCACTCCGCAACGCGGTCAAAAATGTAGAAGGCGTCTAATACGCCCCAACACATTCGAAAAATTATCCCGGTACTTTGTATCGGGATTTTTTGATCCCGATCTCGGAATCACAACACTTCGTGTACACACTAATGACAAGGACACACATACAATCTCAAATCCGCAGTGACGCAGATAACATTTGCGTTATAGTTGGCGTGATACCTCGACAGCCAGGGTATCAAATTCGCGACAACCACAACTTCACCAAGAAGAGGCCGAAAGTCAGATAGGAGTGGCTCGATGTCTGCCGCTGAATCCCAAACTTTTAATGCTGCTGTTGTTGAAAAATTTGGCCAGGAAGTCACAGTCAAAGAGATTGGCCTCCCACAACCTGGCCCCAATCAAGCACTGGTTAAGGTGCTTACCTCTGGAATTTTCCATACGGATCTCCACGCGCTTGAGGGCGACTGGCCGGTAAAACCTGAACCACCATTTGTACCTGGACATGAAGGTGTCGGGGAAGTAGTCGAACTGGGCCCTGGGGAGCATGACGTCAATGTTGGAGACATCGTCGGCAACGCTTGGTCATGGTCCGCTCGTGGCACTTGTGAATTCTGCATTACAGGTCGAGAGACCCATTGTCCCGATGCCGAATATGGAGGCTATACCCAGAACGGCTCCTTTGGCGAGCACATGCTGGTCGACACGCGCTATGCTGCCCGCATCCCAGAGGGAGTCGACTACCTAGAAGCAGCTCCCATCCTATGCGCTGGGGTGACCGTCTATAAAGCCCTCAAGCAGTCCGAGGCACGCCCAGGTCAATTTATGGTAATTTCCGGCATTGGCGGCTTAGGGCATATTGCTGTGCAATACGCCGTAGCGATGGGTCTACGTGTTATCGCAGTAGATATTGCAACCGAAAAGCTAGACCTAGCATCTAGACTCGGTGCTGAATATACCGTCAACGCGGGTGACGAAGATCCTGGCTCAGCTGTGCAGAAATACACCGAAGGCGGATCCCATGGCGTATTGGTTACAGCAGTCCACGAAGCAGCATTTGGGCAAGCGCTGGACATGGCACGCAGCGGCGGCACAATCGTCTTCAACGGCCTGCCACCTGGAGAATTTCCTGCATCTGTATTCGACATCGTGTTCCGAGGATTAACTATCCGCGGATCCCTGGTAGGCACTCGACAAGATATGACGGAGGCGTTGGACTTCTTTGCTCGCGGTTTAATTAAACCTACCGTTACTGAATGCTCACTTGATGATGTCAACGATGTCTTTGAGCGAATGCGTAACGGCCAGATCGACGGTCGGGTAGCGATCCGGTACTAACACTGACTGACAGCCATCCCAATATTGGTCCCAAAGAAGATGCCACGCTGCGTACACCAAGTACGGGCGTGGCATCTCACTGTTGTATGAGCGCATCGAATTCCTCAGCCGGTAGACTTTCACAACAGGAAAAATTGATTTTCACGCGAACAGGACTGAGGTACTAACCCGCTCTAATAGCGTCACTGTGACGCTATTAAGTACGGACTACCACCGCTTTTCAAGCCGAGAAAATTTACCTATTCCAAAACGTTAACTATAGATCTTAGCAATGATTGAATAACTCATATTACGACCAAACTGTCTGCGATAGGGGAGAATGCGCGAATTCGTTGGCGAACCGATCTTTAAGGTTGTCTTTAATGGGATTGCTCAACCATTGATATGTTCTATACTCGCATTTGCCCAAGGTGCAGGTGCCCTATCCTAAAGAACACGTATAGATGATCCTGGGAGACGCTGAATAGAAATTCTCTGTGGAATGCACGCAACGTGCGACTGCGCTCCCGACGGGCGCTGGATTACTACGTTGTTATTTTACACGAGAAGACTTTAACAACAACAGCCCCAGCCTCCACAGCTTAGAGCAGCGGGGATAGCGAGCCAAAGAGTTAACTGCGTAACAATATAAAGGTTTCTGCCAATCTCCTGCCCAAGTAGCCAATAAGGAAGATATCTACCGCTGAGTAAGGGATGATGGAGACATGAATAAGTCCGTAGCTATTACCGCACTCGCCGTTTCCGCCCTTGCGTTAGCTTCCTGTTCTACGGAAGCGTCTAATGACGACAGCGCGGACAATGGCGCCATGACCCAAACCGCCACCCAGGAGTCTCCGGAAACCACGGAGGAGACCTCAGAGGAAACCTCTGAGACCACCAGCGCCGAAGAATCCAGCTCTGAAACAACGAACACCGCCGCATCGAGCTCCGGTCGATTCGATGAAGCCGCTCTCAAGAGTGAACTAGAAGGCATGGGGTACCAGTGCGATGACGATGATGACTGCACCAAGACCGAAGGCGCCATCATCTACGACGTCGATATCGATGATGATTCCGTAGACGTTGAAGTCCAGGGCAATGACGATCTTGATCAGCACTTTGAAACCATCCTGACCGATGTTGGAACTGCATTCGGAGAGTATGACTTCGGTGGGGCATCGTGGGATGAAATCCAGACTTGGGGCATCGAGGCCGGGGAAGATGAGGAAACCGTTCTCGGAAATGTTGAGCTAGAGCATGACCGCGGGGAAGACGATGGAATCCCATCCCGCGATCTCAGCGTAGAGCTCATCGAAAGCTAAACCGCGTCGACTAGCCTACAGCGGAAAATACTCCTGGAGACCAGGTAAAATGAAATCATGTCCGCTAACCCTGTCCGTCCCAATTGTGCGCGTCCGCATTCTTGTTCTTTAGATGTCCGTCTGGATGCCATGGCGCGTTCACCGCTTACACGTGAACTCAAGCCCGAAGAACATCTAGATCTGGATTCCTTCGTCACGTCGTGGGCGTGGTCGGAGGGTGATCCGCTCATGCTGGCAGGGCAGAAGGTATCGGGTTCTTATCTCGTTGTGGCAGGTCGAGTACGGGTAGTGCGCGATACTATCGATGGCCGTGAGATCACCGTCGACATTGCCTCGCCAGGAGATATCATTGGACCGCTAGAGACGAATCCTTCGTATGCGGTGGATTCAGCCTGGGCAATGGAAACCACCTGTGCGTTGTACCTACCTGCGGACCGTCTCGCAGAAGTCATCGCTAGACACCCGGCTTTGGCAGTAGCAATTGTGCAAATGCAACACACGCGATTGGCGCAAGCACGAGATAGAGATGTCAATCAAAGCGCCAAGACCGTTGTGCAGCGCGTAGCTACCGTTCTGCTTAGGCTCGATGCCAAATTGGGGGACTTGCGCCCAGACGGCAACAGCTTGCTGCAAGTACGCCTTCGACGCGACGATATCGCCGGGATGGCTGGGACAACGCTCGAGTCCACCTCGCGGGCCATGTCGCAAATGAAAAAAGATGGACTCATCGACTCTGGACGGGAGTGGGTGTCCATCATCGATGCCCAAGCATTAGAGCGCATTGTCGATGGTGAATAACAAGTTCTACGCTCTTTGATCTGCGTCAAAGAACCTTTCCTTACTTCGTCCTAACGTAGTAATTGCAAGCACGAAGAGAAGTGAAAGGAAGCTGAGAAGCCATGACCACCCCAACCGCATTGAAGAAGACCACCCTGCGCTCTGATGAATTCACCTGCCCAAGCTGCATCGCGAAAATCGAGAATAAGCTACGCAGCCTCGATGGTGTGGAGTCTGCAGAGGTGAAGTTCTCCTCGGGCCGCATCCTTGTGGAACACGACCCCGAAAAGGCGAGTGTCCGCGACCTCGTCGACGCCGTGGCGGAAGTCGGATACACGGCTAAGCCATCCGCTATCTAAGCAACCACCGGGCAGTAAGCGGAGAAACCGCAATTACTGACCGCTCATTGCACAGCCTGTTCCTGACCATCATCAGGAACAGGCTTTTTGTATTTGCGGTGCGCATACCAACGAAAAGCAGTATCGCGAACATTGATCTGGATCAAGGAACCCCAACTGCCTTCGCCATAACGTTAAAGGTGACATCACAACACCAGTGAGGGAAGGAACTTGAGAACAATGAAAACGTGGAAGACGTGGGGAGTGGTTGGCGTATCAGCGCTGCTGGTTGCGCTGTCCTGGTTAAGCCCCGCAGAATCACTCATCGCAGATGCTCTGGTGATTGCTGCTGCAGTTGTAGCAGGTTGGAATATCGCTATCTCCGCGATCCAGGCACTACGGATTAAGATGGTCTCGATCGATCTCTTGGTTGTCGTCGCCGCCATCGGCGCACTGTTTATCAACAACTATTGGGAATCCGCAGCCGTCACATTCCTCTTCGCCTTGGGTAAGACTTTGGAAAAGGCCACGATGAATCGCACCCGCAAGGCCTTGAGCGACTTGGTAGATTCCGCGCCGGAGACGGCAACGAAACTGCACGACGATGGCTCTACCGAGACGGTGGAAGTTTGGGAGCTGATGCCCGGGGAAAAGGTTCTGGTTCGCAATGGCGAACAAATCCCTGTGGACGGCCGGGTGATATCCGGATTCGCGGGAGTGGACGAAGCCAGCATTACCGGCGAGTCCGTTCCAGCAGAAAAATCTGAGGGCGCGGAAGTCTTCGCGGGAACCTGGCTACGCAGTGGCGTACTCCGCGTCGAGGCCACAGCGGTGGGATCAGAATCCACCTTGGCGAAAATCATCCACCGCGTCGAAGACGCGCAGGACGATAAAGCAAAGACGCAGACATTTTTAGAGCGCTTTTCCAAGTGGTACACCCCGGGTGTCATGATCGCGGCGTTAGCGGTCGGCCTCATCACCCAAAACGTAGAACTGGCACTGACCTTGCTGGTTATCGCATGTCCAGGCGCTCTGGTTATCTCCATTCCAGTCTCCATCGTCGCCGGCATTGGTCGCTCGGCGAAAGATGGCGTACTTATCAAGGGTGGGGAATACCTGGAGGCCTCCGCGAAGGTGGACGCCGTTGTCGTCGATAAGACTGGCACCTTAACCAATGGACAACCAGAACTTACTGACGTCGAAGTACTCGACCCTGCTTATACCGCCAACGAGGTTCTGCAGCTTGCTGCGCGCGCGGAAACCGCCTCCGAGCACCCGCTTGCCGATGCCATCATCCGCGGAGCCAAGACCCGCGGTCTAGAGGTGGAGCTCGTAGAAAGCGCACAACCAGTGATGGGTAAGGGGATTAGGGCTGAAGTTGATGGACACGCAGTCGCAGTTGGCTCCGCAGAGCTTCTCGATAAAACCCCTAACGAGGATCGCGTCCTGGAGTTAAATGCTCAGGGCAAGACCGCCATGTACGTCGGCGTCGATGGCCGTGCCATTGGCTTGGTCGCAGTTGCCGATACCATCCGCAGTGATGCACCTGCCGCCGTGAAGTCCTTACATGACAATGGCATCAAGGTTGTCATGGCAACTGGTGACGCCCAGCGTGTTGCCGAAAACGTTGCCCGCGAATTAGGTGTGGATGAAGTCCACGCCGAGATGATGCCGGAAGACAAGCTGGACTTGGTCAAGGAACTACAAAGCCGCGGCCACGTCGTGGCCATGGTCGGTGATGGCGTCAATGACACGCCAGCCCTGGCCCAAGCAGACATCGGTGTCGCCATGGGCGCGGCAGGCTCACCCGCCGCTATTGAAACCGCGGATATCGCGCTGATGGCAGATAAGCTACCACGCTTGCCCTATGCGCTACACCTGGCTCAACGCACCGTCCGAACCATGACGCTCAACATCGTCATCGCACTGGCAACCGTCGCAGTTCTGCTAGCAGGCGTGCTCCTGGGTGGCGTGACCATGTCCATTGGCATGTTGGTCCACGAGGCTAGTGTCCTCCTCGTCATTGGCATCGCGATGCTGCTTCTGCGCCCAGTGCTGAAGCCAGAAGTGACGAGCGAGAGTCCAGTTCCACGTGAAACACAAGAAGTCGCTGCAGCCTAGACATCACCGTAGGTTCTGTGAACGATAAACAGACTGGACAAGGGGCAAATGTCTTGCCCCTTGTCCTTAATTCTCGCCCAAAGCGAGTGCACTGCGTAAGCTAACACTCATGCTTGAGCGCTTGAAAAAGGTCGACCCACTTATTGTTTTGATTATCTCGGCGGTCATCATCGCCATTATCTTCCCGGCCCGAGGGCAGTTCGCCGAAGTGTTTTCAACACTGGTCAGTATCGCGATCGCGGTGTTGTTCTTTCTGTATGGCGCACGATTATCCACGCAAGAAGCGCTCAATGGCCTAAAGCACTGGAAGCTGCATCTGACCATCTTGATGTTTACTTTCGTGCTCTTTCCCATCGTCGGGCTAGCCCTGCGGCCACTGACGTTATTTATTACCGATGAGATGTACCTCGGTATTTTATTCCTCACCCTGGTTCCCTCAACCGTGCAGTCTTCGGTGGCATTTACCTCCATCGGTCGCGGCAATGTGGCCGGAGCAATCGTGGCCGCATCTGCATCTAACCTCGTCGGCGTTATCGCCACCCCAGTCCTAGTGATGCTCTTGATGAATTCCACTGGCGGAATCCACATCGACGCCTCGGTCTTCGGCGAGATTGCGCTTCAACTTCTCGCACCGTTTATCTTTGGCCAGATCGTGCGCCCGTGGGTGAAGAATTTCGCAGCGAATAAAGCCACCAAAGTAGTCGACCGCGGCTCCATTGCCATGGTCGTCTACTCAGCTTTTTCCTCGGGCATGGTCTCCGGAGTGTGGGGGAAAATCTCTGTCGGAGAAGTTATCTTCCTCGTTGTCTTCTCCGCCGTGCTGGTCTGCTTCATGCTCTTTCTTACCCGCGTAATCAGCAAGCGCTTAGGTTTTAATCGGGGCGATACCATCGCGGCGGAGTTTTGTGGTTCCAAGAAGTCTCTAGCAACGGGCTTGCCCATGGCATCGGTCATGTTTGGCTCGGGCGCCACACTAGGTCTGCTGATTTTGCCACTGATGATTTACCACCAAATTCAGTTGATGATCTGCTCATGGCTTGCCGCGCACTATGGCAAGGAAGAAACCGAGCCAGTGACTTAGATAGACTGTCAGACCATGGACACCATTCACTACGTACGCACCACCTTGTCTGTTCCCGGCGCAGGCATGGCCATCCACATCGCCGAGCTCAAGGAGCTCAATAGCCAAGTGTGCGAGATGTTGCGCTTGATTGCTTTAGACCCCAATAATTCCATCGTGGGCGCAGCAGCTGGCGATGCACGTGAAGGCAACATTGATATGCCCACCAAGCAGGTTCCACACCCGGAAACCTATGACCAATTCCCGGATATTGAAGCGACGTACATCGATTCGCAGGAATTCGAAGGTTTGTGGTCGGAAGCCCAGGCGCTTTTCCCACGCCTGTAAGCACGACACGAAAGCGTCGCCCTCAAAGCAACAGAATGCCTCTGCAAGGTTTCACGTGAAACTTTGCAGAGGCATTATTTAGAAGACCAGGTTGACCAACAACATATAGGTAATAGTTCCGCCCAAAATGGATAAACCAACATCGCGGCGCCACTTGTGCAACAGATAAGTAGCAGCCACTGCGATGGCCACCGCCACGAAACCACCGGGAGACTCACGCTGCCCGTACCAAGTGTAAACCACCAGTACCGTCATTACTCCCACGGGCATGGTGCGACCCAAGACGGTCATAAACTCACTGTTTTTGAGATAACGCAGCAAGCTAAAGGGAAGAGCGCGCAGGGCGACCGTCACGATAAACAGAGGGATGATGACCGCGAGGATCATCCCTAAATCAACACCATTAGGCATCCTTCGCCCCCCTTCGCCATTCCATTTTTTCATCGATCTGTGGCGAGTAGAAGCGCAGCAGCAGTACCGCGAGGTAGGCCGTCAGTGCCACCATCAGGATCTGGTTAGGAAAGATCACCGCTGCGATAATCCCAAAGACTCCTGCGGTAAGCGGGAGGGAGTAATCCTGGTTATTCTTAAACGAATCCATCATTAACACGACGAATAGAGCAACCAGAGCAAACTCCAGTCCTTCTAAGTTGGGTGGAATGATTTGGCCGGCGAGTGCGCCGATAATCCCGCCACCGACCCACGCGAGTTGGCACAGAATTTGAATACTTAAGATGCGCGGTCCTGTAAGTTGCAGATCCCTCGGCATGGCCGAGACGATTGCATAGGACTCATCGGTAAGCGCGTAAGTGGAGTAAACCTTCCCCGGACCTGAATTAATACGATGGCGGGGAAAGGTCAGCCCATAGAACATGTGCCGGAAATTCACCATGAAGCCGGTAATGATAGATGCGGCAACGCTGGTGTTGTTTAAGACCATGGGAATGGCCAAAAATTCCATCGAACCAGCGTAGACGACGATGGAAAATATAGGCGTCCACCACCAGGCAAAGCCCGTTTGAACCATCAAGAGTCCAAACGCTAATCCTAAGGGAATTAGTCCGATGCCTACCGCCCAGGAATCCTTGATCCCCTTCTTTATCTCCTCAACGTGCATGCAGATACCTTATCAGTGCAAAACTAATTCAGCGCACCGGAATTCACCGCAGAATCCACCTCGGGATTCCGTGCGCTGACGTGCCGTTTTCCAGCAGGAAAGGGCGGGCGTTGAGGGCTAGTTGGCCTCGAGATCTTCCGGGAAGGTGGCATAGAGCGGAAGCGGCATGTCTTGGCGGCGCATGACATCGCCCCACAGGTCCGCCGAACCCGGCGTAATTACGTCTTGTGGCAGGGCAGGGGTGACAAACCAGTCGCCGCGCTCAATCTCATCATTAAGCTGTCCCGGACCCCATTCGGCGTAGCCTGCAAAAAGGCGCACACCGTCGACGTAGTTGGCGAGCTCTTCCGGATCGGTGCGCATATCCACGTGCGCAAGGCGAGGCGCAAGGCGGTTGAGATGCGGTTGGGCATCGATATTCACGCCCGTCTTGGTCATGGCCAATCCGACTACGGATTGCTGGTTGAGCGGACCACCGATATAAAGAGCTTGTGGCTTAGCGATGACCGGAAGCCAGTCCGGAAGCACGTTAAATACCGCGACCTCGCTGCGGGAAGTCAGGTCCACGCCGAAACTCATAGAATCGGTGTGCTCAATGACGAGCAAAACGGTGCGGTTAAAGTGCGGGGACATCGTGCCGGGCGCAGACACCAGCAGTTGGCCAGGGCCTGGCTCGTTGCGCTCTAAGGCGTTGAATAATCTATCGGCGTACATCATTTCTTAGACTCCCACCATTTCAGCAACTCCGCAATAGCTTCGTCCCGCGACAGCGGGCCGACCTCGAGCCGCAAATCTTTCATAAAGGCCCACGCTTGACCAACTTCGGGGCCAGGCTTGAGATCTAGAATTTCCATGATCTCATTGCCATCCAAATCTGGACGGACTGCAGCGATGCCTTCTTTTTCTTGAATCTCCGCAATGCGCTCTACTAAATGATCATAGGTGCGTTGCAGGCGCCGCGCCTTACGTTCGTTGCGCGTGGTGCAGTCCGCGCGCACTAGCTTGTGGAGCCGCGGGAGCAATTCACCGGCATCGTTGACGTAGCGACGTACCGCAGAATCCGTCCACTGACCTTCACCAAAGCCATGGAAACGCATGTGCAAGCGCACTAGCTCGGAGATCGCCGAAATAGTAGCTTTTGGGTACTTCAGCTGACGCATGCGCCGGCGAGCTAATTTCGCACCGACAATCTCATGCTGGTGGAAACTAACCTTGCCGTCAGTGACATCCCGGGTATCAGGCTTGCCGATGTCATGCAGCAGCGCGGCCCACCGCAATACCAGATCGGGGCCGTCTTCTTCTTGTTCCATCGCTTGGCGAAGAACCGTGAGCGAGTGCGCATAGACATCCTTATGCTGCGCGTGCTCATCCGGTTCCATGGCCATCGCAGGAATTTCGGGGAAGATGATCTGCGCCAGGCCTGTCTCCACGAGCAGGTCAATGCCATCCCACGGAGCTGCACCGAGGATCATCTTGTCCATCTCTACCTGGATGCGTTCAACAGTGATGCGGCGGATTTCCTCAGCCATGTCGGCCATGGCTTGACGCACGCGGTCGCTCACCCCAAATTCCAACTGGGAAACAAAGCGCGCGGCACGCAGCATCCGCAGCGGGTCATCGCGGAAAGAAAGCTCCGGGGCAGCCGGAGTGTCCATGATCCCAGCCTGCAAGTCCTTGAGACCTGCCATCGGGTCAAAGAATTCCCGGGTGCCATCGGCACGGAGCTCGATTGCCATGGCGTTGACTTTAAAGTCACGGCGAATCAAGTCATCGTCAAGCGTGTTGCCAAACGTGACCTCCGGGTTACGGCTATCCCCGTCATAAAGATCAGCGCGGAAGGTAGTGATTTCAATCTGCTGGCCCTTGTACACCGCAGAGACCGTGCCAAACTCAATGCCAGTATCCCACGTTGTCTCCGCCCAGCCGTCCAAGATCTCATGAACAACCTCGGGCCGAGCATCAGTGGTGAAATCCAGGTCATTGCCCAAACGGCCCAACAAAGCATCACGAACGGAGCCACCTACTAAATAGAGGGAGTGTCCGCGGCGCGAAAATTCGGATATCAAGCCGGATAAAAGATCACTTAAGCCTGCAATGGTCGAGTCTGCACGGGCGAGAAGCCCCATTAGCTGAGTGTCCTGTAAATCCACGCCTTGGAGTCTACTACGATAAGCAGGGATGACTAACCACGCTAACCGGAAGCGGCGCAAACGCCGCCCAGCGCAACGGCCGCAACGCCAGACGCGCTCGACAAATAAAATGGTAACCCGCGATGAAACCTCAGCGGGTGGCTTAGTGGTGTCCGGATTAGCTGAGGCAGTCGGTGAAGACGGGGAAGTAGATCTCACCCGCATTTACGTCGCGCTGATCGGCAGGCTTGATCGCCGCGGCCGCCTGTTGTGGTCCATGCCGAAGGGCCATGTCGAAGATGGAGAGCCCAAAGACCTCACCGCGCAGCGCGAGGTGTGGGAAGAAACTGGCATCCATGGAGAGGTAATCTCCGAATTGGGCGTCATTGATTATTGGTTCGTCTCCGATGGCGTGCGCATTCACAAAACGGTGCACCACTTCCTCTTGCGCTTTGTCGATGGCATCTTAAATGACGAAGATCCTGAGGTCACCGAGGTGGCCTGGGTTCCAGTGGCCACGTTGATTGAGCATTTGGCCTATGCCGATGAACGCAAGCTCGCGCGCTTGGCACATGATCAGCTCCCGGATCTCGCACGAAAGGAAGCCGCAGCAGGAAGGGCAACCCCGCGGTGATGACGGTGAGGTCAAGGCACTTTTTGTGGCGTCTTCCCATAAAGCGCGCAGCGGGCATTTCCGCTGCCGCGGCTTTAACCATGCCTTTGGCACTTGGCGGTGCGCTAATCGCTCCCGCGCCTAGTGCAGATGCTCAGGAATATGTCCAAGAAGATAGTGACGTAGCCGTTCAACACCCAGGCTGGGAGAGCCTTTCGACCCGCCGCGATGATCGCGTGGGCTTTGAGCTCACCACGAATCCGGGCAGCGTGGAGTTAGATGAGCGCTTCAACGTCGGGATGGAAATTTCCAACGACACTATGGGCACGCTGGAAAACCTCCAGGTTACGGCTCGTCGCGGCCCGCAGGTCACAGATGCCGAATCTGCGCAGCAACAGCTTGCGCACGGGGATTTTCCCTATTATGGCTCCACGGTATTCCCAGCGGCTATGGCACCGGGGGATAGTGCCACTGAAGATATTGATATCGCTGTCGGCTTGGAAGATGAAGCCACCTTGGCGATTACTAGCCCAGGTGTTTATCCCGTCATGTTGTCGCTGACAGGCACACTCGATGGGGAGCCAGTTGCGCTTGCCGATGACCGCTTCTTGCTCACTGTCACCGACGCCGATGGCCAGATTCCCGGTGCGGATGATTCATTTGCACCCTCGACTCTGATCTATCCCATTACGGCGCAGACCAATATCGCGCCAGGAGAAACCGGCGATAGCCCGCTGGTGCTTAACGATGAATCTCTGGCCGAGCAATTAGCCAACGGTGGTCGTTTGGATCGCCTCGTTGATATCTACGAGGACCATAAGTTAGGCGATGGCGCTTGCATCGCTATCGATCCGGCCCTTTTAGACACCGTGGATCGCATGAGTGATGGCTATAACGTGGCTGATAAGCATCCGCCGATTGTTAAAGAGCGCAAACGCCTGCGCGATTCCTGGTTTGATAATGATGACTATGACGAAGGCGTTCCCGGCACCGGCGCTGCCGATGCCAAGCGCTGGGTCGAGCGTGTTTCACAGTTGAATTGTCTCATCGCGATGCCGTGGGCGAATACTGATCCGAATGCGGTCGCGCGCGTTAATAACAACTGGCTCAATGTTGAAGCCACCGAACGCGGTAAAGAAACCATTCGCGCAATTACGGGCAAAGAAGTTGCCTCTGATCTGATCGTTTTGGCATCAGGTTATTCAGAAACCAAGACCGAATTGCCTTTCTTAGTTGCCGATAACACCGGCTGGGAGGGCGAAGCAGCAACTTTTGATGCCAACCAAGCAGCGCTGCTGGCCCAAGCGGGCACGAGACCACAAACCACCGCGTATACCGATCCGTGGCTGCGTTATGACTTCACCACGGATTCTGTGCATGCTCGTGATCTCTCAGCAGCGTCGGCAATCTTTTTGCAGGATGCCCAAGAAGACACCAATGAAGCTCCGAGTATTGTGAAGTTGCCGAATTACTTGGAGCCATCGACAGCCGA
This sequence comes from Corynebacterium stationis, assembly GCF_001941345.1. NCBI lineage: Bacteria > Bacillati > Actinomycetota > Actinomycetes > Mycobacteriales > Corynebacteriaceae > Corynebacterium > Corynebacterium stationis. The sequence continues at coordinate 2,787,337 of NZ_CP009251.1, forward strand.
AGCGGTACTCGATGCCGTCGATAAGCTGCCCGAGCTACGCCCGCTTACTGCAGTAGAAATGCGCACCACCGATCAAAAACCGGGGCTGCCTATGGATAGCACTGGGGTACAAGCGGTGTCTGACCCAGCGGCTTTTACTGATCCGGAAATCCAGCGCATCGCTCAGCAAGCTCGTTATACCGATGAGCTGACCATGATGATGGAAAATAGCGAATCCATCGCGATGACGCGTTATGGCTTTACCTTGCCGCTGCGTCGCGATTTGCTTGCTGCCTTGTCGATGACCAAGCGCGATTCCTTGCACAGTCATGATGACGCGGTGAGCACTGCGAACCGCCGTTTGCAGGAAGATAACGTGGTGCTGCGCACATTGCGCGATGCGGTGAATTTGATCCCACCGGGCAATGTGTACACGCGCACCTCAGATTCTTCGCCGCTGCTGGTCGTAGCGGAAAATGCGTTGCCTTTACCAGTACGTGCGAAGTTGGAATATGACAGCATTGACGCCGTTAGTTTGAACACGTCCGAAGACATCGTCATTCCGGCAAAAGGTTCGATTACGGTGTCATTAACCGCTTCCATGCCTGAGCGGCAGGAGCGAACAAATATTTCTATGTGGCTTGCCACTGAAGACGGTGCGACAATCTCCGAGCCTGCCAACATCGCTGTGCAGACTCGAGGCGGTATCGTAAACATCTATGGCGCCGCCATAGCGTGTGCCTTGATCTTTGTCCTTGCCGTGGTGGTGAGAATTAGTCGGAAGAAGAAACGTGGACGACAAACCTAAATCTCTGAGTTCGACGGAGAAGCAGGACCAACCTGTTTCTCCGTCAAATGCTACTGCCCCTTCTGTCACGGAGGAAGACGCTGCCGCAACTGCTGTTGCCGCGGCGAATATTCCTGCGCTAAACAACGGCGGAGGTTCCGAAGAAACCTCGCCGGAAGGGGGCGCTGAAGAAGCTGAAGGTTCCTCGGTCGGCTTGCGCCAACGCATCGTTGCGCCTTCGCCACCGGCTCCCGTGCCGGAGCTGAAAAAACCGGAGCCAGTACCGCCGGCGGTAGAGGATAAGTCAACGCTGAAATCAGCGCAGGCGACCCAAACCAGTGACGGCGACGTCGTGCGCGCGACCGGCTCCATGGCGGTAGCGACGCTACTGTCACGCATCACGGGCTTTATCCGCAACGTGCTCATTGGTTCATCGTTAGGCGCGGCGATTGCTTCAGCGTTTACAACAGCAAACCAGCTGCCCAACCTGATTACGGAAATCGTCCTCGGAGCCGTGTTGACCTCGCTTGTGGTCCCAGTGCTGGTGCGTGCGGAAAAGGAAGACGCCGACCACGGCGAAGCCTTCGTACGAAGACTATTCACCCTGGCAGTCACGCTGCTGGGGGCTATCACCTTGCTGTCCATTGTCTTCGCGCCTCAACTGGTGAAGATGATGCTGCCGGAAACCGGCCAGGTCAACACCACGCAAGCAACAAGTTTTGCCTATCTGCTGCTCCCGCAGATCTTCTTCTATGGCCTGTTTGCACTGTTCCAAGCAGTGCTCAACACCAAGCACATCTTTGGCCCCGCGGCCTGGGCGCCGGTGGCCAATAACGTCATTTCTATCTCGGTCTTGCTGGCTTATCAGTTTGTTCCCGGCCAGCTCAATGCCGCTGAAGCTTCCCCAGTAACAGATCCCCACGTCCTGCTGCTGGCTGCTGGTACCACCTTAGGCGTGATTATCCAGTGCGCGATTTTGATGCCTTATATCAAAAAGGCCGGCATCAATATCAAGCCTTTGTGGGGCCTGGATGCACGCTTAAAGCAGTTCGGAAACATGGCGATTGCCATTGTTGCCTACGTGGCAATTTCCCAATTCGGCTACATTGTCACCTCCCGTATCGGCGCGCTTGCTGATGAAGCAGCACCGTTTACTTACCAGCAAGCATGGCTGCTTTTGCAGGTTCCATACGGCATCATTGGCGTCACTTTGCTCACGGCGATTATGCCAAGGCTCTCGCGCAACGCTGCCGAAGGCGACGTCAAGGCCGTCGTTCGCGACCTGACTTTGGGCACCAAACTGACCTTTATTGCGCTGATTCCAATCGTCATTTTCATGACTGCTTTTGGCGTTCCGATTGCGCGCGGGCTGTTCCAGTACAACAATTTCTCCGCCGATGACGCTGAGCTTTTGGGACTCACGCTATCCTTCTCGGCGTTTACGCTGATTCCTTATGCCTTGGTGCTTTTGCACCTGCGCGTGTTCTACGCGCGTGAAGAAGCCTGGATTCCGACTTATATTATTGCCGGCACCATCTTCACCAAGGTTGTGTTGACCATGCTCTCACCACTGGTGGCAGGCTCTCCTGAGCGCGTGGTTATTTTGCTCGCGGCTTCCAACGGGTTTGGTTTCATTGCTGGTGCCGTCATCGGCGCTTTCTTGCTGCGTCGCAAGCTGGGCAACCTCGGTGGCCCAGAAGTCATGTCCACTACCTACTGGGCTGTAGGCGCATCCCTGGTCGGCTTAGTGCCTTCTGCGCTGCTGATGTGGCTGATGAACTGGCTGCTGCCAGATTCTGTTCCGAGCGTGGTCTTCTTGCTGCTGCTAGCTATTGTCGGCGTCATTTTTGTGATCACCACCGGTGTGGTCTTGGGCCGCTCGAGCTTGCCGGAGGTCGTCAACCTTGGCCGTGCGCTGCAGAGGATCCCAGGCCTCAGCCGCTTTATCCGCGTGCGCACCGAAGATGGCATTAACGTCGAAGCCCCCGAGATGGCTGAAATTCAGCCGATCTACGGCCTGGATGCATTCAACTCTTCGCCAGTTCCACCACCAATGTCCGCGGGTATTGTGCGCGGCCCACGCTTGGTCCCTGGTGCGCCAGTTTCTGATGGCCGCTTCCGCCTGCTGCGTGACTGTGGTTCCGTTCCAGGTGCACGCTTCTGGCAAGCCCGTGAGCAAGATACGGGCCGCACTGTGGCGCTCACATTCGTTGACACCACCTCGCAGGCACCGCTGGCGCCAGCTCCTCCAGCAGAGGCAGCACGCCGTTCAGCGCTGGTATCGCGCAATACCCGCAAGCTTGCTGAGCTCAACCTCGACACCATGCCAACCGGCGTGGAAATCTTGGGCTACCGCTCAGGTTGCTTGGTTGTAGCGGACTGGGTCGAGGGCTCTGATCTGGCAACCGTTGCTGAGTCCGGCAGCTTGGATCCACACGCTGTAGCTCGCGCGCTGGCGCCACTGGTGGAGGATTCCGCCACCGCGCACGAGGAAGGGCTTGCGGTAGGTATTGATAACCGTTCCCGCATCCGTATTTCCACCGATGGGGTAGCGGTGCTGGCTTTCCCGGCAGTGCTTAATGAGGCGACTGAAGAGACCGACCGCAAGTCATTGTCTTCTGCTCTTCGCTTGCTTGTCGATGCCTCCACCCCAACCCCACAGGTTCTGGTGGACTTAGGCGATAAGGACGCGGATCATTCCCTCGAAGAAATCGCCGCTGGATTGCGGGATTACGCACCAGTAGAGACTGATGAGCAAGAAGAGCAAGAGCCAGTTGAGGCGCTACCTATGCCAGAAGAGCCGCTGGCGCGACAGGATATCCCGGAGGAAACCGCTGGCTTTGGTGCCCGCAGCTATACGCGCGTGGGTGCAATTGTTGTTGGTACCGCAGTGATCTTCTTCGTGGTCTTGATGGCCGCGTTGACCACCTGGATCACTTCTTTGATCGGCAAGGATTCAGAGGCCAACCCAGTGGCAAGTGCCCCGCTGGAAAGCCAAGAATCGGCAGAACCTACGTTGGCAACCTCACCGCCGGTGATGCTACCGATGGCCTCAGCCATTGAGGTACCGACCGGGCGTATCGTCGGCGAGGCTGTCGATGATGACCGTGACACCGCTTGGACCGGCGATGAAACTGGTTTGGGAATCGTGGTTACTTCAGAAAACTCCGCACAGCTGCGCGATGTCTTGATCTCCCATCAGGGGTCGTCTGGAGCAGAAGTTGCCATCTATGGCGCCAACGCTGCTGACTTCACCGCGTCGCAGTTCAACGCTGATGAGCTCACGCAGCTGGGCGAGGGCACGCTCTCGCGTGGTCGTACTGCCATCGACCTAGAAGAGGATCCAACCTCTTATGACTCGGTGATTGTGTGGGTAACCAAGCTTCCTTCCGATGATGAAATCAACGTGACGGAAGTACAGCTGACCGGAGTTATCACCGGTGCTGGTTCTACTGACAACCCGGAAGAAGCAGTAGGCGAAGAAAGCTAGTCACAGCTTTGCACCTTCAGCCGGCTTGAAGCTTAAGAGAAAACTCTTGCTTCATGCCGGCTTTAGTATTTGCTATTAGGATTGGTGGCGCGGCCTCCCAAACCGTGGGGAGGCCGATGGTTTCTGATTGGTTGTTATTGCAGTTTTCTACGCGCGAAAAATATTTTTACCGCTTCTAACTGCAATTTCAAAATATTTTTAGTTAAAGGTTGACGTATCATGCAACTGGTGCCATAATAGTTGTTGTTGCGTCAACAAAGGTTGATGCTAAAGCTTGAATCGCAACGCACTTGAATGACTACTTAGGAGTACACAATGTCTAACTTCACCGGTTCTTACACCTTGGACCCAACCCACACCATCATCGGTTTCGTAGCTCGCCACGCAATGGTTACCAAGGTTCGCGGCAAGTTCAACGAGTGGGATGCCACCATTGAAATCGCTGACACCCCAGCAGATTCCAACATCGAGGTTGTAGTTAAGACCGCTTCCGTGGACACCGGCAACGCTGACCGTGACGGCCACGTTCGCGCTGATGATTTCTTCAACTCCGAAGAATTCCCAGACATGATCTTCAAGGCAACCGACTTCAACATCGATGAGAACGGCAACGGCACCCTGACCGGCGACCTGACCATCCGTGAAACCACCAAGTCTGTCACCCTGGATGTAGAGACCGAGGGTATTGCTGAGGACCCATTCGGCAACACCCGCGTGGGCTTCGAGGCTTCCACCAAGATTGACCGCACCGAGTTCGGCCTGAGCTTTAACGCTCCACTGAACACCGGCGGTGTCCTGGTTTCTGAAAAGGTCACCATCGAGATCGAGGGTTCTGCAATCAAAAACGCTTAAGTTAAAACCTTGAAAAGGTCGTGCTGTCGGATTTTCTCCGACAGCACGACCTTTTCAATTGCTCTCTAAACTACACCGACCAGGCTTGCCAAAGATTTTCATACTCCCCACCAAGTGTGCGCAGCTGCTCATGCGTGCCGGATTCTTTAATGCTGCCGGCCTCCATCACGATGATGCGATCTGCATCGGCAGCCTGATCCAGGCGGTGGGCCACTGTCAGGCACCCACGATCTTTGACTACAACCCGCGCTGCTTCTTCCAAACGCTGCGCCTGATCCGAACCAGCTTCTGCAGTCGCTTCATCTAAAATCACCAATTCTGGATTGGCGAGCTCCACGCGCGCCAAAGCCAGCATCTGGCTTTCAACCGCACTAAGACGAAATCCGCCGTCACCGATGACAGTCTCGAGTCCCTGGGGCAAGCGGTCAATCCAAAAATCGCCCACGGTGGAAAGGGCTGCGCGGACTTCTTCATCACTGGCACCAGGTTTAGCCATGCGCACATTGTCAATCACAGTGCCACGAAAACAGTGCATTTCTTGGCTGACCATCGCGATGACACCGCGCAGCTGACCCGGGTCAATATCAGCAATATTTTTGTCATTTAGCGCCACGGTGCCGTCAGTTGGGGTCAACAGCCCGGATGCGATCAACGCCAGCGTGCTCTTGCCGGCACCTGTGGCACCAACAATGGCGATATGCTCACCCGGTGAAATATGCAGACTCACCTTATCGATGACGGGAAGCTCGTCGAAGGCGTGGGAGACATCGACAAGCGAAAGCGTTGCGTGCTGCGGTGCTGCAACCGTTCCGGGTGTGCGTGCCTGCGCTGTGTCGATGACCCCGACCATGCGGATCAGCGAGGCGGCTGCTGACTGAATATCGGCAAACATGCCCACCACAATGCCAATCGGACCGAAAAGCCGGTGAAAGATCAATGCCGCAGTGGAAACCGCACCGACTGTGACAAGATCTTGAGTGACCAGGTAAAAGCCCATGCCCAAAATAGCAATCAGCGTTATGCACTCCGCGCGGTTATTGCGGGAAAAGGCCCAGGTAACAAATCGGAATACCGCAATCGAAATATCCCGCGCCTTGCCTGAAGCCTGGTTGATGCGCGCAAGCTCCGCCGGTTCCGCGTGGTAGGCGCGCAAGGTTGAAGCACCTTCCACAGCACCCAGCAGGCGTTGCGTGCGAACACCAAAAGCTTCGCGCTCTTGGGTATACATAGGACCCGACCTGGGCAAGTAGACGCGCAAAGTTGTCCAGTACAAGGGGATAGCGATTAACCCGATCAGCCCTAAACGCCAATCCACCGCGGTCATGCCGACGGCAGAGACAATCACCGTGAAACCAGCTTGGATGACCATCGGCATAACGGAGCTCGCCGCCGTGGACACTTCCCGGGAGTCATCAGCAACACGTGAGACTAAGTCACCGCGACCGGCACGTTCTACGGTGTCTGAATCCAAGGTCAATGCCGCATCCAGTACCGATTCACGCAAGTTGGCGATGGCTGGTTCTAGAACCCGCGCCAGCAACACGTTGCCCCACCAAGTGCCCAATGCTGCGATGATGCCGCCGACCACGATAAGCAAGCAATACCCGAGTACTTGACGGAAATCCGGGGTGATGAGCAATTTGTCGACCACGACGCCGACTGCCCACGGGCCGATCAGCCCACAGATCGCAGTAACTAAGCCCAAAACCACTACGCCAAGCAGACGAAGCCGATAGGGTTTGAGCTGGTCAAACACGACCTTGAAAGCGTGCTTGGGGCGCGGTGAGGCTAAAATAGTACTCATTTACTTCACCTCGTCTGCTAGGTGCCGAAAAGCCGGTGAGGTGCTGAGCACCAGCGTGGACTTGCCCGCGCGATAGTTATAGATCCCCTGCGCGATACTAACTTCGGTGACTGAATCAACGGCACTGGTGGGATCGCTAAGCACTAGTACTTCCGGATCTGCATACAAGGCGCGCGCTAAAGCCAGCCTTTGGCGCTGACCGCCGGATAAATTGCTGCCCGAATCCCGCACGGGTGCATCCAGGCCCTCGGGGAGTGTTTCAACAATCTCTGCCACACCCGATGCTTCCAGCACCGCTGGGTCAATGACCGTGTTGGGTTCATGCGTCATGGTGATATTAGAGCGCAAGGTTCCCTCAACGATGTCGGCTGAGTGCGGTGCAATCAGTATCTGCTCGTGGTTTTCAGGCAAGGTGATAGCCGCTGGGTCCGCGACAGTGAACGCAGAATCAGCGATTTCTACGTTGTAAGTTTGACCATTCGAAGGTGGGGTAGTGCCCAAGAATTCGCTTACTCGTCCGGCTGCGCCATGCGCAACGGCGGCATCACTCATGGAGTTGCTCAATAGCCGGATCGGTTCTGAAAGGTACACGGCAATACCCACGATGGCCACGAGCTGACCTGGTTCCAAGTGACCGGAGGTGACTCGCCACGCTGACATCAATAACACCGCAGCTAGGTTCAAAGCCACGGCTAGCTCACCAATGCCAGCGACTTTTCCGGTGGCAGCAGCAGTGTTAATAGCCGCGCGCGCGGATTCTTGGGAGGCCCGGTGATAAGCGGAGCTTGCCCATTTCTCACCGCCGATAGCTTTAATGACGCGCAAGCCCAGCATCGTGTCACCGACTTGCGCCCCGGCGGCGGCAAGCGTGGCTTGTTGCTTCGCGCTGCGTTGGGAAATCCCCTTGCTGGTTGAGGCCACGATCAAAGAAATCACCGGCGCGATAATCATTACGATAAGCCCGACTAGCCAGTCGCTAAACAGCAAAAATATCGCACTTACGGCAAAGCCCGTAAGCGCGGAAACACCCGTTCCAATTTGGCCAAAGATGCGCGTGATGGAGTCAGCGTCCGCAGTAGAGCGCGACATCACTTCACCAGGCACAAGATCTTTAGTAGCCAGCTTCGTCAACGCATGCTCTGCAACTTCTACCCGCAAAGAATGCGATTCATGGTTGACTGCACGATTAAGCGCCCGGGAGCCAATGCGATAGGAACCGGAGAGAACCACGAATAATAGCGCGAAGCACACCAACGCGATCCCCATGAGCATGAGATCGCGCGACAACACTGCGTGATCGATGATCAGACCAATGGCGATAGGAACTAGAGCTTCACTAATTTGCCACAGACCTAAGAAAATAGCTCCCGCAACAGCGCGCTTCCATTGTCTTTTTACCGTGCGCTGCAATAGCGATGTTCCGCTGTGCGGCACCTTTTCCATAGCAACCTTTCTCTCCCGCAACAACGACATGGCTTATCGATGCCCGCAGAACCTACTGAATGCTATGAATCTACCTGAGATCAAACTTTAGTAGGCATAGGCGTTTGGAAAGAGAAGGAAGCTAAAGGGGCATTGCAGACGATCCCAGCCTTAATTCGCGGAGACGTTTACAGCCCAGCTGATGCCAAAGCGGTCACGGACGTGGCCATAGAGTTCGCCCCATGGCGCTAACTCCAGCGGCAAAACAACTTCGCCGCCAGTATCTAGGAACGCATCCCAATAGTGTCGGCCTTCTGCTTCATCCTCAGCAATGAGCAAAAGTGAATAAGGCGTGCCATCCAGCCCCGGAGCTGATTCATCCATGGCATCACCACCCGCGAGAGAGATGACATCGGAGACCAAGGTGGCATTGGCAACCGCATCCAGGTTTAGTTCAAAGGGAAATTCCGAGGCCATTTCCTCTGGGAATTGGCCATAGGTCACGATCTCGAGCTCACCACCGAAAATGGAGTGATAGTACTCAAATGCTTCCTTCGCAGTGCCGGGGAAGCTGATGTAGGTATAAGATTTCACGGACATGACGACCCTCCAATGGGGTAGTTGTGGCAACCCCATTCAAGGGCCGCTTAGCCTAAAGCGTACCTGCCCTAGCACCTGAGAAAAGGGCTCAGTGTGCTCAGCGTCATATTTTTCCGGTGAGTTCTACAATGGCAAATATGTCTCAAGCTAATCTCACTCATAAAGAAGCCCAGTTTCGAACCGATGCGCTCTCTTTAGATTCTTACCACCTGCATTTAGATCTGTCGCAAGCACGCGATCACGAGCGCACCACCTATCCGGTGAACACTCGAATCGTGTTCTCAACGACTGCACCGGAGATCTTCTTAGATTATCTAGGTGCGGAAATCTCTGATCTGACTGTCAACGGCAAGCCCGTTGATGTCGACTTCCACGATGGCAGAATTTACCTCCACGATCTGCCAACCGGGGAAGAAGTAACCGTTGAAATTAACAGTATCTCCAGCTATTCACGCAGCGGGCAAGGCTTACACCGCATGCTCGACACCGCGGACGGCAATACCTATCTCTATTCACACTTAGAACCTTCCGATGCCCGCCGGATCTTTCCATGTTTTGAACAGCCTGATTTAAAAGCGAAGTTTCACGTGAAACTTTCAGCACCCGCCGAATGGGAGATCCTGGCCAATCAGCCGGAGGCGTCCCGCGATACCAGTGGGAAAGTAGCAACCGTACAGTTCGCGCCAACTCCGTTGCTGTCTACTTATCTCACATCTTTTGCTGCGGGGCCTTATGCATCCAAGTCACAAACCTGGACCGCACCAGATGGTTCTCTAACGGTGGACTTACGAAGCTTAGCGCGGGCATCCATGGCCGACTACTTGGATGATGAGATCTTGGAACTGACCGCTAGGGGCATGGATTTCTTCCATGAGAACTTTGCCTATCCCTACCCTTGGGGCAAGTATGACTCTATCTTCGTGCCTGAATACAACCTAGGCGCGATGGAGAATCCAGGGCTTGTCACTTTTACTGAGTCTTATCTCTTTAGATCAGCGCCAACGCGCGCACAGCATGCTGCCCGCACCAACACGATCTTGCACGAAATGTCGCACATGTGGTTTGGCGATCTGGTTACTCCACAGTGGTGGGATGACCTGTGGTTGAAAGAATCTTTTGCTGAATACATGGGAGCAGACGCCTCCGTGCATGCCACTCAATATAAAGAGGCGTGGACGAATTTTGCTGGTAGTCGCAAGAATTGGGCATACCTCCAGGATCAGCTGCCCACCACGCACCCAATTAAGGCGGTGATCCCAGATGTGGATGCGGCACGCCAAAATTTTGACGGCATCACCTATGCCAAGGGTGCGGCAGCGCTGAAGCAGCTCGTGCACTATGTCGGCCGCGAAGAGTTTTATGCCGGCGCTCGGGACTATTTCCAGGCGCACGCTTTTGGCGCCGCAACCTTCGACGATCTATTAAACGCGCTGCGTAACCATACCGACCGCGATCTTGAAGCCTGGTCTAATGCATGGTTGAAGACCTCTGGGCCAGATACCCTTACTCCGGAAATTCGCATCCAAGGTGACAGCATTGAATCTTTAGAAATCCATGCGACAGCTGACGAGGAAGTTCGTCCACACCGTTTGAGCATTGCGCTTTTCGATGCCCACCTTCACCGCACTGACACCTTCGACGTCGATATCGCCGCTGGTAGCAGCACTACCGCGATCTCAGAGGCTAGAGGCAAGCCAGCCCCTAGCCTGGTTTTGCTCAATGATGGGGACCATACTTATGCGAAGGTGCGCTTTGATGACAACTCCTTAGAAACGGTGCGCACAAACCTTTCGCAGTTAACGGGAGGAGCCGAAGAAGAACTTTCACGCGCGGTTATCTGGACGGCTCTGTGGAATATGACCCGCGATGGGAAGTGGCCAGCTAAAGAATTTATCGCCACGGTCTTAGAGCATGCCCCGAAAGAAGACAGTGCCGATCTCATGGGCACCAACTTCGCCAATGCGCGCTATGCCGTTACGCATTTCCTGCCAGAAGAACAACGCGATGATGCACGTGCGGAGATCGCCCAGACTTCTTGGAACTTGCTGACCAGCGCCGATCCCGGATCCGATGCGCAATTGACGCTTGCCCGTTCTACCATCGCAACGCTTACCGCAACCCCTGAAGAATCGGGCACTGAGCGCCTGCAAGAGATCCTCAATGGCGCGGTTACGGGCCTTCAATTAAGCCCGGATCTGCGCTGGTCCATCATTCGCGGCCTCGCAGCACGCGATGCACTACCGCTAGAGCTCCTCGATCAGCAGCGTGCAGACGACAACACGCTTACAGGAGAAGCCGAATACCTAGGCGCGAAGCATTCATTCCCTACCGAGGAGAATAAGCGCTATATCTTCGATCAGCTGCTTATTCCGCAGGCGTATTCCAATGCGGAAGTACTGAAATTGCTTGGGGCATTTAACGCTCCACGCTCGGCATCGTTAAACGAAGTCTTTGCGCCAGAGTTCTTTGAAGTCCTATCTACTATCTGGGAAAAGCACCCCATCGAGATTGCCAACCACATTGTGCGCGGTTTGTACCCACAGCTAGAAATGGCTTTAGCGGCGACGGATGAGTTCTTAAGTGCTGACGCTGTCCCCGGTGCTTTACGTCGTGTACTGCTGGAATGCCAGGACACCGTGCGCCGCAACCTTCATGTGCAGAAAGTACAGAAGGGCCAGTAGTCGCAGACTGCGCAGGTCTAAGAAAGGTTGCGCGGTACAGCCCACTTCGGTGGGCTAAAAACCCTAGTTCTTTGTTGAAAGCCCCGTGATAATGGGTGAAGAAACACACCATGTAGTGGTGTTTAATATTTTCATCACAATATCTCGGGGGGATGTGCGATGGCTGCTGATGACAGTGAGCCCACGGACGAAGAACTGGTGGAAGCTTTCTTAAACGGGGACCACAAGGCTTTTTCCACCATCGTTGAACGTCACCGAGAACAACTCGTCTACGTCGCAAAGTCTTATACCAAGACGGAGACAGATGCCCAGGACATCGTGCAGGAGACATTCTTTAAAGCCAGCAATAAACTGCACACCTTCCGGGCTGAGGCCAAGCTTTCGACATGGCTAAACCGGCTGGTGCGAAATTCGGGCTATGACTATGTGCATCACCGTTCCAATGTCCAGCACCATTCTTTCGATGGGGAAGTAGACGCTGATCGAAATAGCTGGCTTTCCCACGAGCCCCTGATGGGCATCGACACACGCTTAGATATCCAAGAAGCTTTACAAAATCTGCAACCTGAGCAAAGGGAAGTGTGGATGCTCACGGAGATTGGTGGTTACTCCTTAAAAGATGTCGCAGGACTGCAGGGAGTAGCGGAAGGAACCGTAAAATCGCGGCGCTCGCGCGCGAAAAGTGCTCTGCGCTTGGCGATTGGCTAGCCGCACCATCGACGGCGGTAGACTCGCAAGAAGAATTGGTTTTTAAGAATTTACTTTCAAACCAAGTCGCCGGGGTCTTTGCAGCTACCTGTCTTGCAAGCTCGGCTCGACATGCAGCAGCTGTGGCGAATGAAATTAGTTCACGAACCCTGCTGTTGATCCTATTGGCGGCTATAATCGCCCACGGTAACAAATAGAGGAGTTAGTACATGACCATCCATGATGTCGCTATTGTTGGGTCCGGCCCAGCAGGCTACACCGCTGCACTTTATGCAGCACGCGCAGAGCTCAAACCCATCGTTTTTGAGGGTTTTGAATACGGTGGCGAATTGATGAACACCACTGAAGTGGAAAACTACCCTGGTTTCCAAAAGGGCATCATGGGCCCTGAGCTCATGGAAGAAATGCGCGCTCAGGCCACTCGCTTTGGCGCTGACCTGCGCATGGAAATCGTGGACTCGGTTGAGCTTGAAGGCGACATTAAGAAGATCCACGTCGGAGACGAAGTCTTTGAGGCTCGCTCTGTCATTCTGGCAACCGGCGCGGCACCACGCCACCTCGGCGTTGAAGGTGAAGACACCTTGACTGGCCGCGGTGTTTCTACCTGTGCAACCTGTGACGGCTTCTTCTTCAAGGGCCACCACATTGCGGTAGTCGGTGGCGGTGACTCTGCGATGGAAGAAGCCACCTTCTTGACCAAATTCGCAGAAACCGTGACCATCATTCACCGTCGTGAAGAGTTCCGTGCTTCCAAGATCATGCTCGAGCGTGCACGCGCGAACCCACAGATTAAGTGGGAGCTGAACAAAACGGTGGAGAAGGTCATCGAGGTTGACGGCAAGGTCGGCGGCCTAGAGCTTAAAGACACCGTTACTGGTGAGACCTCCACGAAGGACTTCACCGCGATGTTCGTCGCTATTGGCCACGATCCACGCTCTGAGTTCCTCGAAGGGCAAGTTGCTACTAACGAAGAAGGCTATGTCGTAGTTGAGCAGCCTTCCACCCGTACCAATGTTGATGGCGTTTTTGCGTGTGGTGACCTTGTTGATGACCACTACCGCCAGGCTATTACTGCTGCTGGTTCCGGTTGCCGCGCAGCTATTGATGCGGAACATTTCTTAGCTGCACAGCGTTAGGGAGAATATGAGCAACGTAATTGACGTAACCAAAGACACCTTCCGCAGCGAAGTTATTGACTCCGACAAGCTCGTGGTCGTTGATTTTTGGGCTGAATGGTGTGGTCCATGCAAGAAGCTGTCCCCATTGCTGGATGAAATCGCCGCGGAAATCGGTGACGATGTCACTATCGCCAAGATCAACGTGGATGAAGAGCGTGAATTGGGCGCGATGTTCCAGGTAATGTCCATCCCTTCTGTCTTGCTCTTCAAAAATGGTGAGAAGGTCGATGAGTTCATCGGGCTGCAGCCAAAGCCTGCGATTACTTCGAAGATTCAGGCGCAGCTTCAGTAATTTTCTCGTGTCTGTCATCAACCGTAAAGTGTGATGAAAAGACTCTAATAATATGTGACGCCGAGGTCGAAAGCTTCCTGCTGAGACCTCGGCGTCTTTGTGTTCCTGCAGGTTATTGCCGCTAATGTGGCATGGCGCCGCGTTAGGGCTAGTCGTGATTAGTTTGTTATCGTAGTTCGCTGATGTTTCCACTGATGTTCGTGTGAAATGGCGTATTCTCAAACTGTCACACTAGAGTGGAATGCAAGATTAATTGTCAACGGATAAAAGTATTTACTGAAATGGTTATGAGTTCTAGAAAGGGGGACGAAGTGGATCAAGTCCTTCGGGTTGGAGATCGCAGTGCCCGCGTTGCTGAAGCTAGGGCTACGCTTGCGCGCGTTGGAATGTTGTCGAACTACACCGGCGACGTATCGGATTGGAAGCGCCAGAAGTTCTCCGAAGAAGACAAGCACTTCGACCCCGAGCTTTCCGACATCCTAAAAGCATTTCAGCAGTCCCGGGGCATCATTCCTTCGGGAAATATAGATGATTTAACCCTGCGGGAACTACGCCAGGCTTCCTATAAATTGGGCAACCGGGTCTTAAGCTACCAACCCAACAATGAACTTGTTGGTGATGATGTCCTGCAGCTGCAACGCCAGCTGCAGGAGTTGGGCTTTTACATGGCGCGTATCGATGGCCATTTTGGCTCATTCACCCATCAAGCACTGCTGGAATATCAGCTCAATTACGGTCTGCAACAAGATGGTGTGTGCGGCCCCGCTACGATTCGTGCGTTCGGCCTCTTGGGCCGACGCATTACCGGCGGGTCTGCACACAACATTCAAGAGCGTGAACGCGTGCGTAATGCGGGACCCCAACTCGCTGGTAAACGCGTTGTTATTGATCCGAGTCTCGGTGGTGATAACAAGGGTCAGCAGGTGAAAGGTCGTTTTGGCCAGATTTCTGAGGAAGAAATCTTGTGGGATCTTGCCGAGCGCCTAGCTGGTCGCATGATTGCAGCGGGCATGGAAATTATCTATTCGCGTACTCGCGAGGATGAGCCTTCCAACAAGGACCGCGCAGAAATAGCCAATGCTTTTGATGCTGATCTGGTTATTTCCTTGTCCTGCGATCGCTACCCGAATGAAAAAGCTAACGGTATCGCAAGCTTTTACTTCGGCTCCGAGCTAGGTAGTACCTCCATGATTGGAGAAACGCTCTCTGGATATATCCAACGCGAGATTGTCGCGCGTACGGATCTGAGCAACAACCATAATCATGCTCGTACGTGGGAGCTGCTGCGTCTTACGCGCATGCCGGTTGTCCAGGTGGTGTTGGGCTATCTGTCCAACCCGCATGACGTTTCGGTACTGACCAATCCATCTAGCCGCGATGATATTGCAGAAGCCATCGTGGTTGCTGTCAAGCGCCTCTATCTGCTTGACGATGATGATGCGCCAACCGGTACCTATAATTTCGCCGAGCTATTGCGTGCTGAACAAGCTCCATAAAGCTTGGCACCAACAGATAATCACCGCATCCATCGAAGATTTACTTCGTTAGCTGCGGTGATTTTTCTATACGCATAATCGGAGTTGCTAGGCCAAGGCTTTAGCGACTAAGTCTTCAACGGCGGCTGCTGAGAGCAGGTCATGGGCCGGTGGCAGCTCTAAACGCAGCCGTGGGGTAACTGGATGGTCTTGGACGACCTCAAAGCCTGCTCCTTGCAGGATAGAGACCGGTAAAAGCCCAATATGATCGGGGCGGATACCTAGAAAGTGCCGGGCAATCTCAAAATTAACGTCGGCGAAAAACTCCGAAGAAGTGCTCTTAAAGAGCTCTTCAATTCCAGGGCCTTGCGTCCCTACATCAGTGCTTTCATAAAAGATTTCATCGTCCGCGGTCTCTCCAAAATCGTGGTAGCCAAAAGCTTCCACGGCGTCGAATTCACGCTGGAGTAAATCCATAATTGCAGTATCCAGAAGAACTGATTCGAGACCTCGGCCGAAACGCTGGGAGGATACGAATAATGACGTGATGATGGCAGCATCTGAAGCTACTGGCCCGGTAGGCATTTTGGCGATACCGGGGGCGTCGTCAGCAGCGCAGTAGATGATGGTGGCATCGGAGCGAATACTGAAACCACACGGACCAAAGCTGAGCAAGGTAGATGAAATCCAGGCTTCTTTTTCAAAGCCCGGATCAGCTACCTCATGCGCGCACTCCCAATACATGGAGCTAGCTGCCCGCGGATGCATCTCCGAATATGGAGTTAGTGGTTCAAGCATTGCCTCATGCTTTTCCTTTACTTGCTGTTGGCTCCTAAAGGACTAAGAGCCTTGTGCTCCTGCGCCGTCGATCAAGGCCATGATGCGTTCGAAGTCTTCTTGATCGCCGAACTCAACTACCATTTTGCCTTTTCGCTTGCCCATTGTCACGGTTACCTTCGTGTCAAAGCGGTCTGAGAGGCGTTCTCCCGCGTTGGTGTAGATCTCCGGCTGTGGTTGTGCAGGCTTCGGTTGTGGAGCGTCAGGCATGCCATTGCGCTTAATTAGCGTCACGGCTTCTTCAGTGGCGCGCACGGACATGCCTTCGGCAACGATGCGCTGCGCCAATTTGTCCATGACGTCTTTATCTTCTAAGCCCAACAATGCACGCGCATGACCGGAGCTCAAAACGCCCGCTGCAACGCGGCGTTGCACTTCAACGGGCAGGCGCAGCAGACGAATGGTGTTGGTGATCTGTGGACGTGAGCGCCCAATCCGATCAGCTAACTCATTCTGAGTGACGCTAAATTCTTCCAGCAACTGCTGATAAGCGTGAGCTTCTTCCAAAGGATTGAGCTGCACACGGTGGATATTTTCCAACAATGCATCGCGCAACAAGGAATCATCTTGAGTATCGCGGACAATCGCTGGAATCGTCGCCAAGCCAGCCTTGGATGCCGCGCGCCAGCGACGCTCACCCATAATCAGCTCAAAGCCACCTTGACCGGATGGACGAACTACAACGGGCTGTAATAGCCCAAACTCACGAATGGAGTGCACCAATTCATTGAGTTCTTCTTCGTCAAAGACGGTACGCGGCTGCTTCGGGTTCGGCTGGATCTCACCAATTGAGATCTCGCGGTAAGTAGCACCGATCGATGCCGGCTTAGGCTGACGCTTCTTAGAATTTGTCGTCGCAATAGTCGGAGCACCAACCACACGCTTATTGCCGCCAGCAGATGAGCCGCCCGTGCCTAAACCACCTTTAGGCTTCGCAGACTTCGAGTCAGCATCCTCAGCGCCAGCTTTGCCTTGGCCATCGCGAGGCTTAGCAGCGCCCAAGATTACATCAGCTGCACTATCGCCGAGACGCGGCTTGCGCGTGGGAGCATCAGGTCCCGTAGGGATCAAAGCAGCAAGGCCTTTGCCCAGCCCGCCTGATCGTGCCTGTGGTTTCTTATCAGCCATAAAGTATCTCTCCAGCCTAAGCTTCTAATTCCGCATAAATTTCCGGACTGACACCAATGACGCCGGTGGTTTCATGTGGAACATAGTCACCGCGTTCATGCAGCTCTCTTGCTGCTGCCACATAAGCGTGGCCGCCTGGTGATGAAGGGTCATATTCAATTACGGTCTTGCCAAAGCCTGGTGCCTCGGACACGCGAATAGAACGCGGAATAATGTTTCCTAAGACCACCGCGCCAAATTGCTCGCGGACTTCATCTGCGACCTGCGATGCCAGCTTGGTACGTGCATCATACATGGTCAAAAGCACGCCAGAGATGTGCAAGTCTTCATTGAGATGCTGACGAATCATGGTGATATTGCCCAGCAGCTGACCCACGCCTTCTAGCGCGTAGTACTCGCATTGAATCGGGATAATGACTTCTTCCGCGCACGTCATCGCGTTAATGGTTAACAATCCCAAAGACGGCGGGCAGTCGATAAAGACATAGTCAAAGCCATGCTTGTCCAAAAAGCCCTTATGCAATGCGTCGTAAAGTCTAAACTCGCGGCGTACCAGCGAGACCATCTCAATTTCCACCGCAGCCAGATCGATGGTGGCTGGGATACAAAACAGATTCTCCAGCGTTGGAGATGCCTGCATGGCCTGATCTGCGTCAATATCGCCTAGGAGCAATTCATAGCTAGACGGAGTGCCGGAACTGTGTTCAACATTAACCGCGGTCGACGCATTGCCCTGCGGGTCAAGGTCGATGACCAGCACTTTATTGCCGGACTCGGACAAGGCAGCAGCAAGGTTTACAGCAGTGGTGGTCTTTCCCACACCGCCTTTTTGATTCGCAATAGTAATCAGGCGCGGTTTGTTCATATCCACCACTCTAGTTCACCCGTGGGATACGGATAATGGTAGTCCCGCGCACTACCTCAACCTGGGCTTTTCCGCCGCCTGCCTTTTTAATATCAGCTGCATCGCGAGCTAATTCTTCGTGTACAGATTCGCCTTTCATAGCGATCATTTCACCACCGCGGCGAACCAGCGGCAGTGACCACTTCGCAAGCTTGCCCAGGGGAGCCACCGCGCGGGAAGTAACGATGTCAGCGCCGGCCACGGCCTTTTTGATAGGTCCTTCTTCAGCCCGGCCGCGGATAACCGTGACGTTGTCAAGGGCTAGCTTGTCGACGACTTCTTGCAGAAACACTGAACGCTTCAGCAAGGGCTCGATCAAGGTGATCCGCAGATCAGGACGGGCGATAGCTAAAGGAATACCGGGTAGCCCTGCGCCTGAGCCAACATCGACAACAGTCGCGCCTTCATCCATCACATCACCAATTACGGCGCAGTTAATCAGGTGCCGTTCCCACAACCGTGGAACCTCGCGCGGGCCGATAAACCCGCGGGTGGAGCCGTCTGTTGCTAGCAAGTCATGGTATTTCTCCGCTAATAGCAGACGGTCTTTGAATACTTCCGACGGCTCCACGCAAGTAACTCCTTGGTCACGAATAGAATTGAGGGGATCTAAAAAGCGCCTGGAATCAAACTATCCCAGACGCTTTAAAGTATAAAGGCTAAAAATACAGCAGCCTATTTATTATTAATTGTTGCCCTGCTTACGCTGCTTCTTAGTGCGGGTATCGCGCTTGCGAGCACCTGGCTTTGGCGCGGTGGTGCGCTTGAGCTCAATTTTTGCCTGCTCTTCTGCTTCTTCCTCGCGGTCCATGTGGTTATTGACCATGCGGGTCTGAACAAAGGTCCAGACGGTGTTGGATAGCATGTAGAACAACAGACCGATTGGCCAGATGAAGCCGGAGATAACCAGCATGC
Organism: Corynebacterium stationis; assembly: GCF_001941345.1. Taxonomy (NCBI): domain Bacteria; kingdom Bacillati; phylum Actinomycetota; class Actinomycetes; order Mycobacteriales; family Corynebacteriaceae; genus Corynebacterium; species Corynebacterium stationis. The sequence continues at coordinate 2,806,389 of NZ_CP009251.1, forward strand.
CGGGCATAACCCACAGCATCATCTTGCCCATCATCGCCATTTGCTGCTGCATCATCTCAGCATTTTGGCCCTGTGGAGCTTGGGTCTTGCCGGAGGCACGGCGTGCTTCCTGGCGGTCAAGCGACATGCGAGCATTCAGGTGAGTCAGAACTGCAATGATGATAATCAGCGGAACGATGATGATCGCTGCTTGCAGAGTCGTGACATCCTGCAGAATTGGTGAGTTCAAACGCAGGTTTGCAACCAGTGGAACACCGAAGAGCTCGGCATCCAGGTAAGACTGAACCTGTTCTGGATTGAAGAAGTAGTTACCAATTGAGCGGTTCATCTCAATGGACATTGGCTCACCCGCTGGGTGTCCAATGCCGCCTGCAACTGAGACGGTGCGGTCAAAGGAACGCAGAACGTGGAACAGACCAATAAACATTGGGACCTGCGCCAGCATCGGCAAGCAGCCTGCCATCGGACGCACCTTGGCGTCCTTGTAGACTTTCTGCATTTCTTCTGCTTGCTTGGTCTTGTCGTTGGCGTACTTGCTGCGTACCTCTTGCAGCCGTGGCTGCAATTCCTGCATCTTTCGCTGTGAACGCAGCGAAGTCAGGGTCGGCTTGACCATGATGGCCTTTAGGGTCCAGGTCAGCAAAACAATGGCCAGAATCCATGTGATGCCCGCAGCGGGGTCAAGCACAAGACTCAGTAGCCAATGCCAGCAGTACAGCACGAATGAAATCGGCCAATAAATGAAATTAAGCACTGGGGATTGGTTTCCTCAACTGATCGATAAAATGTGTTACTTCTTCGGCACCGGGTCAAACCCGCCCGGATGCCACGGACCGCATTTGACCAGCCTAGCCGCAGCTAAACCAGCTCCGCGTACCGCACCATGAACAGAAACCGCTTCGAGTGCATAGGCACTACATGTTGGTTCGAAGCGGCAGGTTGACACCGTCTTTAGCGGGGACACGTGCTTTTGATAGAAGCGTACCGCTTTTACCAAAGGTTTTGCTGCGCCACGAGGCCTTGGGATTTCTTCGCCGTCGGAATTGAAATAGACATCCCCGCTCATTTAAGAACTCTTCTCAAGCTTCTTGCGAACCCGCTGCAAAGCGGAGCGCAGATCTTTTTCCAGTTCTGCGCTACTGGCTTGAGAACTTGGCGGCAATGCCCGAATAACAATGTCCAAATTTGCTGGTAGCTCATCCGCTAAGGCCATGCACACATGCCGAAGCCGCCGGGAAGTGCGGTGTCGAATCACAGCATTCCCAACGGCTTTAGAAACAACCAAGCCGAACCGCGGACCAGTGGTCACGAGTTCGGCTTCAGAAGTTGTGTCGTAAGCATGCACGACAACAGTATGCGACCCCACGCGACGCCCACGCTTAATTGTCCGACGAAACTGTGTCGGCGAAGTGAGCTTGTTCGATGTGGGAAGCACGGATTAAGCAGTCAGCTTTGCGCGACCCTTCTTGCGGCGAGCCGCAACGATGGCACGACCCGCACGGGTGGACATACGGGTACGGAAGCCGTGCTTACGAGCACGACGACGGTTATTTGGCTGGAATGTACGCTTTCCCTTTGCCACGATATTCTCCTCTAGGTTCACCGGGCTAGGCATACAAGGCACACCAAGCCCGTAAAAAAATTTACAAATGTGGGTAGTTAACGTTTCACCACCGGTCAAGACTTCCTCGACAGCGCTAAAAAGAAGCGCTTTTCGACGAGTATTTTGCACACGGGGCAAGACACATACTCACGCACAGCCATATTGCTGCGATAGACCATGACAGATTACGTGATTTGACGTGCATTAAACAAATCGACACACAGGGGTACCCGAAATTACAAAGATGTTTTTACCTGCTGGATAACGCCACTTTCATGGGCTCATCCTGCGGCCTTGAACCTTCAGGATTTTGACACCGATTTCCTATCGCGCCAAAAGAAATCGCGAAAACGTACATCACTAGACAGCGGGTTCAAAAAACGGGTAAACATGAGTAATCAACTTGTTCACAACCTAGGCGGTGATGTGGATAACTCTCAATTTACACTTTAGACTTAAGTCATTACTGCAGGTAAATGCAAAATTTAAGGCTATTGGGAGTTATCCACACCCATAGACTAGGCTGTGGATAACCAATCTTTTCACACCTGTGGATAACTCTGTGGACTACAAGGTAGGCACCGAATTCCAACTGTGGAAAGTTCAGTGAGAAAATGAAATCTGGCTGTTAATGCATAAATTACAAGTTCTCCCACGGCTAGAGCCAGTACCTGCACGTTAGTGCACATTGTGATCTAGGCAATAGTCGCGCAGCAGGCGCAAGCCTGCTCTTTTATTTCTGTCCGTTTAACTATTTCAATGCAAAGGGCTTTGGT